>JAVQXV010000083.1:0-13250 GCA_033577755.1 Anaerolineales bacterium
CAGGCTGGGCCGAGAACACCATGGGCAACCTGGCCTCGGCCATCCTGCCCGGCTCAATGGGCGTGCCTGGCAAAGGCGGCTTCGTCAACCTAAGTGGCGCGGATAAAGTCACCGGCGACATCTTCAAAGCGTTGGCCGAGTCCTCCGGCACGAGCGGTGGCGGGCGCAGTAGCGGAGGCGGGCGTTCGTGTGCTTGCGCCTGCGCCGGCTGCGCGTGTGCGTGTGCGTGTGCGGGAGGAGGGCGATGAGCGTACTCTAAAAGTGAATCCCGTAGGCCGACTCCGGCGAGGAAGCGCTTTTACTTCAGAAGACGTACCGTACCCCTGTGTCGCCCACTTATGCGTCACGCTCTGTGAGGACTTCAACTAAATCATGCAAGGCTTTGCGATGTTCGTTGTCGGGGATGGCCGCCAGTGCGGCCTGAGCACGGCGCGCGTAGGCCCGCGCTTCGTCTCGCGCTGCTTCGATCGCGCCTGAGTTGCGTATTGTCTCGACAACATGCTCAATGAGGGCTGCCTCACCGGCGTGGCCGTTGAGCAGCTGAGTCAGGTTGGGGTCATCCGGGTTCCGGTCGAGGTAGCACAATACCGGCAGGGTGATCAGTCCCTGGCGCAAGTCGCTGCCGGCCGGTTTGCCCAGATGGCTCTCATCCGAAGTAAAGTCCAAAATGTCATCCACAATCTGAAAGGCCATGCCGGCCTCTTCCCCATAGCGACGCATGGCAGCAATCTGGTTTGCTTCGGCCTCGGCCAGCAGGGCAGGGGCCTCTGCCGCGACGGCGAAGAGCGAAGCCGTCTTGCCGTAAATGCGCCGGAAGTAGTTTTCGCGCGAGGCGACGCCGCGGCCTAGGAAAAGTTGCGTCAACTCGCCGTTGACGATGGTCATCAGCGTCCGAGCGAAGGCTTTCATCACCGGTACGCTCTCGGCCTCGGCGGCCAGTTCGGCAGCGCGGGCGAACAGAAAGTCTCCGGCCAGTACGGTCGCCGCCGGCGTCCATTGCGCGTTGAGCGTCGGGAGGCCGCGGCGCAGCAGCGAGCCGTCTACCAGATCATCGTGCACCAGGGAGGCCGTGTGCAGCATCTCGATGGCGCCTGCCAGGGCAATGGAACGTTCTCGCGGAGCGCTAAAGAGGCGCGCTGCCAGCAACGTCATGGCCGGCCGAACGCGCTTGCCGCCGGCAGCCAGCAGATGATCTATCGCGTAAGTCAGAGACGCATGCTGCTCCATCGTCACCGCCTTCATGCGCGCTTCGACGGCGCGTAAATCGGGTTGGACCGGCGCCAAGATGTCCGTCAGCGTTCGGGCTTGCAGGTGAGGCGATGTCGTCTTTGTCAGCATACGATGCTCCCGATTACCACCGGAATAAGCGCGCCGCGTTTTGCGTGGTGGCGACGGCAATCGTTTCAAAAGAGCTGTTGCGGATTACGGCCAGCTGCGCTACCACATCTCTGACGTAGGCCGGCTCATTGCGTTGTCCGCGTCGCGATTGCGGTGTGAGGTACGGCGCGTCGGTCTCGACCAGAATCTGTTCAAGGGGCGCGCCGGCGAACACCGCCCGAAGCGCCTCATTTTTTTTATAGGTGATCGGGCCATCCACGCCCAGAAAGAAACCCAAGTTTACGGCCTCTTCTGCCAGCGGGCGGCCACCGGAGAAAGCATGTAGCACACAGCCTGCCGCCGGGCGCAGGTCGCGCAGGACGGCCAAGACTTCTTCATGCGCGTCCCGGTCATGAACGATCACGGGTTTGCCTAGGTCATTCGCCAGTTTGAGCTGAGCGCGAAAGACGGCCTCCTGTTCCGCTCGTGATAATTTTCTCCAATACAAGTCTATCCCAATCTCCCCGATTCCGACAACTTTTGGATGCTTAGCCAGGGAACGAATTTCGGCCAGAGCGGCGGGAGTGGCCTCGGCGGCAGAATTAGGATGAAGGCCAACGGCGGCGTATACCACCGGGTGCTGCTCGGCCAGAGACACGGCGCGGCGACATGTGGCCAGGTCAACGCCTGGGATCAAGATGCGCCCGACGCCGGCCGCCAGCGCTCGCTCAATTACCTGTTCACGATCGGTGTCAAACTCCGGAAAGTCCAGGTGGCAATGGGTGTCAACCAGCAGGAAAGAAAAATCCACAGTGCCTCCCCGACTCCACAGATTGCCGCTTCTGTGAAATCCGTGCGACCTGTAAATGGGCGGGCGCAGGAGAACGCCGGGCTACTTTAGGCCGGCGAGCCGTAAGCCGTCTTCCAGCACCGGCTTAACACGCGCCGGATCGAGCACTTCGCAGTACACGCGGATGATCGGTTCGGTGCCGGAGAAGCGAATCAGGCACCAGCCCGCGCCGTCGGTGAAGATAAACTTGAAACCGTCGGTCGTGTCAATGCGCTCAACCGTCAGGCCGCCGAGTGAGATGCCCGGCTTCGCAGCGGCGACCTTCTGACGAACGCTCTCACGCTGTTCGGTAGGGAAGACCGTATCCACCCGGTCGTAGTAGTGTGCGCCGACTTTCTCGTAAAGTGACTGAAGCAATTGGGAGGGCTTCTTGCCGGTTTTGACCATGAAGTCGAGGAAGAGCAAGTTGCCGAGGATGCCATCGCGCTCCGGCACATTGCCCCTAAAGGCGTAACCGCCGCTCTCTTCGCCGCCGATCATCGCCCCGGTCTCTATCATTTTAGGTGCGACGTACTTGAAGCCGACGCCTGTCTCGTACACCGGCACGTTGTAGAGCTTACCGAGCTTCTCAAGCATCGCGCCGGCGCTGAGGGTTTTGACGATCGGCCCGCGCTGGCCGCGCACCTCAAGCAGATAATAGGCAAGCAGGGCAAAGACCTGCAATTGATTGAGGAAGCGGCCGTTTTCATCGCCGATACCCATGCGGTCGGCGTCACCGTCGGTGATGAGCAGCACATCGGCGCCGCGCTCCACTGTGGTGCGCAGGCCCACGTCCACGTTGGGCGGGATCGGCTCCGGGCGGCGCATCTCCGGGAAGGACGGGTTGCGCGTGGCGTGTATCTCTTCAACGACTGTCTTGCCACCGGCAAGCAGGCGCGGGAACCAGCCGCCGCCGTTGCCCCACATCGCATCCACCAGCACCTTCAGCCCGGCGGCCTTGATGGCCTCCAGGTCTACCAGCTTCTTCAGATTCTCAATGTACGCCACAGAGGCGTCGAACTTGCAGATGAGGCCTTGCGCTTCAGCGGCAGAAAAGGGTATCGTCCGAACACCTTCGGAGCCGGGGATGCAGGCTTCGATTTCGACCAGGCCGGCGGGGTCAATCGCCCCCCCGTTCGGGTCGCGCACCTTGAAGCCGTTGTCGGTGGGAGGGTTGTGCGAGGCGGTGATATTGATGGCACCGACGGCTTTCTTGTCCACTACGGCGTAGGCGATGGCAGGCGTGGGCGTCGGGCCATCGGTGAGCCAGACTTTGAGGCCGTTGGCCGCCAGCACTTCTGCCGCCGCCGTCGCAAAGTGTTCCGAAGCAAAGCGTTTGTCGTAGCCAATGACCACGTCGCGCCCGGCCCAGCCTTTGTTGAGCAGGTAGGCGGCGAAGCCCTGCGCACAGCGGCGCACATTGGCGAAGGTGTAATCCTCGGCAATCATGCCGCGCCAGCCATCCGTGCCGAACTTGATGGTGATTTCTTGCATCATGTTTGTTCTTCTGCCTCGGAGAGTTGTGAGAGTTTGTTTTGGAGAAAGTCCAACATGTCCCGCGCCAGGTCGAGGACGGGCTGGGCGTCGGCGGCAGTCATCGCCTTGACGGTTGTGTCGTAGAGCGCCAGGCGACGCACTTCGAGGTGCTGGCGCAGCAGTTGGCCCCAGGCAGCCGGCGCTTCGCCGGTCAGGATGTATTCGCGCCCGAAGATTTGCATCGGTCCGCCGTGTGTTGAGGGGAGGTCCACGCCCTCCTTGAGCAACAGCAGCGCCTTGGCAGCCAGCTCGGCTGCCGTGCAAGCGCCGACGATGGCAAGTTCGAACGCGCCGGCGCGCATCACGGTTTGCGATTGTAACCAGTGATGGTTGGCCTTCTCGAACAGGTTCCAGGCCTCGCGGCGGCGGATTTCAGTCTCAGGCATGCCATAGATCTCCCGTCCGCGCTTGAGCGCGTTGTAGACGACATACGACCTCGGTTGAACCAGGTCGCCGAGGGGATAAAGAAGATGCTCCAGGCTTTCGGCCCAGGCCAGGGTCGTTTCCCAGGCCGCGCTGCTTGCCGGCCCGGCCAGCGCCCGGCGTGGCGCATCGGCAAAGACCATCACGTCCACATCGCTGCCTGGATGCGCCTCGCCGCGGGCGACGCTGCCAAACAGGATCACTCGCATGACTCGCTCGCCCAGCGGCCCGTTCAGCAACCGCGCGGTGAAATCGGCGGCGGCATTGAGTTTTGGGTCATCTTCGGCGCCCAGACGACGCGCAAACTCTTCATAGCTATACTTCGCGCCCATTCTTCAAGGCCTCGAGGTCGGCATCCACCATCATGCGCACCAGCTCTTCAAAGGTTACGCTCGGTTCCCAGCCCAGCACGCGACCGGCCTTCTCCGCATTGCCGACCAGTAAGTCTACCTCCGCCGGCCGGAAGAACTTCTGGTCAACAACAACGTAGTCTTCATAGTTCAGGCCGACGTAGGAGAAGGCCACCTGACACAGTTCGCGCACCGAGTGCGTCTCGCCGGTCGCGATCACGTAATCGTCGGGCTTCGGCTGCTGAAGCATCAACCACATCGCGCGCACATAATCGCCGGCATATCCCCAGTCGCGTTTAGCTTCCAGGTTGCCGAGTCTCAGCTCTTTCGCCAGGCCAAGCTTGATTTTGGCCACGCCGTGCGTCACCTTGTGAGTGACGAACTCCAGGCCGCGCCGGGGCGACTCGTGGTTGAACAGGATGCCTGAGCAGGCGAACATACCGTAGCTTTCGCGGTAGTTAACTGTGATCCAGTGGCCGTACACTTTGGCCACGCCATACGGGCTACGCGGGTAGAAAGGCGTTCGCTCAGTCTGTGGCACTTCGACCACTTTGCCGAACATCTCGCTGCTGGAAGCCTGATAGAACTTGATTTTGGGATTGACCTGACGGATAGCTTCCAGCATGCGCGTGACGCCCAGCGCCGTGAACTCGCCGGTGAGCACGGGTTGTTTCCAGGAAGTGGGCACAAAGGACTGGGCAGCCAGGTTGTAGACCTCATCCGGCTCGAACTCTCTGATCACATCCGTCAACGAAGTCTGATCGAGCAGGTCTCCCTGCACGATTTCAATATCGTTCTGGATGTGGCGGATGCGGTCGAAGTTGATGGTGCTGGTGCGGCGCACCATGCCGACGACGCGATAGCCTTTCTCAAGCAGAAATTCTGCCAAATAGGAACCGTCCTGTCCGGTGATGCCGGTGATGAGTGCAGTGGGCACGTCCGTATTCCTTTCCGTTCAGGCAAGGCGCACCTGCTGCCGTTCGTAGTCGAGCAGGTCGCTCAAGGATTGTTCAAAGGTCAAGCGCGGCGTCCAGCCGGTACGCGCGCGGAACTTGCTGGCGTCGCAGACCACATCCGGTATATCCACCGGGCGCAGCCGCGCCGGGTCTATCTCTACCCGAATCGGACAAGTGGCACGACTCAGCAAAAAATCAAGCAGTTCACGAATGCTGCGCGAGCGGCCGGAGCCGATATTGTATACATCACCCGGTTCGCCATATTCAAGCGCCAGCACATAGGCGCGCACCATGTCGCGCACATCGGTGAAGTCGCGACGTGCTGCCAGGTTGCCGACATACACAACCGGCGGTTGCCGCCCGGCCTCGATGGCGGCGATCTGTGAGGCAAAAGCAGCAGCGACGAAGCGGTTGCTCTGGCGTGGCCCGATGTGGTTGAAGGGGCGCACACGCACCACCGGCAGCTGCCGGCTGAGAAAGTATTGCTGCCCCATCAGGTCTTGGGCCACTTTGCTGACGCCGTACGGACTATCGGGGCGAAAGGGCTGCGTCTCCCGGATGGGCAAGTCGGAGGCATCCACCCGGCCGTACTCTTCCATCGAGCCGAGCGTTAGGATGCGCGGCCTCAGCCCTTCGGCCAGCACTGCTTCGAACAGGTTGAGCTGCGTACGCAGATTGACTTCGTAGGTCTCCCACGGACGCGCCCAACTCTCGCCGACGGTGGCCTGACCCGCCAGATGATAGATGCGATCCGGTTGCACCTGCGCAATAACGGCGCGCGTCGCTTCGGCATCGAGCAAATCGGCGTGGAGCATCATCAAGCCGGCGGGCGCAGCGCTGCGTCGCGTCAGGCTGCGTTCACAGCCCCAAACGCGGACTCGATCTCCGAATTCGCTTAAGAGATATTCAACAAGATGACTGCCGGCAAAGCCGCCGCTGCCTGTAACGAGAATTTTGAGGGGAGTATGAGGAAGGGTCATCATCATCCGGCGCGCATTATACCGTGAGGCGTTTGCTGCTCTGCGATGGTGGATGTTCACTCGCTTTGTCGCATTTACGATGTGAGTGTGCTGAAATAACGCAATACGGAGAACGTAGAGACCGCAGAGTTCTTCAGGATTATTTCTCCGCGTACTCTGCGACCCGGCGGTGAAACATCCTTTTTGCATTTGCAGTGGACGCCGTGGAAGTTGTTTTTGACAGTCCCTCCTCGCACAGTTATAATCCCCGCGCCCAGATTTCAGCGGAGGAAAATTCAGTGAGTGACTTGTCGGCCACTGAAACCGGCGCGGCGGAGTTGAACGCGCCGCTTCGTCTCGAAGATTTGAAACCCAAGATGCGCCTGACGGGGACGGTGAAGAAGGTGGAGTTGTTCGGCGCTTTTGTAGACGTGGGCGCCGAGCGTCATGGTCTGGTGCACATTTCACAGCTGCGGCCTGAACGGGTCAACAACGTCTCGGATGTCGTCAAGGAAGGTGATCGGGTGACCGTCTGGGTCAAGAAAGTAGACCCGGCTAACGGACGCCTTGATCTAACGATGATCGAACCATTGGCAGTCGAATGGTCTGAGCTAAAGCGTGGCCAAATCTATACCGGCAAGGTGACAAAAACGGAGAAGTTCGGCGCTTTTGTGGATATCGGCGCCGAGCGACCCGGTCTGGTGCACATCAGCGAGATGGCTACTTATCGCGTCCGGGATGTCGGCGAGGTAGTGCAGGCCGGCAACGAAGTGCGGGTGCAGGTTATCGGCGTGAACCCGCGCAGAAAACAGATTCGGTTGAGCATGAAGGCTGTCGAAGTGGCCGAGAGGGAGGCAGAAGCCGAAGAGCCGGCCGAGGAAGAGGAGAATCTGACCACGATGCAGCTGGCGTTCCGGCGCGCTCAGCAGGCTGCTCAGCAGAGACGCATCGATTCAAGTGTTGCCGGGCCACAACGTAAAAGCAAAGACCGTAGCGTGCAGGAGGAACTGCTCAACCGAACCCTGGCCAACCGTCGCCGCTAGGCGGTTGAAGCAAGGGGTTGTCCGATTGCGGCGAATGTCGTCGGCTTGCTTTGGAAATTATCGCCACCGAAGGGTGTGCACGCAAAACATGTCAGCCGCACCCTGAGCGGACGCTGAGCGAAGCCGAAGCGGCAGTCGGGTAGTACGTTCCCTGACAATCTTTGCGTGCACACACCGGAGGTAAGCGGACTGACGGATGAAATCAGATAGCCAGCCGAAAAGGCCGGCTGTTACGTTGGAAGAACCGGGAGGAGACTTCGCTAATAATCTTCGTCCTCGTCATCCTCATCCTCGTCCCAAAAGTCTTCGTCGTCATATAAATCCTCATCGTCTTCCAAATCATCCAGATCTTCGTCAATCCATTCATCCTCGTCTTCGGACTCCTCATCTTCAAGGTCTTCCGACTCCTCATCGGAGTCTTCTTCCTCGTCTTCCTCCTCTTCCTCCTCGTCTAGTTCGTCTAAATCTTCGTCGTCTTCCAGCCAGTCTTCTTCCTCTTCGTCAAGCTCCTCGTCCTCATCCAGGTCTTCCTCATCCCAGAAATCTTCGTCCTCATCTTCGTCCTCGTCACGTCTTCGCAGCGTGAAGCCGCGGCGCAATTCGGCCCCGATGACGACAGCGAGATCAAGCTCGTTATTTGAGGGGAGCGTCTCCGTCGGATGAGGTCTAATTAAGAAGAGCGTCATTGATTGCCTCCAGATGACCTTATCGGTCTGTTGATTTCCCCGGCTCTCGCCGGATGATCGCTTGTAAGATAAACCGATCGGAAGAGCGTTGTCAACAACGAATCGGCCGCTCAAGGCAGTCGTCGGTCCGTGAATGGCTGTGGACTTTCTCAGGCCGGTTAGAAGGCATCCAGTAGCCAGACCGGCAGGGTCGAGCCGGCGGCCACTTGTGTCACACCGGCCGGAATAATCAGCAACCCGTCGGCCTTAACCAGTGAAGTGATGATGTTCGAACCCTGAAGGCCGGTACTATGTGCGATGAATCGCTCGCCACGCTGTTCCAGCGTCACCCGCAGGTAAGTCTCGCGCCCATCGGAATGAACCGGCTCGGCCAGCTCAGCCAGCACGGTGAAGCGCTCAAGCGCCGTCTGCCCGGCCAGCCGGAGCAAGGCGGGGCGCACGAATACCTCGAAGCCGACCAACGCCGAGACCGGGTTGCCCGGCAGGCCGATGAAAGGCACGCCGCCGACGTGGCCAAAGGCCAACGGCTTACCGGGGCGCATGTTCACCTTCCAGAACGTCAGCGCGCCGTCTGCTTCGAGAGCGCCCTTCACCACATCATAGACGCCTACCGAAACGCCTGCCGAGGAGAGGATAAGGTTTGCCCCGTGTGCAACGGCCTGCTGCAGCCGACGGCGCACCTCGTCTAGCCGGTCAGGCGCCACGCCCAGCCGTAGCGGTTCACCGCCGTATTGCTCGATGGCTGCGGCCAGAGTAATGCTATTGATGTCACGGATCTGGCCGGGGCGCGGCGTATCCGTCACTCCGACAAGCTCATCGCCGGTAGAGAGCAGAGCGACGCGCGGACGGCGATAGACGCGCACCTGCGCATGGCCGAGCGCGGCCAACACGCCCAGCGCCGCCGGGCGCAGCCGCACGCCGGGCGCAAGCACCTGTTGCCCGACACTTACATCCTGCCCGACAGGCCGGATGTTTGCGCCGGGTCGGGGCGCCTTAAAGATCCGAATTTGAGCCGGCAGCGCCGTGCGTTCCGAGTGATGGGCGTGATTGCGGCCATCGTCGGTCTCTTCCACCGGCACGACGGCGTCGGCTCCACCGGGCACAGGCGCGCCGGTCATGATGCGCATGGCGGTTCCGGGCGGCAGCTCGCCGGGCAACGGCGCGCCGGCAGGAATGTCACCGCTGATGGGCAGGGTCACCGGGGCATCGGGCGTAGCATGGGCGGTATCGGCAACACGCACCGCATAGCCGTCCATCGAGGAATTCGGGAAGGGCGGCAGATTCTCGCCGGCATAGATGGCCTCGGCGAGCACACGCCCGCGCGCGGCCTCCAGCGCGACGACCTCGGTGTCCAGCGGCCGGAAATGCTCGAGGATGCGCGCTCGTGCTTCAGCGACGGTTAGCATGTTGATTCGGAGCGGTGCGGGGGCGATAAGCTTCGATGACGTTGGGCAGTTGCTCAACACGCGAGAGGACGCGCGGCAGTGCGGCGATATCGGCGATTTCCATCGTTAGATCAATGGTGGCCAGTGTGCCCTTGCTTATTGAGCGGATAGAGGACATGTTGATGCACTCATCGGTCATCACCGTGGAGATGTCCCGCATCAAGCCGGGACGGTCATAGGCAATGATACGGATAGGAACAGGGTAGGTGCGTTCGGCACGGCCCCAGGAGACTTGGAGCTTACGCTCCGGCTCGCGCGCGTTGAGGATGTTGGGACAATCTTGGCGATGGATGGTGACGCCGCGCCCGCGCGTGACGTAGCCGATGATCGGATCGCCGGGGACGGGATTACAGCAGACCGCCAGCCGTGTCAACATACCCTGCGTGCCCAGCACGTCGATCTCGCCGGCGTCGGCTTTCCGGCGCGTTTCTTTGCCGGTGGGAAGCGTCGGAGATTCTTCCTGCTCCTGCTGCTCCTGCTCCAGCACGATGGTGGCAATGTGTCG
The DNA here is from genome assembly GCA_033577755.1 of Anaerolineales bacterium. Taxonomy (GTDB): domain Bacteria; phylum Chloroflexota; class Anaerolineae; order Anaerolineales; family UBA6663; genus JANWXR01. The sequence continues at coordinate 10,050 of JAVQXV010000083.1, forward strand.
GCCCAGAACGTCGCCGGTACCCAGCGCGTAGAGCAAATCCTCCGGTTTAGCGTAGCCCAGTTTGCGGGCCAGCAGCTCCTGACTGAACTCGCCTACGCCCAGGCGCTTGAGTTCCTTCTCCAGCAAGGCACGCCCCTGCGCCACGGTCTGCTCCCGCTGTTGGCGGCGGAAGTACTGCTTGATCTTCTGAATGGCACTGGCCGATTTCACCAGGCCGAGATCGGGGTTGAGCCAGTCGCGCGACGGTCCACCGGTCTTGGCGGTGAGGATTTCCACCTGGTCGCCGGTCTTCAGGCGATAATCGAGCGGGACCAGCCGCCCGTTGACGCGCGCGCCGCGGCAACGGTGGCCAATCGAGGTGTGGACGCGATAGGCAAAATCAATCGGCGTCGAGCCGGCAGGCAGGTCAAGGATGTCGCCGCGCGGTGTGAAGCAGTAGACGCGCTCCTGGAACACTTCGCGCTTCATCACGTCCACGAACTCCTGCGCGTCGGCGACCTCCTGCTGCCACTCCATCATGCGACGGATCCACTGAATCCGATTCTGAATTTGCTTCTCGTACGACTCATCGTGCCGGATACCCTCCTTATAGCGCCAATGAGCGGCGATGCCGTATTCGGCCTGCTCATGCATCTCCGGTGTGCGAATCTGCACCTCCAGCGGGCGCCCGTCGGTGTATATGACGCTGGTGTGCAGCGACCGATACAGATTATCTTTGGGGTTCCCGATATAGTCGTCGATCTCGCCGGGGATGGGCTTCCACAGATTGTGGATCACACAAAGGACAATGTAACAGGTCGGTTCGTCCTTAACAATAACGCGCACGGCGCGCCAATCATAGATTTCATGGAAGCTCACCCCCTTTCGTTCCATCTTCTTGAAAATGGAGTAAATGTGCTTGGGCCGTCCACTCACCTCGCCCTCGATGTTGTTCTCGGCCAGGGCGGCTTTGAGCTCCTCAATGATTCGTCGGATGGTGCGCTCACGATCGGCCTCATGCTCCGCCAGCGCGGCGGCGATCTCCTTGTACTTCTCCGGATGGGTATAGCGGAACGAAAGGTCCTCCAGTTCGGACTTGAGCTTCCAGATGCCCAGACGATTGGCCAGCGGTGCGAAGATCTCCAACGTCTCCTGTGCAATCCGTTGCTGTTTCTCCGGCGGCAGGTGGTGGAGCGTGCGCATATTGTGTAGCCGGTCGGCCAGCTTGATGATGACCACACGGATATCATCGTTCATCGCCATAAACGTCTTGCGCAGGCTCTCGAAGTTCCGGTCAATCAGCCGTTTGCGCTCTTTGGAAACGCGTGGCAGCTGCGCCAGCTTGGTCACGCCATCCACCAGCTTCGCCACTTCTTCTCCGAAATCACGGCGCACGTCTTCGAGCGTCAGCTCGGTGTCCTCCACGGTGTCATGCAACAGTCCGGCTACCACTACCGGGATAGGCATACGCAGGTCGGCCAGGATCTGCGCTACGGCAACACAATGCGTAACGTACGGCTCGCCGGAAGCGCGCACCTGTCCGGCGTGCGCCTTCTCGGCGACTTCGTAGGCGTGCTCAATCAGGGCGCGGTCTTTCAGCGAGAGTGTGGGTGGTAGCGCCTCAAAAAGCTGTTGCAGCTTCATCCTGCGAAAAAGTATAATTTTGCTAACCCGGAAGAGCAAGGAAATCGTCTTTGCCAACCGGTCGGCTCTTTGACCCGCAAAATAGCTTCCATCAACTCCATAGACGGCTTCGTCGAAAAGCTCACTTGAATTGTGAAGATGCCAAAAGCGCAAGGGAAAACAGCTTCCCGGCACGGCGCGCCTCCGCAGCTCGGATTTATTTTTTCTTTATTTGACTCTGTAATCATTCGGCAAGCAACTCTAACGTCTCAGTCACTTGAAATACCGATTACCGTGACGGAGCAACGCTATGCGCATTATCGAAGACATCCTTCGAGACCCCTTCTGGGCGCTAAGCCTGATCCTATTCGGCGCCATTCTCGGCTATCTGATCTTCTGGCTGTTTTTCGACCGCCCCAACGTGCGGCGGCTGAAAGAGTGGCGCGCAAAGTTCGCCTCTGCCGACTCGGCACGCAGCCGACTTGAAATTCAACTGGGCGAGGCCCGCACCGAGGCAGATGCGCTCCGTTTACAGCTGGCCGAAAGCGACAAACGGCTAAGCACCCTGAACGCCGACCTGAATGCCGCCCAGGATGCCCGTTCCAGACTTGAAGCCGAATTGAGCACTCTGCGGGCGCACTTGGCAGAACGTGAGGCAAAGATTACCGAGTTGAATGCTGAACTGAACGCTATCACCGATGCCCGTGCCAAGCTGGACGCCGAGCTTACCGAAAAGCTTAGTCTGTTGGCAAACGCCGACGCACTTGTGGCCGGCCTGCGCAGCGATGTGGACAACCAACGCAGCCGAGCCGACGCAGCCGAGGCTGAACTGGCCGAGCTTCGCGCACGGCTTGCCGAGCGCATCAATCGCCATCATCACACCGAAGCCGAACTGGCTGCAATGCGCGCCGCCCTGCTCTCGGTCCAGCAACAGGCCAGGGCCGCCGAAGCTGATTTCGCCGCCCGCAGTGCCCGCTTCGACGCCGACCTAAACGACTGGCGTCGGCGGGCCGAAGGTGCCGAAACCGAGCTGGTCAACCTGCGCACGCAATTGGCCGAAAGCAATGCCCGCTACACTGCCGAGCTGAACGACTGGCGTCGGCGGGCCGAAGGTGCCGAAACCGAGCTGGTCAACCTGCGCACGCAATTGGCCGAAAGCAATGCCCGCTACACTGCCGAGCTGAACGACTGGCGTCGGCGGGCCGAAGGTGCCGAAACCGAGCTGGTCAACCTGCGCACGCAATTGGCCGAAAGCAATGCCCGCTACACTGCCGAGCTGAACGACTGGCGTCGGCGGGCCGAAGGTGCCGAAACCGAGCTGGTCAACCTGCGCACGCAATTGGCCGAAAGCAATGCCCGCTACACTGCCGAGCTGAACGACTGGCGTCGGCGGGCCGAAGGTGCCGAGACCGAGCTGGCCAACCTGCGCACGCAATTGGCCGAAAGCAATGCCCGCCACACCGCCGAGCTGAACGACTGGCGTCTGCGGGCTGAAGGTGCCGAAACCGAGCTGGTCAACCTGCGCACGCAATTGGCCGAAAGCAATGCCCGCTACACTGCCGAGCTGAACGACTGGCGTCGGCGGGCCGAAGGTGCCGA
>JAVQXV010000409.1:0-1467 GCA_033577755.1 Anaerolineales bacterium
TAGTGCAGCTCGCGAGCCTCCACCCAGCGCCCGGCTGCAACCAAATCGTAGAGGCCGGCGACCTCCTTCGGCAGCAGGTTGCCCGTGGCGCTGATGTAGCCCGCGCCGCCGATGGCCAGGATGGGGAAGCATAACAACTCAATGCCGGAATAGACCAGAAAATCGCGGCCCAGCTTGTGTAGCAGGCGGTTGATGTGCTCGAAGTCCTTGTTGGACTCTTTGACGCCGATGATGTTGGGATTGGCCTCGCGCAAGCGGGCGACGGTATCCACCTCGAGGTTGACGGCGGTGCGCCCGGGGATGTTGTAGAGGATGATGGGCAGGCCGGTGCTCCGGGCGATGGCGTTGAAGTGGCGGAACAGGCCCTCCTGCGAAGGGCGGCTGTAGTAGGGCGTGATGAGCAAGACCGCATCCGCGCCGAGGCTCTCGGCGTAGCGTGTAAGTTCAAGCGTCTCGGCGTGATGAGCGGAGCCGGTGCCGGGGACGAAGGGCACGCGCCCACCCACGGCCTCCTTTGCAGCGGCGATGACGCGCTTGCGCTCCTCGAGGCTGAGCGAGGCCGGCTCGCCGGTGGTGCCCGTTACGCTGATGCCGTGGCTGCCGCTCACAATCTGCCACTCGATGAGCCGGCCAAGCGCATCGAGGTCAAGCATGCCGTTGCGGAAGGGGGTGACAAGCGGGACGATGGAGCCGCGTATGGCTTTCACTTTTTACTCCGGGTTGCTGACGGGTCATACGGATTATAGCTGACGGCAATGTGCCGGCAGCAACGGGGCACGGAGTGGTGTGCACGCAAAACATGTCAGCCGCACCCTGAGCGGACGCTGAGCGAAGCGAAGCGGTAGTCGAAGGGGCGGCACATTCCCTGACAACCTTTGCATGCACACACGGAGTGATACGATTAGCGGACTTCGGACGGACAATCGCTGACCGCCATCTGTCGTCCGTCTGTAGTCTGTGAGTTTTGTATGCCTGTGTCTGTTCATTATGATGCCGTCGTCGTTGGCGCCGGCCCCAACGGCCTGGCGGCGGCGATTGTGCTGGCGCGCGCCGGCCTGTCGGTGCTGGTCATCGAAGGCCGGGAGACCATCGGCGGCGGTTGCCGTTCGGCGGAGCTGACTCTGCCCGGCTTCATGCACGACATCTGCGCGACCATCTTCTCGCTCGGCGTCTCGTCGCCCTTTTTTCGCACGTTGCCTCTTCGAGAGCATGGTCTGGAGATAGTCTATCCCCCTGCGGCCTGCGCGCACCCGCTGGATGATGGGACGGCGGTCATCGTCGAGCACGACGCAGCGAACCCATCGGCAGGGGTGGACGCGACAGCAGCGACCCTCGGCCCGGACGCCGCTGCGTATCGTGGGCTGATGGGGCCGGTCGTCGCTCATTGGCCCGCCCTCACACAAGACCTGCTCGGCCCGCTTCCTTTGCCACCGCAACATCTTCTGCCTTTCTTTCAGTTCAGCCTGC
>JAVQXV010000084.1:0-13059 GCA_033577755.1 Anaerolineales bacterium
CGGCCGCGCCGGCGGGCGACGACCCACATATACGCCTGCCCGAACAGGAACATCACAAACACCATCCCATACCCCGCCAGCCCGCCGATGAGCGTCTTCTGCCAGCCACGGTCGGGCGACAGGCCGCCGAGCAGCAAGAGCACGATGGCCGAGACCCACACCACGCGCCATAGCACCAGCCGGTGCTCGATGTCAATTACAGTGATAAGCAGGAAGATGAAGCTGACGATGACCCCGGCGTAAAAGACGCCCACCTCGCCCCCGGCCCAGCGCCATAGTCCTACCGCCCCGATGGCGCTGCCGGCCTCCACCAGCGGCGCGCGCCAACCGCGTTCGGCCCCACAGTATGTGCAACGCCCGCGCGCCAGCAGCAGGTGTGCAAAGGCCGGCCAGTGCGCCGCAGGAAAAAGGCGGCCACAGCTCCGGCAGTACGGCGCGCGGATCGGGAGTGGCCTCTCATTGCGCAGCGGCAGCTGATCGGCCAGTGCATTGACGACGACGCCCAGCGCCAGACCGACAAGACCTGCGGCGATATCCAGAAGAACCGGCCACATGGTGCGGATTATACTTCCGGTGGCCACAGCTTGCGCTTTTTGCTACTCGTGAGTGAGCACGCCAAGGTTGTCAGGGAACGTGCCGCCCCTTCGTCCTTCGGCGGGCTTCGCCGAGCGAAGCCACGCTTAGGGTGTCCTGCGCGGCGGGCATCCTGAGTGGACGCTGAGCGAAGCCGAAGGGTTAGGGTGCGGCTGACCTGTGCTGCATGCACACCGGGAAGACGCCCTCTCGCGTCTCTGTGTCTCTGTGTCCCCGCGTCTTCGGGCAAGCGTGTGCGCGCAAAGGTTGTCGGGAAACGCGCCGCCCCTTCGACTGCGCTCAGGGTGCGGCTGACATGTTTTGCATGCACACGAGGCGCCTCCCGTTTCAGGATAGACCTGTGCGATTCCGCACCGCGAGTCAGCCGATGTGCAACTCGCTCCACCTTCCGGCGGATTTTCAAGTGGAAAGGCAGATGGTGCGCTGAAGAGTCATTCATCCACTGCAAAAAGGATGTTTCACCGCTGAGATCGCAGAGCATGCGGAGATAAGAAAGGACTCTGCGCTCTCGGCGTTCTCCGCGGCGCGTTTTTTTTTCAGTGCACTCACGTATGAGTCCACTGAAAAAACTACTTTTCGGGCGCAAAAGCCACCATATATGGCGTCGAAAAGACAACCAAAGCGGCATATGTGGTGGCCAAGCGTTTCAATCATGACTTTTTAGTGCACTCTAAAGTTGGTTTGCAACTCGGCGCTGAAGTCTGCTTGAGTGAGATGTTTTTAGCGAAGTGGGCAAACCAATTAGTGGCTTCATTAAGCGAAGCCACGCTTAGGATGCCCTCTGCGCGGCGGGCATCCTAAGCGGACGCGGAGCGAAGCCGAAGGGTCAGGGTGCGGCTGATATGTTTTGCGGGCACACGGCGCTTCGTGTGCACGCAAAGGTTGTCGGTGGTAGCCGCATCCTGAGCGGAGCGGGCTGCTTTTGCCCGCGCAGTCTAAGGAGGAGCGGCTGACATCTTTTGCGTGCACATGCGCTTTGTGTGCACGCAAAGGTTGTCAGGGAACGAGCCGTCCCTTCGTCCTTCGGCGGGCTTCGCCGAGCGAAGCCGCGCTCAGGATGTCCTTGCGCGGCGGGCATCCTGAGCGGACGCCGAGCGAAGCCGAAGCGGTAATCGCCGGACGCCCGCCGCTCCCCTGAGCGCGCTCTATGAGCGAAGCCGAAGGGTCAGGGTGCGGCCGACAGGTTTTTGCGTGCACACGGCGCTTCTCGACCTTTGCTTCGCGTTCGTTTCGTCTGCTAAAATTCCAGCTCTTTCAGTGCACTCACATCTGTCACAGATGAGCGCAGATTTTTTTTGGCAAAAAGTTGCGTCATCTGCGGATAGATTGAGACAGCCGAGCAGTTACGCGGATTTTTTATTGATGCCGGAACTGGTGACCATTGGCCGCATTGTGCGCCCGCATGGCGTGCGCGGCGAGATGGTGTTGGAAGCAGACGCCGACGCCGCGAACGCGCTGGCCGGGGTGGAGACCGTCTATGTGGGCGAGCCGCCCGTGGCTTGCAGGCTGGTCGCGGTACGCCGCCATCGTGGCCGCCTGCTCATCCGCCTGGCCGGCTGCGACGACCGCAACTTCGCCGAAGCCTATCGCGGGCAGAGCGTGCGCCTGGCCCGCGCCGCCAGACCGCTCCCGCCGGGCACGTACTACTGGAGCCAAATCCTCGGACTGACAGTGGTGACGGTTGAAGGCGAGACGTTGGGCACAATCACCGACATCCTGGAGACCGGCGCGAACGATGTGTACGTGGTGCACGGTGATAGCGGCGAGGTGCTTATCCCTGCCGCTCCCGGCGTCGTCCAGCAGGTGGATTTGGAGCGGCAGCGTATGATCGTTCAGCTGCCGGAGGGTCTGAGGTAGTATCTCGCGCAAAGTTGCAAAAATGCAAAGGCGCCAGGACGCAAGGCGCAAAGATGCGAAGACGCGAAGAGATGCTCTTGGCGCGAGACCATTTCTGCGCAGCTCACGGATGACGCCGTCAGGGACGGTATAGACAGTCAATCGTTGCGGGGAGGAGCGGTGGCATCGTCGTCGCTCTATGATGTTCACAATGACTCCCCCATTGACACGCTCAAAATGCCTATGCTATTCTGCCGCGCGCTTCCTTATGGTCTGAGGCGTGACGTGGAACAACTACGTTACTGGCTCGGCTTTAATCTGGTGCGCGGCATCGGCCCGGCGCGTATCCGGCGCCTGCTCGACCATTTCGGCGAGTTGGGTGCTGCCTGGAAGGCGAGCGCGGCCGAGTTACAGCAGGCCGGCCTTGACCGGCGCTCGGTAGATAACCTGCTGAAGGCGCGCAGCCAGATTGACCTCGACCTCGTGCTGGAGCGCGTGGAGAGGGCCGGAGCGCAAGTGCTGACGTGGGAGTCGCCGGAGTATCCGCGCAACTTGCTCAACATCGCCGCGCCGCCACCGGTGCTATTCGTCAAGGGTACGCTCAGGCCGGAGGATGAGTGGGCGGTGGCTATGGTAGGCACACGCCGCGCCACGGCCTACGGTCGCGAAGTGACCCGCGAGCTGGCGATGCGGCTGGCCGCCAGCGGCGTGACGGTAGTCAGCGGGCTGGCACGCGGCATTGATGCAGTGGCGCACCGTGCCGCCCTTGAGGCCGGCGGACGGACGATTGCCGTGCTTGGCTGTGGCGTGGATCAGGTCTATCCGCCCGAACATCGCGAGCTGGCCGAGGCGATTACACGCTCAGGTGCGCTGGTTAGCGACTATCCTATCGGCGAGCCGCCCGACGCTGCCAACTTCCCGCCGCGCAACCGGATCATCAGCGGCCTTTCGCGCGGCGTGGTGATCGTGGAGGCCGGCCCAGACAGCGGCGCGCTCATCACCGCCGACTTTGCCGCCGAGCAGGGTCGCGAGGTCTTTGCCGTGCCCGGCAACATCAACCAGCGTTCGAGCATCGGCCCGAACAAGCTCATCCAGCAGGGCGCACACATGGTGCTCTCCGCCGCCGACATTCTGGAGGAGCTGAACCTGACGCTGGTGAACGAGTACAGCGAAGCGCGGGCGGCACTACCCGCCGACGCTACCGAGCAGCGCGTGCTGGAGAAGTTGAGCGCCGGCCCGACGCACATTGACGACCTCGGCATGCAGCTGGCGCTGCCGATTGCGCAACTTTCCAGCACGCTGGCGTTGATGGAGCTGAAGGGATTGGTGCGACAGATCGGTGGCATGAACTACGTCATCGCACGCGAAGCGCGGGCCGCGTACACCGTCGAATAGCCCGTGTTGCGCGCTCGCGGTTTCGCAAGTGTGAACTACGAAACTCGCCGAGCGCCACCCAGGAACGCGCTTACATGGACAATTATTTTGCCGTCATCCTGGCCGGGGGCGGCGGCACCCGCCTGTGGCCGCTCTCGCGCCAAAGACAGCCCAAGCAGTCCATCAAACTGCTGGGCGACCGCACGCTGTTTCAAATCGCGGTGGACCGACTGGCGCCTCTCTTCCCACCGGAACGTATTTTAGTGGTGACCGGCGTGCAGTATGCTGACGATCTGCGTGCACAGCGTCCCGCTTTGCCGGCAGAGAACTTCATCATCGAGCCGGCGCCGAAAGGCACCGCGCCGGCCATCGGGCTGGCGGCGCTGACCATCCGGCGGCGCGACCCGCAGGCGCTGATGGCCTGCCTGACCGCCGACCATTTCATCAAAGACGAAGCACGCTTCCGTGCACTGTTGCAGGCCGCTGCCGAGGTCGCTCTCAAAGATTATCTGGTGACGCTCGGCATCGAGCCGACCTTCCCGGCAACCGGCTTCGGTTACATCCGGCGCGATACGCTTCTGGGGACGTTTGGTGGGTTCGAGGTGTACCACGCCGCGCGCTTCCGTGAGAAGCCCCCCCTGGCCGAAGCTGAGCGCATGGTCGCGGATGGCCGGCATTCCTGGAACTCCGGCATGTTCGTTTGGAAAGTTGAGCAGTTGATGGCGGAGTTCGCTTGGCAGATGCCCGGCTTTCATCACCAGCTGATGCAGATCGAAGCCGACCCCCGCATGCTAACGCAGGTCTGGCCCAACGTCATCGAGAAGACGATTGACTACGGCATCATGGAGGGCGCAGAACGAGTGGTGGTAATTCCGGCGGGAGGGCTGGGCTGGAGCGATGTAGGCAGCTGGGACTCGCTCTTTGATGTGTTGCCCGCCGACGAACAGGGCAACATTGTCGTTGGCACCGACCTGTTGGAGATCAACACGCGCGGCACGCTCGTTCACAGCAGCAATCCGGCGCGGAAGCTGGTCGCACTGATCGGCGCTTCCGATCTGGTGATCGTGGACACTGGCGATGTGCTGCTGGTGTGCCCGCGCCGGCAGGCGCAGGCCGTGCGCGAGATAGTGGCCGCGCTCAAGCAGCGCCCGGACGGCGCACAATTTTTGTGAAAGAACAAGAACTCTGATGGAAGCTTATTGCGTCAAGTGCAAAACCAAACGCGAGCTGACGGAGCCGCAGGCCGTCTTCACTGCAAGCGGCGCACCGGCGACGAAAGGCAAGTGCCCGGTCTGTGGGACGGCCTTGTTCCGTATGGGGTTAACCGAAGCACACGCCGGCCTGCCTAAACCGGAGAAGGTCGCGCGGCCCAACGCCAAGAAGAACGGCAACGGCTACACCGGCCCGCGCTCGGGCAAGTTAGTTATCGTCGAGTCGCCGGCTAAGGCCAAGACCGTCGGGCGCTTTCTCGGCAAAGGCTACACCGTGCGCGCCTCTATCGGCCACGTCCGTGACCTGCTCAAGTCCACCCTCTCGGTGGATGTGGACAACAACTTCGAGCCGAAATACCGTGTCCCGAATGAGAAGAAGGAAATCGTCAAACAGCTAAAGGCGGAAGCGGCCCGCGCCGAGGAAATTTATCTGGCGACCGACCCCGACCGCGAGGGCGAGGCTATCTCCTGGCATTTGCTCGAGGCTGCCGAGATTGACCCGAAGCGCGCCCGCCGCGTGGTCTTTCACGAAATTACCGAGTCTGCAATCAAGGAAGCCTTCAGCCATCCGCGCAGCATCTCGATGAACTTGGTCAACGCGCAGCAGACGCGCCGCATCCTCGATCGGCTGGTGGGCTATCCGTTGAGCCAGCTTTTGTGGAAGAAGGTGCGTGGTCGCCTCTCGGCAGGCCGGGTGCAAAGCGTGGCCGTGCGCCTGATCGTGGACCGCGAGCGGGAGATCAAAGCCTTCGTGCCCCAAGAGTACTGGAGTATCGAGGCGGAACTGGTGAAGGCGCAGCCCAACGGCCAGGCATCGCTTAGGCCCTTCCGCGCCCGGCTGGTCAAGGTGGGTGAAGAGGAGGTAGGCACGGGCGAGGATTGCCTGCTCAAGACCGAGAGTCAGGTGCAGGCGCTGCTCGCCGATTTGCAGCCGGCGCGCTACTGGGTCTCGAAGGTGAAGACCGGCGAGCGCCGCCGCAACCCCGCCCCGCCGTTCACCACCAGCACGTTACAGCAGGAGGCCTCGCGCCGTCTGGGATTCTCTGCGCGGCGCACGATGGCGACTGCGCAGGAGTTATACGAGGGCATCGAGATCGGGCAGGGGCAGGCCGTCGGTCTGATTACCTACATGCGCACCGACAGCACCAACGTCAGCGCGCAGGCGCAGCAGGAGGCGCGCGAGTTCATCGGCGCACGCTATGGGCCGGAGTATTTGCCGGAGGAACCGCCCCAGTACAAGACGCGCTCCAAAGGCGCCCAGGAAGCGCACGAGGCCATCCGACCCACGCTGGTGGCGCGCGAGCCGAAGGCCATCGCCGAGTTCCTTACCAAAGACCAACTCAAGCTGTACACCCTCATCTGGCAACGCTTCGTCGCCAGCCAGATGACGCCCGCTATCTACGATACCATCGCGGTGGACATCACGGCGCAAAACAAGCAGGCCTATCTGTTCCGCGTCACCGGCTCGGCGGTGAAGTTCCCCGGCTTCCTGGTTGTGTATGAAGAGGCGCGTGACGAGGATGCTGCCGTCGAAGAAGAGGCGGATTTCAAATTCATCCCGCCGCTCAGCGTGGACGAGGCGCTCAACCTGGTGCGCCTGCTGCCGGAGCAACACTTCACCCAGCCGCCGCCGCGTTACACCGAGGCTTCGCTGGTGAAGGCGCTGGAGGAGTACGGCATCGGCCGGCCCTCCACCTACGCGCCCATCCTCTCCACCATCCAGCAGCGCGGCTACGTGGTCAAGGAGGACAAGCGCCTGTTGCCGACTGAGATGGGCATCACGGTGAACGACCTGCTCGTCCAGCGCTTCCCTGAGATTGTGGATGTGAGCTTCACGGCGCGGATGGAGGAGGAGCTGGACGAGGTGGCCGAAGGCCGGCGCGAGTGGCGCAGCGTGCTGCACGAGTTCTGGGGGCCGTTCTCGCGCGAGGTGAAGGCCGCCGAGGCCGATATGCCCGCCGTGAGCGCCGAGCCGGAGTACGCGGGCCGCGATTGCCCGAAGTGCGGCAAGCCGCTCATCTTCCGCCGGGGACGCTTCGGCAGGTTCGTCGGCTGTTCAGGCTTCCCGGCGTGCCGCCACACCGAGCCGTGGTTCGAGAAGGTGGGCGTGTTGTGTCCCAAGGATGGCGGCGAGCTGGTGGAGCGCAAGACCAAGAAGGGCCGCGTCTTCTACGGTTGCGCCAACTACCCGCAGTGCGACTTCACCTCATGGCGGAAGCCGCTGCCGCAGCCGTGCCCCAACTGCGGCGGTCTGCTGGTGGCCGCTAACAAGAATCAGGCACAATGCCTGAAGTGTGAGCGCGAGTTCGAGCTGGCCGGCCTGGTGGAGCCGGCGGCGGGTGACTGAGTCGGAGCTAGGCCGGAGAGCCATTTCTGGTTTCTGGATGTCAATGCAGCTCGGCTCTTGTACGCGCCGGTGGTGCGCAGTCGTTAGCGCCGGTTTATGAACTCCAGAGACTGAGCGAAGTCGAGATCGGAGTGGTGAAAGATAGGTGGGCCGACATGACCCTAAAAGAACGCGTGTGGCGCTGGCTCGAAGTGGAACAGACCGCGGATGGCCAGGCGCACTATGACCTGTTCGACTGGTTCCTCCTCGTTCTCATTTTTCTCAACGTGCTGGCCGCCATCATCGGCACAGTGGCCGTCGTCGAGCAGCAATTCGGCTTCTATCTACATGCCTTTGAAGTTTTCTCCGTCGGCGTGTTCACCGTGGAATACCTGGCGCGGCTGTGGGCCTGCACCGTCGTTCCACGCTACGCCCACCCGGTCTGGGGCCGGCTGCGCTTTGCGCTTACCCCGCTGGCGCTGATTGACCTGCTGGCGATCCTGCCGTTTTACCTGCCGCTGCTTGGCGTGGACCTGCGCGTTGTGCGCGTGTTTCGCCTGGCTCGCCTCTTCCGCGTAGCCAAGCTGGGGCGCTACGTGGAGAGCCTGCAACTGTTTGGGCATATCTGGCAAAACAAGCGGGACGAGCTGATCGTGACTTCGGTGCTATGGCTGTTTCTGCTCATCACCTCGGCCTCGCTGATGTACTACGCCGAGCATGACGCACAGCCGGAGGCCTTCTCCAGCGTACCGGCGACGATGTGGTGGGCTATCACCACGCTGACGACGGTGGGATATGGCGACATGTATCCGGTCACGCCCGTGGGACGTTTTCTCGGAGCGCTCGTGGCCGTGCTGGGCATCGGCCTGTTCGCGCTGCCCACCGCCATCCTCGGCGCCGGCTTCATCGAAGCCATTCAGGAGCGGAAGCGCAAGCGCGTCTGCCCGCACTGCGGCCAGCCGCTTGAATAGCCCCTCGACCCCAAGGCGGTTCGCTATCGCATCGCCCGCAGCGCCACGAACTCAAATGCGATGTTGGCGGCCAGCAGGGCGGTGATGTCGCCGTGGTCGTATTGAGGGTTGACCTCCACCAAATCAAAGCCCACCAGGTTCAGCCCCTTCAATCCGCGCACAAGGTGCAGCAACTGATGGCTGGTGAAGCCGCCCACCTCCGGCGTGCCGGTGCCGGGCGCGTAAGCCGGGTCGGCCACGTCAATATCGAAGGTGACGAAGACCGGGCCGGAAGCGGTCTCGTGAATGGCCGTGATGAGCGCCGGGACGCCGAGGGCCGCAGCCTCGTCCATCGTGATGACGCGCACGCCGCACTGCCGTGCCCAGTCCCAGTCGTCCGGCCCACCCGTCGAGCCGCGCAAACCGATCTGGATGTAGGCTTCCGGCCGAATCAGCCCTTCCTCAATGGCGCGGCGATAGATGGTGCCGTGGCTGTACGGCTGGCCGGGATACTCGCTGTCCCAGGTGTCAGGATGTGAGTCGAAGTGGACGACGGACAGCGGCCCGAAGCGCTTGGCGTGTGCGCGCAGCAGCGGCAGGCTAATGGAGTGGTCGCCTCCGAGGGCTAGCACCGTCGCGCCCGTCTCCAAAATGGCCAGCACTTCCGCTTCGGTGTTGCGGAAGGTATCTGTAACAGAGGGCGGTACAACCTCTACATCGCCGTAGTCCACCACGCGCAGCACATCCAGCGGCCTGAGCCGGTGTGAGTTGTGATAGCCCCAGATCATGGCCGAGGCGGCGCGGATGGCGCGCGGCCCGAAGCGCGCGCCGCTGCGATATGACGTGGCGCTGTCGTAGGGCACGCCGACGATGACCATGTCCGCGCCGGCCAGGTCGCGCGTGGCCGGGCAGCGCATGAAGGATGTGATGCCGGAGAACGGTTGCAAGTGTTCGCCGAAAGCGGAAGCAGGCATTGGGCCTCCAAACAAAACGACCCTGAGCGTTGTGGCTCAAGGTCGGTGGCGGCTCAGACCGGCAGGCCGGTTTGAGCTATGAGAGATAGTTCATGAGCAGAACGGTGATAATGACGAGCAAGCGGCGGAAGGTGTAGCCGGGGATGCGGTAGCGTCTCGGAGTGAACATCACCGTAGTTCACCTCGCAGGTGTCAGGACAGCCTAAAGCTGCCATTGCCGATTGAAGCACCCAAATGATACCAGTCATTGTCGTTGTCTGTGCGTTCGAGTTTGGATAGAAAACCGGGACATGGTGGCCCTCCTGGCCGTGGAGGGAGTTGGTACACGGATGGCACGGATGAGCAAGAATGACGCTGAGCTATGAATTTCCCCTAGCGCCGGACACAGCTTTTCTCCACGCTCTCCGCGCGCTTCGCGGTGAGTCGGCCTCTTTACAAACGTGCTGTGACTCCACTGCCAAAACTACGCTCTCACCGCGAAGAGCGCAGCGAATAGCGCAAAGACTTCGCCTTCGTTTTTCCTTCGCGTTCTTGGCGTCTTCGCGGTTCAGATGGGCTTTTTACAGTAGAGCCTGCTGTGCGTTTCGTGATCACCCCCGCCGCATTGTCACCACCGCGATGCCGGTCACCACGGCCAGCCCGCCCAGCAGCGCCTGTGCGCCCGGCCAAATCCCGAACAGCGCCAGCGACCACAGGATGGCCACCACCGGGCTGAAGGTGAGCACCAGCGAGTGCAGGGTGATGGTCAGCCGGCGCAACGCCAAGTAGTACAGCGCGCGGCTAATGACCACATCTACCGTTCCGGCCACGAAGAGCAGCAACCACGTCGTCGCATCCGGCCATTGCCACGCCCCCTGCGCAGTGACGGCCAGCAGCAAAAAGCCCGTCGTCGCGGCCAGCCGCCAGACGAAGAACTCCAAAAAGGCCATCTCCCCGCCGTGGCGCTTGACCAGCGCGGCATGCACGGCGTAAAGCAACGCCGAGCCGATGACCAGCAGCGAGCCGAGACGGAAATAGTCGCCGGGCTGGAAGGAGATGAGGCCGGCGCCGAACAGCGTGAGCGCCGCGCCTGCCCACTGTCGCCTGCTCAGCCGGTCACGCAGCCAGAGCACGCCCAGTGCCAGCCCGAACAGGATGGAAGTCTGCGAGAGCAGCGAGGCCGCGCCGGGGTCCACGAACCCGACCGCGGCGTAGTTGAGGGTGGTGCTCAGCGCTACCAGCCCGCCGACGGCGAGGAAGAACCAGCGATGTTTCCAAAACGTGCCGGGCCGCAGTTGCCCGCGCACGGCGGCGAAGCCGGCAATTTGTAGCGTGGCGATGCCGAGCACAAAGGCCACCGCGGTCACCGGCGGCAACCGCCCGTGCAGGGCGCGCGCAAAGACGAAGTGCAGGCCGTCTACGGCCAGCAGCGCGACGACGAGCAGTGGAGCGTTCAGCCTGTCCGCCGGCGATAGACCGCCGTCCGCCAACCGCGTTCCGCCGTCTGCCGCCGGCATCCCACCGCCTGTCGTCATCCCGCAAGGTTGGCAAAGAAGCGCATGTACGTCTCGATGCCGCGATAGTAGTTGGGCAGATATTGCTTCTCGTTCGGCGAGTGGATGTTGTCGTCGCGCAGGCCGAAGCCGAGCATAATTGAGTCCACGCCGAGGATTTGTTTGGTGAGCACCACCACCGGCACGCTGCCGCCCGCCAGCTCGAAGACGGGCTTCACGCCGAAGGTGGCCTCCAGCGCCGCGACCGCCGCCTGAACGTAGGGCGTATCGCGCGGGGTGATGGCCGCCGGGCCGCCCGCCAGCGCCTTCAGCTCCCAGCGCACGGCCTTGGGCGCGCGCTGCTCCAAGTAGGCGCGCAGTTGCTGCTCCACCTCGTTGTGGTCCTGATAAGGCACCAAGCGCATCGAAATCTTTGCCATAGCTTTGGCCGGCAGCACCGTCTTGCTGCCTTCGCCGGTGAAGCCGGAGAGCAGGCCGTTGACCTCCAGCGTGGGCCGCGCGCCGAAGCGCTCCACCGTGGTGTAACCCTTCTCGCCGTACAGCGCCGGCGCGCCCGTCATCTTCAGCCAGGTCGCGTCGTCGTGCGGCAGGCGTCTCAGCTCGGCACGCTCTTCCTCAGAAAGGGTGCGCACTTTGTCGTAGAAGCCGGGCAGGGTGACGCGGCCATCGGCATCGTGCATGCCGGCGATGAGTTCGCACAGCGCCTGCGCCGGATTGAGAATGGTTCCGCCGAAGGTTCCGGAGTGCAGGTCATGGTCAGGCCCGTGCACCCACAGCTCGAAGTAGGCCAGTCCGCGCAGGCCATAGATGATGCTTGGCAGGTTCTTCTCGATGATGCCCGAATCGGCGTTGAGGGCCACGTCGCAGCGGAGCTTCTCGGCGTGCGCGCGCATGAACTCGCCCAGGCTCGGCGAGCCGATCTCCTCTTCGCCCTCGATCATCACCTTGACGTTGACGCTCAGCTCGCCGTGCCGGAGCAGCGCCTCCAACGCCTTGAGGAAAGCGTGCACCTGTCCCTTCATGTCGCTGGCCCCGCGCGCGTAGATGTAGTCGTCGTCGCGCACCGTCGGCTCGAACGGCCCGGCTTTCCACTCGTTCAACGGGTCCACCGGCTGCACGTCGTAGTGGCCGTACACCAGCACGGTCGGTTTGCCGGGCGCGCCCAGCCACTCGCCGTACACCACCGGGTGGCCACTCGTCGGCATAACCTCCACGTTCTGAAGGCCCAGGCTGCGGAGCTGCGCGGCCACCCACTCGGCGCAGCGCCGGATGTCGGGTTTGTGTTCGGAGAGCGTGGAGATGCTGGGGATGCGCAGGAAGTCTTTCAGTTCGTCCAGGTAGCGGTCGCGGTTCTGCGCGGCGAACGCCAGGGCGCGGGTCGGTTCGGGCATGGAGGCTCCTTGGGAGTGAAGATTGGGGATTGGGGATTTTGGGTTGCGGAGGGGATTGTAGCATGGGACAAAAGGGGAGGCTTTTTGGGGACACGGATGAGCACGGGTGAACACGAATGGGGAAACACGAATGGGCACGAATGAATGCGAATGAACACGAATGAACATGAATTATATTGCTTGGCTCTTCTTCGTAGCATTTCGCGTAATTCGAAGCGGAGGTTTTTTGGCATCGAATTGCGCAAATGGGGCAGAAACCATGGCATCACTCCGGAGGCGCGAAGAGCGCAGAAGACTTGCTCCTGTTGCGTTACCGGAGCCATCCGAAGAATTCGCGTAATTCGATGCGAAATACTACGCCTGTTCGTTTAGATGCGCTTGTTTTGCGGAGAGAAGGGTCAAGAGGCGGCTGATATGTTTTGTGTGCACACGAATGAGCACGAATGGTCACGAATCCTGCTTCGCGACCATTCGTGTCCATTCATGGCTTGAAGTCTCGCTGCGATTGTGCTCAGTCTTCGACCAGTTCGAGTTGGGCGCGGCGCGCTTCCAGCCCGGCGCAGGCCTGCACCAACGTCCGCATGGCACTGATCGTCTTGCCGTTGCGCCCGATGATACGGCCCATATCAGGCGGGGCTACGCGCAGCTCAATGAGCACGTCAGGGCCGGTCACCACTTCGGTCACCTGCACCTGCGACGGGTCATCCACCAGCGACCGGGCGAGGTATTCGACAAGCTCTTTCATGACGGGCTGAGCGACAACTGAGCATGGTGGTCACCGGACAGCCGGCACTCGCGGCTAACTCTTCTTTTCCTTCTTGGGCTTCTTCGGCTTATCCGCACGTAGCGCCGAGGCGGCCAACGTACTGGCCGAGGTGTTACGCGCTTGCGCCGCCGCCTGCGCTTCGGC
>JAVQXV010000410.1:0-1461 GCA_033577755.1 Anaerolineales bacterium
TTATGACTATGCCCCTTTTGGTAAGCAATCACCGGTTTCAGACCATTGCTTGAGCTAGCGTTGTAACGTGCGATACCCGATGTGGAACATCTGGCTCACTTCGACGAGTGTTGCACCCCCCAAGACCGCTTCAATGGCTTTCTGACGTAAGTCTGTGCTGTAAGGCATAGACATCACTCCGTAACCTATCAGCCTTATTCTACGTCAGACTAAATGTTTTTAGCTATAGTAACCCGGTGGTTGTTGGGATAGGGAATAATGGCGCCGGCCCACTTTTCCCCCAGGGTGCGGTAGTCTAGCTATGCTGTCTCTGCTTGTCATGTCTTGGGGTCGCAGGGCACAGCCCCGTTGCTGGTTTTGTCTATAGCTAAGCTGACAAAGGTTGACATATACGACAGACCGCTTCATCCACGAGAGAACGTAGGTTCCGTTTGGTTAAGCTCCATGCATAGTTGACCCACCGTTTTAGCCAAGACCACACCTGCTCAATCGGATTTAAATCAGGTGAATATCTCGGTAAATAAACCAATCGACATCTAGCCGCTTCCACGACCTGCCTCACCGCTGCAGACCGGTGAAAACTCGCATTATCCAATACTAAGACTTTCCCAGGACCTATCGTTGGTAAAAGTCTCTCACTTAACCACCGGATAACAACCTGAGTGTCGCAATAGCCTATCCAAGTAAATGGTTCAATCACACGTCCTGATTGGTAAGCTGCCATGATGCTAATTCGTTCTCCACGATTGCCGGGTTTCTCCCCATAAACTCTCTCTCCTTTCGGCGCCCAACCATATGCATCAATATCTCGGTAATCTACCCCAGATTGGTCTATATAGACCACCTGCTCTGGTGGTATCTGTTGGATTAACTCACAATAAGCCTGTCGCTCTTTGGGGTCTCGCTCTTGATAGAAATACGTTTTTTTTGTGGGTATAGCCTATCTTTTTCAGAGCCTTCCAAATCGTGGCACGGCTAACACCGAAGTGAGCGGCCATCTCCCGTTGAGTCAGGCTGGGGTTCGCATCCACAAACTGCTGGAACGCTTCTAGGTCTTTCAGCTTATGACTATGGCCTTTTTGATAGCCTTCCTTGGGGTGAACATCTCCCGTTTCCGACCATTGTCTCAACCACCTTTGTACCGTTCGATAGCTGACATTTAGGAACTGGCTGACTTCCATGATAGTGGCACCGTTCAAGATGGCTTCTACCGCCTTTTTTCGCAAATCGTAGTTGTATGACCTGGGCATTTTCCCACTCCCTAGTAACAGGTCTATTACATGACAATCTTAAACGGCTTAGCTATATAGCAAAGCACCGAGTGTTTGACATGAGTGACGGCTGGAATCATTGTGTTGGCAACCTTGATTCCTGTTTACCTGCGACAAACTGACTGTTTTCAGCTATAGCAAATCTGACGAACTCTAAAGCAATTGCAGCACCATCCCTTCCCAGGCGACG
>JAVQXV010000411.1:0-1446 GCA_033577755.1 Anaerolineales bacterium
ATTACGGCCTGGGGCTGTTGCTGGTCCCGGCCGCCGACCGTGGGCGTTTCGCACGTGCGCTGCTGTTATTCCCGCTTTACTTCGGCGTCTGGGCCAAAAGCCTGATCACCGCACTGCGCCATCGCGGCGGCTGGCTGAGTGTGCGCCATTGAAGGCGACACAAGTCCTATCGTCTCTATCTTCGTTGTCCTCCCCGCACTGAACGCAGCCCGCCGCCTGCCCGCGCTACTCGCAGTGCAGATGTATCCCCCGACAGACGTCATCGTTGTGGACGGCGGCTCGACCAACACATCGCTGCGGCGGGCTGAACCGGCCTGCCGGCTAAGCCGGGGAGGCAGTAGCCATCAGGGTATAATCGAAGCCACGTCCTTGACCTGAAGCGGCGCAGGGCAATCGGCGCGAGGAGACCTCAAGATGTTACCCGAAGCAGAAGAGCGAGTAGACCGGCTGGAAGTAGCCCTGGAACAGTTCATCACGGAAACGAGAGCGCAGATGCGCGAGGTGAACGCTGCGCTGTTACGCCTGGAGCGCAGCAGCGAACGCGACCGCCGCGAATACAACAAGCGCTGGGGTGACCTGGCCAACAAGATGGGCACGCTGGTGGAAGACATCGTCGCGCCCAGCCTGCGACGCATTGCGCTGGAAGATTTCGGCTTTGGGGCCATAGACTTCTTTGCCGCGCGCCTGGAGAAGCGGCACCCGGTGACCGGACAGGCGCGCGAGTTCGACGTGGTGGTCGCCGGGCCGCACGCCGTGCTCCTCAACGAGACCAAATCCGCACCAACTCTGGAGCACGCCGAAACGTTCGTCCGCTTCGTCAGAAGCGACCAGTTCTTCGAGTATTTTCCCGAATACCGGGGGCGCCGGCTGAAGCCGGTGTTCTCATCGCTCTTTCTCCCGGAAAGCCTGGTCACTTATCTGACCGGCCAGGGCATCTATGCGGTCGCGATGGGAGACGAGGTCATGCAGGTGCTGAATCTGAAAGAGGTCAGCGAGCAGAGCCGTTGACCCGCCCGGATTGAATCCCCGGCCATCCCGAATGGCCCAAATGACACAAAGTGGCCGAAGTCACGGCGTCGGCCGGCGGCTCGCCGCCGGGGGCGGATGTATAATCGCCTCGGTCAACGCTTCTGCCTAGAGAACCCACGATGATGGCCGCCTTGAGTGAAGAAGATGTGAAGGCCCTGCTGCGGCGCGAACTGCCGCGCATTCTGGAAAGCGACCCGCAGGTGCGCGAGACGATCGTGCGACTGGCACGACCGGCGTTCGCCGAACGGCCGGAGACCGAAAGCCGCTTCGAGCGCCTGCTGGACGAGCTGCGCCGCGACCGCGAAGAGCAAAGCCGTCGCTGGGACGAGCAGACCCAGATGTGGAAAGAGCAGACCCAGAGATGGGAAGAGCAAAACCAAAAGTGGGCAGAGCAAAACCGGAAGTGGGATGAAAATC
>JAVQXV010000412.1:0-1439 GCA_033577755.1 Anaerolineales bacterium
CGTGCTATAGTTCGGCTCATGCCCACGCAGTCCGAGAAAATCCTGGTCGCAGAAGGCGAGTCGGAAGTGCTCGACCTGGTCGCCCAGCAGGTACTGACTCCGCTGGGTTATCCCGTCACCACCGCAACCAACGGCCCGGCAGCACTGCAGACCGCCCTCAAATTTCAACCGGATATCCTCATCGCGGCGTTTGACCTGCCGGGCCTCTCCGGCCTAGACCTGCTCACGGCGCTGCGCAGCCAGCAGTCCTCCGCTTACGTCATCATACTCGGAACGAAAGGTTCGGAGCGGCACATCCTTGAAGCCTTCCGGCTGGGCGCGCGCGATTATCTGACCAAGCCGGTGCGCGAAGCCGAGTTAGTGGCAGCCCTCGACCGCGCCACTGAAGAGCTGCGCCTGCGCCGCGAGCGTGAGCAGCTGGCGCAGAAACTGACCCTGGCCAACCAGCAACTGGAGCGACGACTGCGCGAACTGACCACGCTCTACGGCATTGGCAAGGCCGTCACCGCCATCACCGACCTCAATCAGCTGTTTGCCCGCTTGCTGGATGGCGCGCGCCAGGTGACCGAGAGCGAGATTGCCTGGCTGATGCTGATCGACGAGCAGCACGCCAACAAACTCGTCCTGCGCGCCACGCGCAACGTGCCGCCTCTGGCCGGCCTCAAGCTCAACCAACCGTGGGACGACGGCCTCTCCAACTTGTTGCTCCTCTCCGGCGAAGGCATCACCCTCGCCGGAGAGCCGCTGGCCAAGATGAACGCCGGGCGCATCGTCAAAGCGGCGGTGGCGGTGCCCATCAAGGCCAAAGACCAGGTGATGGGCGTGATTGTGGCCGGCAACAAGACCGGCAAGCCGTTCACCGAACGGGATCAGGCCATGCTCTCTGCCGTCGCCGATTACGCCACCATCGCGCTGATGAACGCGCGCCTGTTTCAGGAGATCGAAGCGCGGGCGCGCGCGCTGCAACTTTCCTACGACGAGCTGCGCAAGGCGGGTGGAGACGCCGCCGCGGCGGCGCGCTTCAAGGAAGTGCAGAGCCGGCTGCAACACATTCACGCCAGCCTGGACGCCGTGTTGCGCGGCGAGGTCGGCCCACTCTCGCCCAAGCAGGCCGAAGTGTTGCGCCTGATTGCCGACCGCATTGACCAGATTCGGCGCAGCACTGCTGAAGGCACAACCAACTAATCCCTCATGGCACCGGCTAAAGTTCTCGTCGTTGACGACGCCGCCCACATGCGCGAAGTAGTGGCCGACTACGTCTTGCGGCCCAACGGCTACGCGGTGCTCATGGCCGAGAACGGCGAGCAGGCGCTGGAGATTGCCCAACGCGACCGACCCGACCTCATCATCAGCGACATCAAGATGCCGGGCCTCTCCGGCTTAGACCTGCTGCGGGCGGTGCACCGTGACCGGCCCGGCCTGCCGGTCATCCTCATCAC
>JAVQXV010000413.1:0-1435 GCA_033577755.1 Anaerolineales bacterium
TGTTTGCGTCTTGCTTGGTGACGTTGGTCGGACCGCTTGAGGCGGGCCACTCAGCGAACGGATTGCTATTTACGCTAAGATTGTAGACGAGCGTCGCGCCTGTGGCGTATTCCAAGTTCGTTCCCGTTACGTTTGTAAGATTTCCCTCTCTTTTCAGCGTCCCCGCGATTGTGAATATGCCTGAACCTGTGAAAGCCACGACCCTTGTTCTCGTTCCGCCAGAGCCACTGTTTGTGGCGTTAATTATCAGGTTGTTGAATGTAGTTGCCACACTTGTATTCAGCGTTGCCGTCGCTGAGCGGTCACCGCTACCTGAAGTTCTTGCGGTGACAGTGAACGACGAGGTGCCGGCATTGAATGTTCCACCTGTTCTGTCAAAAACGGTCGTATTAATAGGTGTCGTCGATGTAGCTTCAACATCATCAAATTGGTATTGTGCGCCGCCTGCGTTGAACGTGCCGCCGCTTTGCGTAATAGTTGCTACACCCACATTGCCTGAGCTGGGTCCGTTGAATGTACCACTGCTGAGCGAAACCGTTCCGAGGTTGTGTTGGTCTCCTGGATTGTTCAGCGTCAGCGTGCCGCCGTTTATTGTGAGCGTCCCCGCCGAGAAGTTAACGCTTGAATTGACTTGAAGCGTGCCTGTGGTAAGGGTTACGGTTCCATTGCATTCAAAGTTCGCCCCGATTTGCACCGTGCCTGTAAAACCATTGATGGTGAAGTTACCGTCCCAAGCGGGAATGTTTGTGAGCGGACCGCCAGGCGTGGGAGATGACCCGTCAAATAGGGCATTGTCGTTGCCGTCTGGATAGCCGTTTCCACCATCATCCGTGCCGCTTTCAAGAAACCAGTTTGCGCCGATTTGCCAATCGTTCCCTGTCGAGGAATTCCAGCGGAATGTGCCTTGAGCAAGAGAAACGCCGTAATTTGACAAGCACAGCAGCAAAGCGAGTAGTAGGGTTCGGGTCATAAAGGGAAAAAGGGAAGTTTTGCGTTTTTGTTCCGTAAAGCCGTTTTTGGGTTTGCGCAGCAGAGCAAATATAACTTGATTTTTCTTCTCGTCAAACTTTCCATCAAAATCCGTTCCAATCGCAAAAAGCGCGTCTTTTTGTCGGTTTTTTGGTTTAGGTCGGCAAAAAAGTGTTACGAGAAGTAAAAGCGGTAATGCCGCCTTGCGCTTTTTCATTGGGGGCGCGTTTCGGGGGCAGGGTTGGCGCTTTGTCGGAATCGGGGGCGAGGCTATTTTGCGCTCGCCACTGCGCTTTTGTGGATTCCTCGCTTTCGCTCGGAATGACAAAAGAACGCTCCAAACGATGTCATTCTGAACGGAGCGCAGCGAAGTGAAGAATCCATCTTTCGCATTCACGATTTGCGACGTTCGTGGATTCCTCGCTTTCGCTCGGAATGACAATTCGCAATTGACAATTCGCAATTC
>JAVQXV010000414.1:0-1424 GCA_033577755.1 Anaerolineales bacterium
TGCAAGACCTGATTGCGCTGACCGGCGCGAGATTAGCGCCAATATCCATCAACGGAAAAGATGTAACGGATGACATCCGCTTCATCCCAAGCCATCCGGTCAATCCGCTGACCCTTTCATCTCACCGGGAATGTGAATGAAAACCACCTACGACACCATCGTCATCGGCCTGGGCGGACTGGGCGCGGCGGCGCTCTACTGGCTCAGCCGCGAGCTGGGCGCGGACGTGCTCGGCCTGGAGCAGTTCGAGCTGACGCACAATCGCGGCAGCTCACAAGACCACTCGCGCATCATTCGGCTGGCCCAGCATCAGGACATCTACACGGCGCTCGCTCAGCCGGCCTACGACGCCTGGCGCGAGGTCGAAGCCGAGGCCGATATTCAACTGGTGTACATCACCGGCGGCCTCGTTATCGAAGAGTTCGGCGTGCGTGACACCTCCCAGGCCGGCACGCGCGAACTCGCCGGCTACATCAACGCCATGCGGCGTCACAACATCCCTTTCGAAGAGCTGACCGCTGCCGAGGTCAACTACCGTTGGCCGCAGTTCGCGCTCAAGGACAATCAATCCGCCGTATATCAGAAGGACTCCGGCTTCGTGGATGCCGCGCGAGGGGTCGCCGTGCACTTGGCTCTGGCGCGCGCGCGGGGCGCTACCGTGCTGGCGAATACGCCGGTGCTCAAGGTCGTGCCACACGGCGAATCGTCGGCGGAAGTGGTCACGGCGCAGGGCACGTTTCACGCACGCGCCGTCGTCATGGCAACCGGTTTTTGGACGAACGCGATTCTCAAGGAGGCCGGCGTACAGCTCCCGTTCTACGGCACGCAGGAGCAGGTGACGTACTTCGCCACGCCCCACCTGCGCGAGTGCTCGCCGCGCCGCTTCCCGGTCTGGATTTTCCACGGCGCGCACTCGTTCTACGGCTTCCCGGTGTACGGCGAGCCGGCAACGAAGATAGGTGAGCATCTGGCCGGGCCGGAGGTGACACCGGAGACGCGCACCTTCGACGCCGACCCGGTACGCGAGGCACGCTGCAGCGAATTTCTGCGTACGCATATCCCGCGCGCCCACGGCCCGATTCACCTCACCAAGACCTGCATCTACCACAACACGCCCGATCAGGACTTCGTGATTGACACGCTGCCGCAGTATCCGCAGATCGCGCTGACGGCGGCCGGAGGCCAGGGCTACAAGTTCGCCGGCGTCATCGGTCAGGCGCTGCGCGACCTTGCCCTGCACCGACGCAGTGACCTGCCTATCGCGCCCTTCACACTTCGGCGCCCGGCCTTCACCGACCCGAATTTCCAGCGCATCCGTCACCATTAACCGTAGAGACGCGCTGCAGCGCATCTCTGCCACGGCGGAGACGCGCCACGGCGGAGACGCGCCACAGCGGAGACGCGCCACAGCGGAGACGCGCCAC
>JAVQXV010000415.1:0-1424 GCA_033577755.1 Anaerolineales bacterium
TCAGCACAACGCAGGTATATTCATCGCCCGCTGCAATGTCAGTCGCCTGGCTTAACCCGTTTACTGCAACAGGTGTGAAGTAATAACCGCCAGTTGTGCCAATGCCGAGCTGACCGGCATTATTCCATCCCCAGCATTGCACGGCGCCATTCGCCAGCACAGCGCAGGTATGAAACGCGCCTGCTGCAATTGCCGTGACGTTACTTAGCCCATTCACAGCAACTGGCGTTGAACGGTTCGTGCTCGTGCCGTCACCAAGGGGAATAGACATTCAGTGTGGAGATGGCGGCGTTATGCCTGTCCGTTAGTCAACCTCAACCGTCCCCCCAGACCTCTCAGGTGTAGGTTTTTCTGGCAAACCCTCGTGTTGAGTCGCCCTTTTTTGGGCATCAGACTGCCTCAACTCCCCCTCTCCAGCGTTGCCGGAGAGAGGGCAGAGGGGTGAGGAAGAAAAAGCCCTTGAGGCGCAGAAAACGTTCCTCGTATCTAAAAACTCTCCACTTGAGAGGCGCCAGCGTGGGGGGCGGTGCTGCGGCAACCGGCGGTGAAGCGACAACATGCGCGGTGTCCGGCGTCGCTGTCGGAACCAGCGGCTGGAGCGGCGGCGCCGGATCAGACGCGGGCGCAGGCGCGCGCAGTCTGCGCCTTGAGCGCGCTCGCGCGGGCTGGCAGCAGCAGAAAGTTGAGCACTTCGTTGAAGAGGATCAGCACCGGCGCGCCAGCCGTGGCAAACAGGCGGGTGGGGGCGTCGGCGCCTGGCGGGACGACGCGGGCAGCCGGACCGAGCGCCGCCGCGCCCGCGTCACCCGCCAGTTGGCGCGCGATGTCGATCCACGGCGTCTCGTGCCCCTCCTGCGGGTCCCACGCATTGCCGACGAACACTGTGACACACGCCGCCGGAACGCTGGCAAGTCCAGCAGCAGCGAGCGCCTCGGCGACGCCGGGGAACGCCTCGGCGCGCTGATCGGCCATGCAGAGGTGGTCGAGCGCCGTCAGGGTGTGCGTCTTACCGCCGCCGAACTGGGTGATGAGCGTCAAAACTGGCGTTGTCTGGTCGGTGTATCCGGCGAGGCGACGGCGAACTCATCCGGGTTGAACGAGCGCCCGCACGCACTCTGGGACGGGGAGCGACGATGCGGCGCCAGGGTTCCACAGCGAAATCCTCTCGTTGGGTGCAATGACGGCAAAATCATACACGACCACATCCAGGCTGTAAAGAAGGACTCGAGCGGTTGGGGATTCATGATGTGTCAGGAGTCGCCGTTATCCGCCCATCCGCCCGGCGCCTGAAGTCGCGGGCTACGGAAAGCGAAGCCCGCCTGCGCGGGCTAGACCGGGCGATACTGGATACTCAAACTCCAAAAGCTGCGGCTGCGGATGCGACGTCCCCGCAGCGGCGCGCCTGATCCGGGCAAGCGCGTCAG
>JAVQXV010000416.1:0-1418 GCA_033577755.1 Anaerolineales bacterium
CCGAACTGCCTCGGCTGCATTTTGACCGCCATATTTACATTCCTCTGCTTTTGGAGAGGGAAGGGATTACGATGAATCCGCCGGGATTAACTAAGAGCGAAGCGGATTTTGTGCGTGACCTGTGTGCGTACTGGAAGGCTGAAAAAGATAAAGCCTTGGCAGGTAAAGAGCTATTCCTCCTGCGCAATCTAAGCCGAGGGCGCGGAGTTGGCTTCTTTGAAGAAAGGGGCTTTTATCCCGACTTTATCTTGTGGGTATTATACACTCAGGAAAACACTCAGCGTATCGTTTTCGTCGAGCCGCACGGCATGCTCCATGCTAAAGCTTACATCCATGAGGAGAAAGCACGCTTGTGGGAACGGCTGCCCAACTTGGCAGAAGAGATTGGGAAGCGAAGTAAGCACCCCAACAACATACAGCTGGATGCCTTTATTATCTCTGCCACCCCTTTCAACGAGTTGCAAAAACGCTACGGTAATGGCACATGGGATAGAGAAAAATTTGCTAAGAACCACATTCTCTTTTTCGAACGCAACAACAGCTACGACCACATAAAGAAACTCCTAGGAGTGTAGGCTTCCCCCGCTCCATGTCGGCAGTAGGTATACCGTACCCATTGATCACCCACGCCGAGTCTATCGAGGACGGCACGACCGTGCCGCTGTATTACAGCCTCGCGCCCAACGAACTGCGGGTGGACCGCGCCACGCTGGAGCGGGAGTTTCTCAACCTTGTGGAAATTGAAGGCATCAGCGACATTGAGGACTTAAATCGCGTGCTAGACAAGGCGGTCACGCTCAGAAATATGCTCAAAAATTGGGAGCGGGTGCAGCGCGTGGCTGAATATGTGGCGCGGCATTTCACGGAGACAGTTGAACCGATGGGTTACAAGGCGTTTCTGGTGGGCGTAGACCGCGAGGCGTGCTGCCTGCTCAAAGAGGCGTTAGACCAATACCTGCCACCCGAATACTCACAGGTTGTCATCAGTCCGGCACACAACGACCCGCCAGAGATCAGTCGTTACCATCTCACCGAAGACGAAGAAAAACGCCTTCGCAAGGCCTTCCTCAAGCCGCAAGAGCTACCCAAAATTTTAATTGTGACGGAGAAACTGCTGACCGGCTACGATGCGCCCGTGCTCTACTGCCTGTATCTGGACAAGCCGATGCGCGACCATGTCTTGTTGCAGGCAATTGCTCGCGTCAACCGTCCCTATGAAGACGAAAACGGCAAGCACAAGCCGAGCGGGTTTGTGCTGGATTTTGTCGGTATCTTTGAGAACTTAGAAAAGGCGCTGGCCTTCGACTCGCAGGATGTGTCGGGCGTCATTGAAGGGCTGGACGTGCTCAAGATGCGATTCGCCGAGCAAATGAAGCGCGGGCAAACCGAGTATCTTCCCCTGCTAGCGGGCAAAACGG
>JAVQXV010000417.1:0-1411 GCA_033577755.1 Anaerolineales bacterium
TAGTCGTCCCTTAAAAAGTATTTAACTATTTGTTTATCAATAAAATATTATGAATTTTCTTGTGAAAATATTGCAAGAATTTGTAATTTGCTGCTGTAAAACTTGCAAATAATTGCTATGGTTCCCAAGAAAAAATCCTGCGATCAACTGAGTCTGTTTTTTAGTTTTTCAGACACCTTAAATCAAAAACATCCACTCTATATCTTAGCCAATCAGATAGACTGGTCAATTTTTGAAAAGGCATTTGCCCCGTTGTATAGTGCCGATAAGGGCAGACCTGGCAAGCCGATTCGTTTGATGGTGGGTTTGTTGATGCTCAAACACATCCGCAATATTTCAGATGAAGGTGTGGTGGAGCAGTGGAGTGAGAATGTGTATTACCAATATTTTTGTGGAGAGACCTCATTTGTAGCGGGCGTTCCTTGTGAAGCCTCTGAATTGGTTCATTTTCGGAAAAGGATAGGGGAAAAAGGGATAGAATTGATTTTGCGTGAGAGCATTCGGGTGAATGGCAAGGCTGGTGAAGATGAGCAAGTGAATATTGACACAACGGTACAGGAAAAGAATATCACGTTTCCCACAGATGCAAAACTACACAAGAAAATCATCAAACGCTGTCAGGCGATAGCTGAGAAAGAGCAAATCGCTGTACGTCAGAGTTATCGCAGGACATTAAAACAATTAGCCAGGAGTCAGCGTTTTCGCAATCACCCCAAGAACAAATTGAAAGCCAAAAAAGCGGATAAAAAGATAAAAACGATAGCAGGCAGATTGGTCAGGGAGTTGGAACGCAAGTTGCCTACGGATTCACCGTATCGCAGGGATTTGGCATTGTATGGGCAGGTATTGGCTCAAAAGCGAAACAGCAAAAATAAGATTTACTCCTTGCACGAACCCGAGGTGTGTTGTATCTCCAAAGGCAAAGAACATCAAAAATACGAATTTGGCAACAAAGCATCTTTTGTCAAAACCGATAGTGGCGTGATTGTGGGGGCAATGGGCTTTAGAAACGAATATGATGGGCATACCTTAGAGTCAGTCCTTGCCCAAGTAGAACGCTTGGTGGGGAAGCGACCCAAACAAGCTAAAGTGGATAGAGGATACAAGGGAGTCAAACAAATCCTGACCACTCAAATTCTACTTCCTTCTCATGCTTCAAACACCAAGTCTTATTACCAAAAACGCAAACTCAGTCAGGCTCACAGAAAGAGGGCGGGCATTGAACCTGTTATTGGGCATCTCAAAACAGATCATCGCTTAAAGCGGAATTTCTACAAAGGAGTCATCGGGGACAATATCAATATTATGTTGGCTGCGGCTGCCTTCAATTTCAAGAGGGTTATGAATCAGTACAAAGCCTCTTTTTGGCTCTTTTTGCATAGACTTTTTTTCGCCTTCAAACTCCTTGTTA
>JAVQXV010000418.1:0-1410 GCA_033577755.1 Anaerolineales bacterium
AAGTCGTGCGCCCGGCGCTGCGCGAAATGCACCGGCAGGTCGGCGACCTGCGCATCGAGCGTGGAGTGGCGGTGCGCGGGTTGCTCATCCGTCATCTGGTGCTGCCGGGACGGCTTGCAGGCTCCCAGGAGGTGTTGCGTTTCATCGCCGAGGAGATCTCGCGCGACTCCTGGATCAACTTGATGGATCAGTACCACCCGTCGTACCGGGCATACGATTACCCCGAACTGGCGCGACGGATCACAACCGGCGAATACGCCGAAGTCGTCGCCTATGCCCGCTCGCTCGGATTGCACCGCGGCATTCCGCTGGACGCACGACGATGAACAGTGACAGTTACGACATCCTCCGGCGCGCAGTCGTTGAAGCGCTCGGTCCGCGCGCAACCCCTGAGCGTCGCCGTCAGATCGCGGCTGAACTGCGCGCCCTGGCGGAACAGCAGGAGCGCATGGCGGAACGCGCCGAAACGCAACGCGTACCGGACGCGTCGGAGCGGCGTACAGACCGCGCCGCCGGGATGTACGTCCGCATCCGCCACGAACCCGATCCGGTCACCGGCGCGCGACGCATCCGCCTCCTCTTCGGCAAACAGATCTGGTTTGACCTCGGCAGTCCCGCACGGATCGTCATCCAGCGCGTCGGTTCAGAAATCTGGGTCGTCGAGTCCAAGGGCGAAAGCGGTCTCCGCGTCGAAACCGACGTCGGGTTGCCGGGATGCGTCGTTCCCGACGGCACGCCGCTCGACCGGCTGACGCCGGGACGGTACGCCGCAACATTGCGCGCCGGGGCGCTGGTCATCGGCGCGCGGGAGGGGGAACGGTAAGGGTTGGAAGGGAAGAGGCGCGAGGCGAGAGGGGTAACGGCGCTCTCTGTGCCCTCTGCGCCTCTGTGACTCAAAACGGCAGGCGTGACGGTGGCAGGCGCACAGGATGCGGGTAGTTGTTGCACGTGGAACGTTGAACGTGGGAAGGGGAGAGGCGAGAGGCGCGGGGCGAGAGGCGAGAGGTGAGAGGCGCGGAGCGAGAGGCAAGAGGTGAATGATGAGTGACGAGCAAGGCGCAGTTTCGGTCATCTCTGTGCCTTTGCGCCTTTGTGTGAGGAATGAAAGGCGCGAGGCGCGAGGCGCGAGGCACGAGGCACGAGGCAAAGGGCACGAGCGAGTGATGAGTGACGAGCAAGGCGCAGTTTCGGTCATCTCTGTGCCTTTGCGCCTTTGTGTGAGGAATGAAAGGCGCGAGGCGCGAGGCGCGAGGCGCGCGGCAAGGGGCACGAGGCAAGGGGCACGAGGCCCGAGGGCGCATTCGCCCATTCGTTTCCATTCGTTTATTCGCTTCCTTATTCGTTGACAGGCGAAAGAGGCGCGAGGCGCGAGGCGCGCGGCAAGGGGCACGAGGCAAGGGGCACGAGGCC
>JAVQXV010000085.1:0-12472 GCA_033577755.1 Anaerolineales bacterium
AAGAGTATCGCGAGAAGTTCGCCAATCCGTATGTCGCCGCCGCACGCGGTTACCTTGACGACGTCATCGAGCCGCGCGAGACGCGCGCCCGCCTGATCAACGGCCTGGAAATGCTGCAAAACAAGCGCGATAGCAACCCGCCCAAGAAGCACGGCAATATCCCGCTGTAAGGGCGTCGGCGTCGCGCCTGAGGGCGAATACCGGGTTCGTGTACTTGCCTACTTCGGTATAGTCCTGCTGCCCAATCAAGGCTACCTGTTCTATGAAGCAGGGAGAAGGCCTGTTTTCATCCGCTGCCTTGCGAGCACGTGATGATTCAACTCGAGCTTCACGCCCACACCTTTGCCTCGCCGGATTGCCTGCTGAAGCCGGCGGACATCGTGCGAGCCTGCACCGAACGCGGGATTGATCGGCTGGCGGTCACCGATCACAACACCATCCGCGGTGCGCTGGCCGTGCGCGAGATTGCACCGGAACTGGTGATTGTGGGCGAAGAAATCATGACCACGCAAGGCGAGCTGCTGGCCTACTTCGTCAAGGAGGAAGTGCCGCCGTACCTGACGCCGGCGGAAACGGTGGCTCGGCTGCGAGCACAGGGCGCGGTCATCAGCGTCTCGCATCCGTTCGACCGCACGCGCGAGGGCGCGTGGGAAGAGGCGAATCTGCTGGCACTGTTACCATTGGTGGACGCCATCGAGGTGTTCAACGCGCGCTGCCTGTTCCCGGAAGACAACGCCCGCGCGCTGGCCTTCGCACGGCGTTACAACCTGCCCGGCTCCGTCGGCTCGGATGCGCACTCGCTGCGCGAGCTGGGCCGGGCGCGGCTGCTTGTAGAACACGCGGACACGCCCGCCGACCTGCTGCAAGGTTTCCGTTGCGGCGCGCGCGTTACGCGCCTATCTTCACCCGCCATTCACCTTACCTCCGGCTTCGCCAAATTGTGGAAGAAAATGCGCCGACACCTCATCCGTCAGACCTTACCGTTGAACCCAACCGGCGATCAGCACGTCAGGAGAATCCCCTATGGACCTTTTGCTCGGCATTAGCCTCTCTACTCTGCTCGGCCTGGGGCCGATGATGATTTATGCTTTCATCTTGACCTGGTTCGATCGCTATGAGCGTGAACCGTTTTGGCTAATGACGGTGGTGTTCTTGTGGGGGGCTATCGTCGCCGCCGGGTCGGCCTTCATTCTTAACACTCTCTTCGGCACTGCCCTCCTTGCCTTCACCAATGATGAACTGCTGGCGAACGTTGGCACGGCGGTCATCTCCGCGCCTATTGTAGAGGAGGCCGTAAAGGGGCTGGCGGTACTGGCTGTGTTCCTGTTCGTCCGCCACGAGTTTGACTCGCTGATGGACGGCATCGTTTATGGTAGCCTGGTAGGCTTCGGCTTTGCGGCCACCGAGAACGTCAACTACATTTTCTTCAGCGGCTTTGCCGAAGGCGGCCTGGGCGGGGCGGTGATGGTGACGCTGGTGCGAGCGGTGGGTATTGCTTTTCTGCACGCCTCACTAAGTGCATGCGTGGGGCTGGGGGTGGCATACTTCCGGCTAAGCCGCGGCGGCGCACGCTACCTGGCGCCCTTTATCGGCTATGGCGCAGCGGTGGGCTTTCACGCGGCGCACAACTTCCTGGCCAGCCTGGGCGAGCCGCTGCTCTGCCTGCTCGGCCTGGCACTGGATTGGACCGGCTTCCTGGTGTTATTTGCTTTCATCCTTTACCTGATGTGGCGTGAGAGCCATATCATGCGCGACTATTTACGCGACGAAGTAGCGCGGGGACTGATTACACTGCAACAGTACCAAACGGCGCAATCGCTGATAGGGCAATTCGCTGCGCGCTGGGGAACGCTGGTCGGCGGCAGATGGCAACAGACCGGCCGGTTCTATGATTCGCTTGGCGAGCTGGCTTTCAAGAAATACCATCTGGCCAGGCGCGGCGCCGCCAAGGAGCCGCAGACTCCTGCGCTCATCGAACAGCTGCGCCAACAGATCGCAAAGTTGCGAACGGGCGTGTGAAGCGCTCCTTCAGCACGGCTGCTGTAGCCCGCCCCATATATGCTGCACGTAACTTACCTGCGACTTTGGAACAACACGTAATGAACGTGAATTGAGAGTCCACCTGAGCATGGACGGGCGAAAAGCAATTCGCGACCCCGGTGCAAAAAACCCTGCTCCGCGCTCACTGCGGCGAAGACCGGCCATAAGCATGGTAAAATCTGCATGGTTGCAAGCTGCGTCCCCGTAGCTCAAGTGGACAGAGCGTCACCCTCCGGAGGTGAATGTCCGTGTTCGAGTCACGGCGGGGACATGCGATAGGCCCTGCTGACGTGAAGGTCGTCGGGGCCTTTTCGCATTTACAGCTTGCTGAGTTTCATGGCGCTTGCGCCGGGATGCAGAAGCGCAAGCTCGCCGGAAAGTAACTGCTTGGGCAATAACTCCCCCTCTTGATAAAGAGTCCACAGACGTCGCAGATAGCTACAGATTTTTGTGCACGCAAAGTTTATCAGGGAACATGCCGCCCCTTCGACTGCCGCTTCGCTTCGCTCAGCGTCCGCTCAGGATGCGGCTGACATGTTGTGCGTGCACACAGATTGTTCTCTGCGGAAATCTGCTAAGACTGCGGATAAAATCAGCACCTTAGCGCAATTACGTCGGGAATATCTTTTCTGCGGTGTGCACGCAAAAGTTGTCGGGGAACGTGTCGCCCCTTCGGCTTCGCTCAGCGTCCATCAGAGTGTGGCTGACGGTGTTTTGGACATACACTTTCTACATTCCCACGTCTTTATGCCAAACGGTGTTTCTGCAACTTGCGAATGGGCTAGAAGAGCCACGTTCATGAACTGACTGCCCTGAACTCCGGCAAGTGCTGTTGCAGATGCTGGAGCAGAAACTCAAAGTCATCCGGCTCCAGCTCGGCGCCACTCTCCCAGCGCATCTTCTCGGCGGTCAGGAAAGCAGGGTCGCGGCCGGCGAGGTGACCACCGGCGCCGGGTACCGGCGCTGCCTGCGGCAACGTAGGCAGGCGGGCAGGCGTGGCCGAGCGCAGTTCATAGCCGGGGAATCGTTCGAGCAAAGCACGGGCACGCTTCGGGGGGAAGAAGGCATACAGGCTGATATTCGCGCTGACAGCCCCACCATCGCTCTGTAGCAGTCGCAAGGCGCAGCAGTAGTAGCCGTTGGGCACGCGGCCTGCTCGGCGCTCGTGGATGATGAAATACCAGCGCCAGTAGTTGAGTTTGCGGTTAAGGTCAAAGGTTTGCTCGCCGCTCTTTTCCGTTAGGGTCAGGCGCGCGCCGGCCAGATCCAGCGTCCGCCCACTCGGCCACAGGTGCATCAGCTGCTGCTCACCCCACTGGCCCACCGGCTGCGAGAGCAGCAACGTGAGGATGATCCACGGCATCCAGAACCAGCCCTGCTCCATCCCGAACAGAGCTTGCCAGACCGTGATACCGGCCAGGTAGATCGCGCCGGTTGCCAGCACCCACCAGAGGAGCGAGGCCAGCCGTACACCGGTATGAAAACGGTCTAGCAATAACCGACGCGATTCGATCGACAGGCCGGAGCCTGGTGTTGCCATTTGCTATGACTGTGCGCGCTGCGCGTTAGCAGTTTGTTCGGCCCAGGTCAGCACGTCATCCAGAATCTCTGCGCCGGTGCGCCCGCTCTGATTGGAAACGGCCTGCTCCAGGTCACTGCGAAAGGCGGCGCTCAGGTCAATGTTCGTAGCGGCCTGGTTGAGGCGAATGGCGCAGACTGCATCGGCGATGGCCCGGCGCGTCTCGGCGCGGTCTAAGTCTTCGTAGAAGAAGGCGGCGCTGGTGTACATCCGCTGGCGATGGAACTGGGCTTGCAGCAGGTAAAGGAGAGCGCGCGCCTGCGCCGGGGAGATGCTCTTGTGGCCGCATTCCTGCAACAACTGCTCGCCCGTCAGCTGGCCTAGGCGCACGCGGATGTAGTTCTCGCGCAGGCGCCATGGCTCGACTCCGGCAGCTTGGGCGCTGACCAGATACAAATCGTCCAGCCGGTTGGCAAGGCGGTCGAAGGCGTCACGCAAGGCGCCGCGCCAA
Organism: Anaerolineales bacterium; assembly: GCA_033577755.1. Classification (GTDB taxonomy): domain Bacteria; phylum Chloroflexota; class Anaerolineae; order Anaerolineales; family UBA6663; genus JANWXR01. The sequence continues at coordinate 4,071 of JAVQXV010000085.1, forward strand.
CGGGCCAGCTCGCGCGCACTGTTCCAGGCGGTGTACTCCTGAATGGTAATTTCGCCGGTGGGCGGGTTGTCGCGCAGATCGCGCACGAGGGTGGTTACCTCGAAGCCGGCCGCCACTGCTTCGTAAGTGAGCAACCAGCGCAGGAAGTGCTCCTCGCCCGGGTGATGATATCCAAAGGTCTCACCTTCCACCGCCAGCAGCAGGAGCCTGGCTCCACTCTTGCGCCAGGGCGCCAGCGCACTGCGCGCCCAGCGGCCTGCGCCGCCTAGATGATGGATGCTGAAGGCCAGTGTATTGGAGAGGTTATCGTCGCGCACGTAAACGGCGATGCGGTCACCGGAAGGCAATTTCACCCAGTACGGGCCGGCACCCTCGTTTGCGCCGTTCACCTGCGCCTGCCCCAGGATGGTGAACTGGATGCCGTTATCGTGCAGCACCTGAAGCACGCTTAGGTTCACACCCAGGTCGGGCAGCCACATCCCTTCCGGCAAGCGGCCAAAGCGATGCTCGAAGGTGATGATGCCCCAGCGCACAAGCAGCTGCTGGTCGCGCGGCGCACACAGCGGCAGGATGACGTGATGAGTGGGTTGCGCCAGCGCGTTGCCCACGCCCCACTTCTCCCTGTGACGATGGTCGGCCTCGATGATGCGCTTGAAGGTCTCCGGCGCGTGGCGCTCCATCCAGCGGAACAGCGCGCCGCCGATGTTGAACGACATCAAGTCGAAATTGCCCAGGCTGGCGTTGGGCGTGTAGCAGGTAAACGTCGCCTTTTCGTTAAAGTTCTTGAACGGCTCAGCCCCCGGCTCGACGCCCAGTTCATCATCGGCGAAGGGGTTACCGCGCGGCGGCTGATAGAAGTGGCCATGGACACAAAATGCGTGAGTGGTCATACAGCACCTTGTTGCACCGGGCGGCTGCGGGTTGCACCCCCGGCACGAGCCGCAGGTCAACCGTATCGGCCTGAAGCGGAACCGACCTAACGAGAGTACAACGCCGTCAACTCACCCAGCCGGTCAAGCGTGGCACGGGTCAACTGCGTCTCCGTCAGCCGCCAGCTCCAATTGCCGGAAGACGTGCCGGGCGTGTTCATGCGCGCCTCGCTGCCCAGGCTGAGGATATCCTGTACCGGCACAATGGCATAATCGGCCACCGACATCCATGCCAGACGGATGAGGTCCCAGGCGATGTCGGAGCCATCGCGGGCCAGATAGCGGCGTACAAAATCGCGCTCCTTTTCGGTGATAGAAGCATACCAACCGACAGTCGTGTCATTATCATGCGTACCGGTATAGACGACGGTGTTGCGCGTTTCATAGTTGTGGGGCAGGAAGCGATCTTCGGTGGCACCGCCGAAGGCAAACTGCAAGACGCGCATGCCGGGCAGATTGAAGCGCAGGCGGAGCGCATCCACCTCAGGCGTAATCACCCCCAGGTCTTCGGCGATGACAGGGAGGCCGCCGAGCGCGTTGCGCAGCGCCTCGAACAGCTCCGCACCCGGCCCCTTGACCCACCGACCCACCTCCGCCGTGGGCCTGCCGGCGGGAATCTCCCAATAAGCCTCGAAGCCGCGGAAATGGTCAATGCGGACCAGGTCCACCTGCGCCAGCGCGGAGCGCATCCGTTCGATCCACCAGGCATAGCCCGTGCGCTTGTGGGCCTCCCAGTCATAGAGCGGGTTGCCCCACAACTGTCCGGTGGCGCTAAAGTAATCCGGTGGCACGCCGGCTACCACCGTCGGCTGACATTCGGCATCGAGCTGGAATAACTCCGGATTGGCCCAGACATCGGCAGAATCGGAGGCAACAAAGATGGGCACATCGCCGATGAGACGCACACCCTTCTCGTTGGCGTAACGCTTCAGTGCCGACCATTGGCGAAAGAAGAGAAACTGCCGAAACTTATGCAGGCCGACGGCGTCGGCGTGGTCGGCGCGTGCTTTCTGCAAGGCGCGCGCCTCGCGCTTGCGGTGGGGCGCATCCCACTTCAACCAGGAGTTGCCGCAATGTGCATCCTTGAGGGCCATGAAGAGCGCAAAGTCTTCGAGCCAGCGGGCCTGCGTGTGCTGAAATTCATCGAACTCGGCGCGCAGCTGCGGCGCTGCGCCGGCCTTGAAGTTCTCCCAGGCACGCGCCAGCAACTTCACCTTGAACGGGATGACCGCACCGTAATCTACACGCGCTGCCGGGAAGTTCAGACCGGCCATATCCGCCGGTCGGATCAGGCCGTCTTCGATCAGCTTATCGGGTGAGACGAGGTAGGGATTGCCGGCGAAGGCAGAGAAGCACTGGTAAGGCGAGTCGCCGTAACCGGTGGGGCCAAGCGGCAGGATTTGCCACCAGGTCTGTTTGGCATAGGCCAGCGCCTCCACCCAATGATAGGCGTTCGGGCCAAAGTCGCCGATGCCATATGGGCCGGGCAGCGAAGTAGGGTGCAACAGCAAGCCGGCAGAGCGGTGAGATTTACGCTTTGTTGCGTCAGTAGTCGTCATTTGGCCCTCTTACCGAAGGGCGGTTTTTCAACGCGAGCGCCGTCTTCTAGGCCGCGCGGCGGGATATCTTCAGGCAGGATATTAGGGCCGATGGTAACACCTCGGCCGATGACGACTCCGCCGGCGATTTGCGCGCTTTTGCCGATAGTGGTGATGCCCAGGTCGCCGGCGTTCGGGTCTATACGTCCGACGCGGGCGTTGTGGCCGATGGTTACCTTCTTGTCAATGATGCAGCGCTCGACGCGGGCGCCGCCCTCGATGGAGGTATCGGTCAGAATGATCGATTCGCGCACCACCGCCTCCGGGCCGACGTAGACGCCCGGTGAGAGCACGCTACGCTCAACAACCGCACCGGTGGCGATGACCGAGCCGTCGGTGATCAGGCTATCACGCACCGTTGCGCCCGACTGGATGAGCACCGGCGGGCGCTCCTCCGACCGGGTGTGGATGATCCACGTGCGGTCGTTTAAGTCGAGCGGCGGCGGGAATTTCAGCAGGTCCATGTGGGTGCGCCAGTAGGCATCAATCGTTCCCACATCTACCCAGTAGCCGGAGAAGGGATAGGCGAATACTCGCATTCCTGTGGCCACCATGCGCGGGATAATGTCTTTGCCGAAATCATGCGACGAATCAGGGCGCTGAGCGTCCTCGCGCAGCACTTTGTCCAGCACTTCCAGATTGAAGACATAGATGCCCATCGAGGCCAGGTTGCCCGGCGGGTTCTTGGGTTTCTCCACAAAATGCGTGACGCGGAAGTTGGCGTCCGTCGCCAGGATACCCATCCGCGTGGCCTCATCCATAGAGACGCGCAGGGTAGCGATGGTCAGGTCAGCAGCGTTTTGCTGGTGAAAGGCGAGCAGGCGAGAGTAATTCATCTCGTAGATGTGGTCACCGGCCAGCACCAGCACGTAATCCGGCCGGCCATCTTTAAGAAAGGTGAAGTTCTGCTGAATGGCGTCTGCCGTGCCCATGTACCAGTCAGTATCGGCACGACCCTTGTAGGGCTGATAGATGCGAATACCGCCGGTGAAGGAGCGGTCGAGGTCCCAGGGCCGTCCCACACCGATATGTTCGTTGAGCGAGTGGGGCCGGTACTGCGTCAACAGCATGATGTCGAACAAACCGGAGTTAACGCAGTTAGAGAGAGCAAAGTCAATGATGCGATACTTACCCCCAAAAGGGACGGCAGGCTTGGCGCGCTTGGCGGTGAGCACTCCCAAACGTGAGCCTTCACCGCCGGCAAGGATGACGACGCGGGTTTTCACAATTCAACTTGGCTCCTTCGATGGGGGATTTGCTCAAGGCCACAGCGATTATAGCCGTAAATGAATCGGTGTGCATCAGCAATTCTTAATGGTGTACATGCAGAACATGGCAGCCGCACCCTATGTGGACGTCAAGCAAAATCGAAGCGGCAGTCGAAGGGCGGCACGTTCCCTGACAACCTTTGTATACACACTCTTAAGCGGCACACTCTGTCCGCCCAAGCAAAATCCAGAAATACCGCGAGCGAAGCAGCGAGCTGCCAAATTATGCACTCCTTCGCCGTCCCTTGCGTGCTCAGAAGCGCCGGCAGCATCAGGCAGCACCGCTTACGCCGGTCCGAAGACCAGGATGAGCGCCAGGGCGACCAGACCCACTGCTCCGTATTCAATCCAGACACGTCCTGTGAGATGGCCGTGCAAGTGCTGTTGCAGTAGACCCGTGCTCAGGTAGAAAGGCAGCAGGCTCAGCAAGGCTGCGCTACTCGCCGGCACCGGCCAATAGCTCGCCAGCCAGACCGCCTGTGCGCTGATCAGGCCGACAATGCCGGCAGCAACGGCCGCTTGCCCCGGCGCAACCCAACCGAGGACAAACAAACGCCAGGCCAGGGCCAGCGCCGCCAGGCCGGTAACCCCCGCTGCCGACGCCTCGTTGACTGCCGTCTGCGCCAACCAGAACAACATTAGTGCCAGCGCATAGACCAGCCCACCCAACAACCAAGCTGCCGCCGTGCGATTCGGGTCGGTTGCCTCCACTACAACATATTCGGCGACCAGCACGGCGATGAGGGCGATGGCACTCACTGCTAGGCCAAGCCACCACAGCGGGCCGTCAGGCAGCTGCTCCAACGCCGCGCCTAGGCCCAATGCCATCACGCCCGGCACAATCCAGTGCACGACGGTTGGCCCGCCACGAAAGCGGGGATGCGAACGGATCAAAGCGTCCGCGCCGGTGCTGATCAGGGCTGCGACCAAAACGGGCAGCAGCCAGGGGCCGGCGCTCAGGCCTTCTGCCTCGGAGAGAAAGCGAGAGAGCGCGTAAGCCAGCACGATGACGGCGGTGAGCACGCTGAGGCGGTCCCGGTTGGGCCAGTAGTGCATGGGCGCATTATATCCGGTGCGCAGATGTGTGAACACGAATGGGCACGAGTGAGGACGAATGAGCACGAATAGGGGAACAGGAATGGGCACAAATGATTGCGAGCGAATACGAAGGAGCCTGGAGGAACACGAATGAGTGCACTGGAAAAACGTGCAGCATTCTTCTTCGGTTCATCTCCCTTGTTTATCTCCGCGCGCTCCGCGCTCTCGGTGGTGAAACTTGCTTTTGCGGTGGTCTCATCTGTGTAGGCCTCTTTCGTTGAATGGCCGCCCGGTAGGTCAGACCGGCTCCAACCCATGTGCGTTGAGCAGGGCAACGTCGGTGAGAAGGACTGGGGTAGGGCCGTCGGCGACGATGCGACCTTGATCCATGATGACGGTGCGCGGGAAGACCTCGGCCACCAGACGCAGGTCGTGGCTGGCGACGAGCATCGTCTGCGGCAGTTCACACAGCAGCCGGATCAGCCCGCGGCGGGCACGCGGGTCGAGGCCGGCGGAAGGTTCATCCAGGACGAGGATCTCCGGGTCCATGCTCAGCACGGTAGCGATGGCAATGCGTTTCTTCTCGCCCACACTCAGGTGATGGGGGACGCGCGCGGCGTAGGCGCTCATCCCGACGGCGGCCAGCGCCGCCTCCACCCGCCGGCGCACTTCGGCTTCCGGCAGGCCCATGTGCAGCGGGCCGAAGGCCACGTCCTCGTACACCGTCGCCGAGAAGAGCTGGTCGTCCGGGTCCTGAAACACCAGCCCGACGGCGGCGCGCACCCGGCCCAGGTTCTCCGCCTTCACCGGCAGGCCGCACACGCGCACCTCGCCTGCGCCGCCGTTAAGGATGCCGTTCAGGTGCAGCATCAGCGTGGACTTGCCCGCGCCGTTCGGCCCGACCAGCGCCACCTTCTCGCCCGGTGCGATGCGCAGGTCAACGCCGTTCAGCGCCCGATGCCCATCAGGGTAACTGAACGTCAGTCCGGTAACCTCAATCGTGTAGTGCATAGTCAGCGTGCGAATACGAAGCCGATGAGCGTTGCCATCGCCAGGAAGGTCACCCAGCCAACCAGCATGGTGCGGTCTGAGTCGGTCATGGCCGGGGGCGTGAGCGTGAGCAGCTCACCCCGGAAGCCGCGCGCCAGCATGGCGTTATAGATGCGCTCGCTGCGCTCGAAGGCGCGCACCGCCAGGTTGCCCACCATGCCGCCGGCTACCTTCCCGCGCCAGAGCAGGCTGCCGCCGGCCCGGCCCGTTCCCGCCGCCGAACGCGCCTCGCGCGCGCGCCGCAGCCGCAGCGACTCATCCGCCAGCACGAATAGGTAGCGGTACATGAAGGCGACGATTCCGACCAGCGGGCGCGGCACGCGCAGCTCGCGCAGCGCCCACAGCAGGTCGGGGAAGGCGGTAGTTACGGCGAGTAGGATCGCTATCTGCACGCTAACCCAGGACTTGACCAGGATGCTGACGAACCGCACCGTCCCCTCCACGCTCACGGTCAGCGCGCCCCACTGCGCCAGCGTTTCGCCGGGGACGGTGAGGGGCAGGGTAATGGCCGCCAGCGCGAAGGGCAGCACGATGAACGAGCGCTTGAGCGCATAGCCCGCGCCGAGGCCGGAGAGCTGCGCGATGAAGAGCGTCGCCACGAACAGGAGCGCGTAGGACGGCCACGCCCCGAACGGTAGAAGCGTGGCCACCAGGATGAACAGGAACGCGCCGATGACCTTGATGCGCGGGTCCAACCGGTGGATGCGGCTGGACCCGCGCTGATAGTGATCGGCTAAGTCGAAGTGGAGCACGAGTGGGGATTACGCACCGGCACGCCGGCTCGGAGCGCGCGCAATCGCGCGCGCAATGGCCCAGGCCACGCCGAACACGATGAGCGTGCCCAGCATCACGGCCAGGATGCCGGAGACGAGCGGGTCGCCGATGAACGGCAAGGTGTAATCGGGAAAGATTTCGTAGAGCGGATCGAGGGCTGTGTCTATAAAGCCGGTGTCCTCGGCCACGCGCTCCAACCCGTCCGGTTCGGGGCTGGCGGCAAACGAGAAGGCAGCGATGATCAGAGAGATGACCAGGCCGATGACGACCCAGTTGGCGCTGGCCTTGCCTGGCGCTGCCTCGCCGATGTTGAGCAGGTCGCGGCGGGTGGCATACAGGAAGGCCAGCGCGCCGACGGTGATGACCGCCTCGCCGATGCCGATGAGTGCGTGGACGCCGGCCATGGCCGGCAGGGCAATCTCCAGCGGCGAAGTGCCGGAGAGCGCCAGCTGGATGGCGGTGGCGATGGCGCCCATCATCACCGACAGCCAAGCGCCGACTGCGCCGGCGGCCAGCATGGCGTTGCGGCCCTCGCCCAGCACGCGCCGCATTAGCCGGTACACCAGATGGCCGGTGAAGGCCGTGATGACACCCATGTTGATGATGTTCCAGCCCATCACCAGCAGGCCGCCGTCCTGGAAGAGCAGGCCCTGAATGGCGATAACGCAGGTCATGACCAACGCTGCTGCCCACGGCCCCAGGATGATGGCCGTCAGCGCGCCGCCGAGCAGGTGGCCGGAGGTGCCGCCCGCTACCGGAAAATTGATGGCCTGCGCGGCGAAAACGAAGGCGGCCAGCACGCCCATCAGCGGGATTTGCCGCTCGCCGAGCTGGCCACGCGTCTGCCGCAGCGCGTACACAACCGCGACAATCAGCAACACCCAACCGACGAGGGACACCGGCATCGAGAGAAATCCGTCCGGGATGTGCAGCGCCGTCGTCATCAGCCACAGCGCGGCCAGCCCGGAGAGCCGGAACAGACGATGGGACAGGATAGACCTGACGTGTGTAGCGAATGACGTGGGTAACATGCTGAAGCCTCCCGTAGTGAAGATAGAAGCGCGGACAGCCGGCATCATTACAGGCGACTGTCTTTGCGACACTTTGGGCACAGGCCGAATAGAGTGAGATGGTCCATGTCCACGATGAAGGAATAACGGCGTTGCAGGGCGCGGAAAAACCTCTGCACGGCGGCGTGCGGCAGGGTGATCACCTTGTCGCAGGTGCGGCAGATGAGATGATGATGCGGTTCCGCGCCGGCGATCTCGTACACCGTCTCGCGCCCGATGTGCGCGGCCACCACCAGTCGCTGCTCGCACAGAAAGTCCAGGTTGCGGTACACCGTGGCGCGATTGATGGACGGGGCGCGCTCTGTCACCCGCCGGTAGATGGCCTCGGGCGTTACGTGCGCGCCCAGCTCGCAAATTGCATCGAGGATCAGCTGGCGCTGCGGAGTCAGGCGATACCCCTGCTGCCGGATCAGCCGGGCAAAGTCCGAAGTGTAGTGGGACATGAGGTTGTGTTGTTGCAACAGGATGCAATTGAATTTTACCGCACCTGGCCATTGGCCGCCGAGGTGACGAGTGTGCTCGTCGCAGTAAAATGTACACGAATGCGTGTGGGTAAACACGAATGACCACGAATGAGGACGAATAGGCACGAATGAGGGTGAATGGGCAAGAGTGAACAAGAATGAACACGAATGCGAACGAATGCACACGAATAAAGGCGGAGGAACACGAATG
>JAVQXV010000419.1:0-1391 GCA_033577755.1 Anaerolineales bacterium
AAGGGAGACGCGCTGCGGTGCGCCAACAAGGGAGACGCGCTGCGGCGCGCCAACGCGGGCGATGAGCAGGGCTTCGATGGTCTTACCCACGCCGACGTCATCAGCGATGAGCATACGCACCGGGTCGAGGCGCAGGGCCATCAGGAGCGGCACAAACTGATAGACGCGTGGGCGGATGGAGATGCGTCCGAGCGAACGGAGGGGCGAGGCGCCTTCGCGCAGGGTGAGCCGCGCCGCCTGCCAGAGCAGATGTGCCCCGGTCGCGTCCGAGATGTCGTCCGGGGTGGGCAGGGGGAACTGCGCCGGGCGGGGGCGCTCCTCGGGCAGGGTGTAGCCGAGAAGGTCGGTCAACCCTTTGTGGAGATAGAGTGTCTCGTCCACGGCGCCGGTGAGCGGGCGCAGGGCGTAGAGGTTGGGGTCAGGGTGTGGCAAGAGCACCCAGTAACGGTTGCGGGCTTGAACTATTGAGCCGGGCGTCATTGCAGCGGCCTCTCTAATCCGAAGTTGTTTGGCTCAGTTGTGCGCACGCCGCGCGCGCCTCCTCGGCCATATGGCGAGCAGGAGCGCAGCGCTCGACAGCACTCCCACCAGGAACCCACCGGCCGGCGCCGCGAACCAGCGGGCCAGATTGAGAAAGTTGGCGTCCCGGTGCCGCCAGCTCCAGACGCTGCCGTCTTCCAGCACCACATAGTTCACTTCTTCGCCCGCCTCGAAGTGGCACCACTGGACTTGCAGTGCGTCCACAACTTTGCCCGGAGCGGGACTGACGGAGTAGTGGAGCGGGTATTGTTCGCACGCCTCGCTGCGCGCCGGCAAGGCTACGGGCTGTTCATCCTCCACCCAGCATGGGCTGTCTATATACACCGGCCGTCGCTTGTCTGGATAGAAGGACGGAATTGCGAATGCGTCGCTTGAGGCCGTTCTTCAATACCAGGTCTACCGGGCGGGCAAACAGCTCCTCCAGTTCGTGCTGCATTTCGGCGAGCGCAAACAGGCCCACCTGCGCCCCGGGCTCGAACTCCACCAGCACGTCCACATCACTCTCCGGGCCGAAGTCATCGCGCAGGACTGAGCCGAACAGCGCCAGCCGGCGGATGTGGTTTCGGCGACAGAACTCGGCGATTTGCTCGTGGGGGATGTGAAGGCGCGCCGGCGGCTCCGGCGCGGGTTGCTCGGTGGCGGATGGCGCGGTGGTCATCGGTCTTTCCACGCCTATCTTACCCTGAGGCGAGAACGGCGCGAGTCCTGCGGGCGGCGGTGTGCACGCAAAACATGTCAGCCGCACCCTGAGCGGACGCTAAGCAAAGCGGCAGTCGAAGGGGCGGCACGTTCCCTGACAACCTTTGCGTGCACACGAGATACCCGACCTGCTCATCGGCATTTTATCCTCA
>JAVQXV010000420.1:0-1379 GCA_033577755.1 Anaerolineales bacterium
CAAGCTCTACTGTAGCGGAGAATCGGCCAGCCAAACTTTACAGATTATCGCTCCCGTTATCGCAAGGTCACCAGAAAACTAAAGACGGGGTTGCACCCTAAAGAACGACAAACATGGATGATTTGGGCGACAGCTCAACGCTGTACTCCTCTTCTCTTACAAAAGGCTAGAAGTGCCTAGTTACCGAATATTTCCACCTACAGGGTACTTAAAATTCCAGGTTGCAATAGTCCAAACACTACCTTTCGCCCAAGCTTTTGAGTTCCTATAAACCAGAAAGGGGGCTGACGACTATCCAAGTTTCGTCTCAGACCCCTCACTGGTTCGCTCCTCACACGAATACAATGTACCAGGAGTGTACCACCGTTGTCATCCCCTTGCGGTGAGAAATGCTATATAAGTTTCTTATAGGAAAAGGCCCATTTGCCAAAGTTTCGAGGATTGTAACTAATCATTAATTAACTGTATGTCTGTCTGCTACTCGATACGTAGCTCGTTTATCGTAGGCGTCACACAGGATAGATGCAACCTCTGAGACTGGTTACAGCAGTAAAGCAAAGGGGATTTGTAAGTACTTGTGGAGTCGTCATGATAAAACGCTTCTGCTAGGCACCCGCAAACCCCCTCGATATGGAAACCCTGTGGCTCTTACTGGGGAACGGGGCTTACAACGGCCTGAATTCCCCAAGACCGCAGTTGGCCTGTGTTACAACCTTCTGCTTTCCCGATTGCCCCAATTTGTAATGTGTGCCGGCCCCGACTGAAGCTTCTGCCAAGGTACAAAATGGCCGATTGCCCCGGTGCCAAAAAGTCAGTTTCTACCCGTTGTCCACGACTGTCAGTTGTGAAATATTTCACAGGGGAGCAGTGAGTCGCAGGTGCACGTAGGGAAACGTAGTATTCAATCCCAGGGCCAAAGGCATCAAAACTGACAGGAGCACTTCGATCGCAGACTTGTCCGCTGGATGTACAGTTGACCACAATCGGATTTGCCTGCGCCATCTGGTGAGACACAACCAAACCAGCAGCGGTGATGGTACACAAAGCGGCCATCTGGACAAAATGTTGGCGAAACATGGAAGAACCTCCATAGGGATTACATTTTCATCATCGGCGACTTGACACTTGGGTCCCTAGCGAATTAATCACAGCAGGATGGAGATGGGGATCACATCAATACGCAAATGCCCTTAGTAGGTCAATCGTGGCTATGAACGGACAAAAGTTTTAGGATACTGTCACACATCTAAACTGTATTCGAGGACAGCTAACCACGGCATGGCTGGGTCCACAAATTCTTCCAACGTCAACGGTTGAATTCCCTGCTGGCGAGCCAACTCCACTTGCGCCGGCGTCGTGTAGCCCCAGGTTGCTAGGAA
>JAVQXV010000086.1:0-12263 GCA_033577755.1 Anaerolineales bacterium
CGTTGTGGCTGAGGTATTCTCCAATGGTCTGGCGGTGGGCAAGCAGGCTCTTGTTTAGCAAATCGCACTCAATATAGGCTTCACGCGCCGTGACTTCAATGGAGCGCACCTTGTGCTCGGTGACGCGCGAAGCGGTGAGCGTCACCAGCTGGCCGCGTGGGAACACTAACTGGGCCACAGCATGGTCAATTGTTCCGGTGAACACGCTCAGGCCGTAGGTCGTGACTTCAGCCGGCCATTCGCCGAACAGGTCTAGGACCAGATTGGCGTCGTGGATCATCAGGTCGAGCACGACATCCACGTCGGTGTTGCTGCCGGTGGAGGCGCTCAGGCGGCGAAAGTTCAGCGCCAGCGGCGTCATCGTTTCCAATACGTTCTTCAACTCCATGTAGGCGGTGTTGAAGCGCTCGATGTGGCCGACCTGCACCACCAGCCCGCTGGCTTCTGCCGCTTCGGTCAGTGCCCGGGCCTGCGCCACGGTCTCGGTAATCGGCTTCTCGATGAGTACGTGTTTGCCGCGTTCGAGGCAGTGCTGCGTCAGGTCGTAGTGATAAGGCGTGGGAGTGGCTATGGTGACGGCATCCACAGCTGCCAGCAGCGAGTCTAGGTCGGGATATGCCGTCGTATCGTACTGCTGAGCGACCTGGTGTCCCAGCGCTTCGTCGGCGTCATACACGCCTGCCAGATGCGCCCGGCGCAGGTTGGCGCAGACACGGCAATGCCGCTGCCCCATGCGCCCAACACCCAGAACGCCGATATTTACGGTTCTCACGTCGTGATCTCACCGCGAAGGCGCAAAGAGCGCAAAGGATTTACCCTTGTGTTTTCCTTCGCATTCCTGGCGTCTCCGGCCGTACAAATCAGCTTTTTTCAGTGGGGCCACGTCGTCCTTCTAGAGCCTCAAGCAAGCCCGCAATTCCGACTTGCCTGTTCCACTATAATTCCCGTCTGAGTGAAAGCCAACCCTACCTATGGCCTATCATAAATTCTTGACCGGGATGGGACTAAAGAATTACAACCGGACTCACGACCGGTAGCCAGTCGCCGGGATCGCTGCGCGTGAAGCAAACCGAAGAGGATCTGATGAGATACCGGATCGGTATCCGAGTGATTGCGCTGCTGCTTGGCTTTGTGTTGTTGGCAGCCGGCCTGACCCTGCCTCAACGTGGCAATGCCCAGGTCGGGACCTCGCTGCGCTTCTACGGCAACGGCGTCAATGACATAGACCGGGTGAAAATCCCGCTGGGTAATCCTTCCCGGCCGGTCAACGTCGGCGGAGATTTCACGCTCGAGTTCTGGCTGAAGGCGGACGCAAACAATCAGGGACAGGCTACTTGTGGGGCGAATGATGGCTGGATCACGGGTAACATCCTTATTGACCGTGACATCTACAATGCACTGGAGAACGGCGATTACGGCGTCAGCCTACACCGCTCCGGCAATACGCGCCGCATTGCCTTCGGCGTGAGCAACGCCAACGGCGGCACCACGCTTTGCGGAAACATCAACGTGGCCGACGGTGCATGGCATCACGTGGCGGTGACGCGCAACGCCGGCACCGGCCAGCTGCGCATCTTTGTGGATGGCCTGCTGGATGTGCAGGGCACAGGCCCCACCGGCGACATCAGCTATCAAGTCGGACGCGCCACCGGGTACCCCAACAGCGATCCCTTCCTCGTTTTTGGCGCAGAAAAGCATGATGCCGGAACGTTGTACCCGTCTTTCAGCGGCTGGCTCGATGATGTGCGGCTGTCCAACATCATCCGCTATACGGGCAATTTCACACGCCCTTCGGCGCCCCTAACCGCAGACGCAAACACCGTAGCGCTGTACTCGCTGGACGGCGGCCCCGGCAACTGCACAACGGGCACGGTAATCGCAGACAGCTCCGGTGCGAGCGGCGGGCCGAGCCATGGCGAGTGCCGTTTTGGCGGCTCACCCGCCGGCCCGGTGTGGAGCAGCGACACGCCCTTCAGCGGGACACCGGCCCCGACCTGGACTCCGCCGCCTACCCCAACCCCGTCTCGCACTCCAACTCGCACCCCCACCCGCACGCCCACACCTTCCGCCACACCCTTCGTCTGCGTTCCCCATTGCCGCCATCTCTTCCTTCCTTTGGTGCGGCGTTAGAACAGGCACCGCCTCGCAGATCACAAAGACGCAGAGTTCTCCTCTGCGATCTTGTCGGTGGAACGTCTTTTTATAGCGCGCTCACATTTCTCCTTTACTCTCTTCTGCTCTTTACTCTCCCACGCGGTATCTCCGCGATCACACGGACGCCCATCTTCTCCAGCTCGCTCTTCTCGCGCACGAACGGGTCGAAGTAGTGGGCGGCGAGGGCGAGCGCAACGCCGAAGGCCAGCGCCAGCGCCAGCCGCAGCGGGAGGTCGAGCAGGGCGCGCACACCCGGCGGCTGCGGGCCAACGCCGGGGTTATCCAGCGGCGTGACCACGGCGGCCTGCCCCCCCAATTGCGGGAACACTGCCGCGTTCTGCTCGCGCAGCACGGTCGTCACGGCGTCGGCAATCGCCAGGAGCTTTTCCGGGTCGCTGCCGCCGAGGTACACGAGCAGGAGGCTGCGCTGATTGTCCGAGGCCGTAATTGCACCGGCTACGCCGGCGGGCGAGATGGCCAGGCCGCGCGCCTGCAACACGGCGCTGACGCGCTCGGCGAAGTCGCCCGTGCGCACCCAGTCCTTGAGCGCGCCGACGATGTACTCCGACGCCAGCCAGCGATAGTACGGGCCGTAGTAGCCCGGCTGGGGCGCGGCGTCCGGCTGGCCGGCGGTGTAGCGCAGCGTCAGCCCGTAAGACATAGCCGGCACACGGTAAGTGATGGCGCTATATGCGCCCACTACCAGCACGGGCAGCGCGATGAGCCACCACCACCGCCGCGCCACCTTCCAGAGCTGCTTCAATTCCATCGTTGGCATTCACCACAGAGTACACAGAGAGCACAGAGAAAAAAACTCCGTGTGCTCTGTGCCCTTTGTGGTTCAAACCCTCTCCGCAATGAATGCACTCAATCTCTCGACGAAAACGCTCGTATCAAATCGTCGAGCTGACCACCGCAACGTAGGCACGTCGAATCTCAAATCCATAAATCGCAGCAGCGCAGCCTTCAGCGACTCGACGCTTTGCTCGTGGAAGAGCACGCCGTTGATGCCGTCCTGCACCGTATCCAGCGCGCCGCCGCCTGCAAAGGCGATGACCGGTACACCGGCGGCCAGCGCCTGCACCGGCGCGATGCCGAAGTCCTCCAGACCGGGGAAGATGAACGCCCGCGCGCGGGCGAACAGTTCCGGCAGGTCGTCATCCGGCACGCGGCCCAGGAATTGTACAGTAGGCCCGGCCAGCGCCTCCAACCGCGCCCGATCGCGGCCATCGCCTGCCACCTTCAGCGGCAGGCCCAGCTCGCTGCACGCCTGCACTGCCAGGTCCACGCGCTTGTAGGGGATGAGGCGGCCCAGGCTGAGGAAGTAATCGCCCGGCTCGCGGTTCACCGAGAATCGGCGCACATGGACGGGCGGAGGGATGACGACGGATCGGCGCCCGTAAAACCGGGCGATGCGCTGCTGCACTTCGGTGGAGATGGCGATGAAGTCGTCCACGCCGTCCGCTGCGCGCCTGTCCCAGCGTCGCAGCCAGGCCAGTAGCGGGCGCAGCATCAGCCTGGCTCCCGCGTTCAGGCCTTCTCGTTTGGCATATTCTTCGAAGCCCCAGACGTAGCGCGTGGGCGTGAGACAGTAACAGATGTGGCGCGCGCCCTCCGGTTTGCGCACGCCGTGGCAGAAGCCACTTTTGTTGGAGAGGATAAGGTCATGGCCGCGCAAGTCGAAACGCTCGAAGGCCAGCGGGTACAGCGGCAAATAGGGCTGATGGTGGCGATGGATGCCGGGCAGGCGGTCCAGAAAGGAGGTGCGGATAGGCCAGCGGTGGTAGTGCGCGGGCATCCGTTCCGGCGCGTAAATGGAGGTGTAGATCGGCGCGCCGGGGAACATCGTCGCCAGCGTTTCCAGCACGTCCTCCGCGCCGCCGCGCTGGTTGAGCCAGTCGTGGATGAGGGCGAGTTTCATGCCAACAGCTTCGCCACCGGCCTGAAGCTTCTGCGATGCAGCTCGCTGGCGCCGATACGTTCGAGCGCCTCGCGATGCCGGCGCGTGCCATAGCCCTTGTGCCGCGCGAAGTCGTAGCCGGGATACAGCGCGTCGAGCTGCGCCATGAACGCATCGCGGCTGACCTTGGCGATGATGGAGGCGGCGGCGATGCTGAGCGAGCGCGAGTCGCCAAAGGGCAGGGAGCGCTGCGGTAGCGGCACAAGCGAGGATAAATCTACTGCATCAATCAGCAGCGCCTCGGGTGGTGTGGGCAGGATGCTGATGGCGCGCTGCATGGCCTTGCGCGTGGCTTTGAGGATGCCGTCGCGGTCAATGAAGCGCGCGCTCACGCCGCCCATGCCCACCGCCACCGCCTTCTCACGGATGAGGTGATAGAGTCGCTCGCGCTGCCGAGGGGAGAGCTGCTTCGAATCGTTCACACCGGCCTCGGTCAGTTCCTTCAGCACTTGCGGCTTGTCCAGCGGCAGGATCACCGCCGCCGCGATGACCGGCCCGGCCCACGCCCCCCGCCCGGCCTCGTCCACTCCGGCGATCAGGCGATAGCCTTGCGCAAGAAATTCCTGCTCCAACTCAAGAGATGGCATTGTTCAAGTAAAGTAGCGATTAGAGCAAATTCCTGATTGCTTTACGGTTCCGTAGACTGAAAACAGATCGAATTTTGCATGCCTTGCCGTAATTCAAGCTGGAAACCGCTCTAAAAAATGAGATGAGCGCATTTTCTACTTTACTCTGGCAATGAGTTGATTTGAACTGGCATGGGTCTTGCCGTAAAGTTGCGGTTAGCTAAACCCAGCTTACGGAGACGACCCATGCCGACCTGGATTGTCACGCACTCGGAGTTTCTGTGCAACTTTCTGACGCCACTGTGTGCACGCAAAAGATGTCAGCCGCTCCTTTTCGACTGCGCGGGCAAAAGCAGCCCGCTCCGCTCAGGCATCATGAGTCGCGGACGCACCCCGACGAATGAAAAAAGGGATGTATCGCCAAAGTAGCACGACATAACTTTCTTTTTTCTTCCTAGGATGCGGCTGCCACTGGCAACCTTTGCGTGCACACATGCCACTGTTGGTGGGCTTTACGCCGGCCCGACTGCGGCATGCGCTCAACGTCAGCGAAGCGCTGCCGGTGTGTACGGCGCGCCACAAGACCCTGGCCGAGCTGACACGTTGGTTGCGGGCCGAGCATGCCGACGAAATACGCCCTGGCCGACTTTTTCCGCGTCAGCCCTGGTCGGCGGAAGCGGTGCGGGCGGCGCTCCTGAGAGCTGTGTTGCAGCTTGTCGCGGCCAGCCAGGCCAAGACGCACCGGTGCTTGCTGTTTGTGAGTGTGGACGACTCCTTGTGCTGCAAGGATATCGCCATCCACAAGCTTGAAGCGGTCAGTTTGCATTTCGACCATGTGCGACAGCGCGGGGGCAGGGGGGCCACACGGATGCACAACGGATGAGCGGTTGGGACGGATGCATCCGCTTCCATCCGCTCATCCGTTACCCATCCGTTGGCGACCGGCCACATCACTGAACCGCTGAAGTTGGTGACGGCGCTGACGGTGCCCAGACTTGTCCTGAGCGGCATTCGCAGAATGCCGGCGAAGGATGGTCACTGTGCAGGAAGTAGAGCGTGCCGGTGGGGTTGCCGTGCCTGCCTGCGGCAGGCATAGCGGCAGGACGCGCGACCGGCCGAACACGCTTATAATCCGCTCCAAGATAAGGAGGCCGGCATGCCTGCTGAAGTTACTCTGTCCATCGCCCTGCCGCGCGAGTTTCTGACCCTGCTGGGCGCGCCGTCACAGGCCGCCGAGGCGGCCCGCGAATACATCGTCCTGGGACTGTTTCAGGAAGGCCGCATTTCGACCGGCAAGGCCGCCGAACTGCTGGGCCTCACTTACCGCGGTTTCGTTCGCCTGATGGCGCGTAAGGGCATCCCCTATTTCCGCCTCGACCCTGAGGAGTGGGAGGCCGAAATTGCCCGCCTGCACTCTGCATCGCAAGCCGATAACGAAACAAGGGATTGACCGCGATGGCTGCCGAGCCGGTGGTCATCGCCGATGCCGGGCCGCTGATTGCGCTGGCCGAAATCGGTCAGTTGCCGCTTCTGCCTGCGCTTTTTGGGCGCCTTCTCATTCCGCCCGCAGTGCAGGCTGAGATTTTGCGTGAACCAACGGCTTCGGCTTTGGTGGAGGCTGTGGAGGCCGGCTGGGTGGTCGTACAAGCGCCACGGGATACGAGCGCGGTGCACTTCCTGCGAAACGATCTTGATGCGGGCGAGAGGCGAAGCCATTGAGCTTGCGCGGGAAGTGTCTCCGCAGTGGATCATCCTTGACGACCTAGCTGCCCGGCACATCGCCGAGGCGGCGGGTCTGCCGGTGATGGGCACGTTGGGGGTTCTGCTCAAAGCGAAAGAGGCGAGGCATTTGAACCGGCTGCGGCCGGTGCTGGATCGACTGCGCCAGACGGATTTTCGTATCAGTGATCTTCTCTATCAGCAGGTGCTGCGCAGCGCAGGCGAGGCGGAATGACCCTCTGTTGGAAAGACTGAATTGCCAAATAGCTGACAGCGCTGAAGGAGCCGAGACTTGTGCTGAGCGGCACTCGCAGAATACTGGGTACTGAAGCCAGCGATGGTGGCTGGCAATCGGCCGCAGGCCGAGGTCTCCTGGATGCCCGGTGGTAGCGCGCCACCATCCCTTGCTGTACAATCCAGATTGCGGTTCAGGAACGCCCTCATGCCTACCGTCCTGCGCGTTGGACGTTATCGGTTTGCCTTTTTCAGCAACGAAGGCCAGGAACCGCCCCATGTGCATATCAAAGCGGAAGGCGACCAGGCCAAGTTCTGGCTCGATCCGATTGAGTTGGCGGCCAACTATGGCTTCAGAGCGCATGAGCTGACTGAGATTGAACGCATCATTCGCCAGTACCAAAGTGAGTTGGTGGAGGCTTGGAATGAGCACTTTAGTTGAGCAAGCCAAGAGCAAGCGTAAATTCCGCCGGGCGTATGTGCCCACGACTGCCTTGGCGAAGGCGGTGAAGTTCACCGACGACATGTTGCAGGTATTTCTCACGGATGGGCGTATCGTGAGCGTGCCGCTCATCTGGTTTCCGCTGTTGCACGAGGCGACGCCCGAACAGCGAGAGCGTTACGAAATCGGCGGCGGCGGCGTGAGTCTGCACTGGCCTGAGATAGATGAAGATCTGTCTGTTGCAAGCTTGCTGGCCGGCGCGGATTGGAGGTCAGCGTAGCGCATAGGGTGATCGTTGAACTGCTGAGGTTGATGAAGGCGCTGACAGTGTATTGGGGTGGCGGGGTTTCTGTCAACGGATGCAAAACGGATGAGCAGATGGGAACGGATGAATCCGCTTCTATCCGCTGATCCGTTACCTATCTGTTGGCAACCGGCTACATCGCTGAGCCGCTGCGGTTGGTGACGGCGCTGAGGGAGCCGAGATTTGTCCTGAGCGGCATTCGCAGAATGCCAGCCGAAGGGTGGTCGCTGTGCAGGAAGTAGAGCGTGCCGGTGTTATGGCCGGGCGGCAGGACGCGCAGGGCGATGGGCCTGCCATTGGCGTGGTAGTACAGGCGCCAGAGCCTGCCCTGAGCGGCATTCGCAGAATGCCAGCGAAGGGTGTGGTTGGCGGGCGGGGCGGAGGGGGCAGCCTGGGCGACGGGGCGTGCCAGGCCGCGGGCCTTGGGGTGCCCGCCGCCACCCAGCACAGTAACGCTGAAGTTATCGAAGCGGTGCTCCCCCGCGCTGACCGAGTTGTACGACCACACGCCCACCGCCCCGCTCGTGAACGCCCCATCCGTCGCACTGAGGCGCGTCACCCCGTTCACGTCCACGCTCAAGGTCGAGCCGTTCGCGCGCAGGGTCAGCGTGTACCACGCCCCCGCCGTGTAGCCCGGAATCGTGTACGTCCCCAGCACGGCCCAGTCGCTCACGCGAAAGAGAGTGACCGCGCCGTTGCCCAGCAGGTCCACATTGTAGCCCTGCGTGGGCACGCCCCCGTTGGCGTTCCAGCGCACCCCCAGCGTGGTCGTCCCATTGCTGCCGGTGTTCTGCACCTGCGCCGAGACGGCCACGTTCGTGTACGGCCCGCCGTTCCACGAAGCCACGATGTCGCCGCCCGTGCTGGCGTTGCGCAGGGTCTGCGAGACAATCGCCCAATCCCCGCTGCGCTCCGTCCAGTTCGGGCCGAGGGTGGTCGAGTCGGCGCGGTTGAAGTCGTCGCCGGAGGGGCAGCCGGGCGCGGTGGGGGTGGGGGTGAGCGTGGCGGTGGGGGTGGGCGTGCGGATCGCTGAATCACTGCGGTCAGTGACGGCGCTGATGCTGCCCAGACTTGTCCTGAGCGGCATTCGCAGAGTGCGAGCCGAAGGGTGATCGCTGTGCAGGTAGTAGAGCGTGCCGGTGGGGTTGCCGGGCGAGACGGCCAACATCAGCTGTGGCGGAAAAGCTGGGGTGAGTGCTGATCAAGGCTTCAGCAGGGGGGCTATCTCGATAATGACCAGCCGCGACTGACGTTTCTCGGCATACTCGGTGCCATCCACGGCAACCAATCGTTGTCCGTCCGGCGACCAGGCCGCCCAGCCATAATCCCCTGGCACGATCAGCCGCCGGTCGCCGCTGGCAACTTCAATTAACCATAGCCCTCTCTGCTTGATGAGGTTGCCAAAGGTGGCGGAGAAGGCTAGCCATCGGCCGTCCGGAGACCATGCCGGTCTGTCAGGGTATCGAAAGCCTTTCACGAGCGGACGGACGTCGCTTCCATCCGGCTGCATCAGGTAGAGGTTGTAGACCGCATCCAGCCGGTCAACGCCTTCCAGCCCCTGCTCGGGCGCCCCAAAGAATGCAATCTGTTGCCCATCCGGTGACCAGGAGGCCCCATAGGCTTGAGGAAAGCCGACATCAAGCGGCTCCCAGCGATCCGGCTCGATCCAATACAGTTGTTCGTAGAGCGTTCGACCACTGCCGTCGCTGGTGATGCCGCGCGTCATCTCCGGGTTCCAGGAATAGCCTCCGGTGCCAACCAGTGGCGCGGGAAGTGGATAACTCAGCAGTGGCGCTACTTGCTCCGTGTTCAGGTCATAGGCCATCATGTAGAGCACGTCACGGAATTCCCCCGTTGGGCCACAGCGCAGAATATAACCGAGCCGGCCATCAGGCAGACGGGCTGGCGCTTCAAAACCATTGCGGTCACACCCTGACCGATCCGGCAGGGGGAGCATTCTTCTCTCACTCCCGTCCGGCTTCAGGTAATACAATCGACTACAGAAAGCCCCTCGGCAGTCACTTGTCTGGTATTCCACCACCAGGCCGTCGAGCAGCCATTCTGGAACCGTATAAATGCCCGCCGGCCCCGGCACGGGGGTAATCTGAACGGCCATGTTACGACGCGCAAGGTACACACTGCCGATGACTGCTATCGCACAAACGGGCATGGCCAGCAGGAGCCAGCGCCAGGAGAGTCGCTGCCTCATCATCGGCTCCTACGGATTGACCAGGTCAACCACTAATTCAAACCCCCTGGCAAACAAGTAGGTTGGCCCGCGGCCAAAGGGCGTTTGACTGCTGGGAGTGGTGAACCACTCCCCGGCCGCAAAGCCAACCAGGCCACCTCCCAGTCCGCCGCCCACCGCACAAGCCACCTTCGCCTGCCCAGGGCACACCGCTGCGCCGCCGGCCGCTCCTGCAATGCCGAAAAGCCCGGCGCCGGCCAATCCGCCACCATAGGGTGTGCTGGTCATAGACCGGTAAATGTTGCCAAAGAAGACAAAGGTGTCAATGAGTTGGCCTTCTTCGCCGCCGGGGCGCCCGCCGAGAACCAGGTCGGCAAGCGCGACTCCGTAGTCCACCCCCGCCTGCTCGGCCTTGCCCCAATAGGGCTTGAGTTCAGTGACGGCATTAGAGCCGAGCAATTTGAGTTTATCAAAGAAATCAGCCCACAACGGTGCCGCGCCGCCACTGGTACTGACCGGGGTGCCACCGCTGCGCAACACCCATCCATTCTGGATGGCTTGCAGCACGCCTGCATCCGCCCAAGAAGCCCAGCTGCCGGGTGCCATATGGTGCAAGATAGGGGACCCTTCAAAGTACTTGATGATGTCTATGATGTTGTTGAACCAGCCGCTGGCGCCGGATAGGCGCATCATCGCTTCCACCCACTTGATCCGATCCGCCGCCGAGAGTTTCTCGAATTCATAGGCGTAACAGTCAAAGCGCGTAATGTTGCCCGAGGCGTCGAATTCGCAGTGCCCGCTGGGGTCGGTGTATCGTAACGGATTGTTGCGGACATACGAGAACCGATTCAGGCTCTGCGGGTTGCCCAGCTCGGGTACGATGCTATCCGCGCTGATGAAGCGCCCGAGGAGCGGGGAGTAGTAGCGCGCGTTGTAAAAGTACAGGCCGGTCTCATCGGCCAATTGGCCGGTGTAACCGCGTCTTGTGGGTAAGGTGCCCGTGCCGGCCCGCACGCCGCCGTACGGATGATACCACTGCCTGGAGATCGCTGAACCGCTGAGGTCGGTGACGACGCTGATGCTGCCCAAGTGGTCGGAAAGCAAGTAGTAGAGCGTGCCGGTGGGGTTGCCGGGCGGCAGGACGCGCAGGGCGATGGGGCGACCGTTGGCGTAGTAGTAGAGGCGGTAGGTGACGTTGGCGGGCGGGGGGTTGGGGCCGGTTTGGGCGACGGGGCGCGCCAGGCCGCGCGCTTTGGGGTGCACGCCGCCGCGTGGTGGGCAAGCTACCGATAGCCGCGAGACTCGGCTATAGGACTTACACAGTTAGCGGTGCTTGTCGCCATATCTGGCGGAAATCTGATAGGTATGACCGCCATACATGCGGCAGAATGGGTTCAACTGCGTAACTCCTATCAGCTAATTTTCCCCTAAACTCTCATTTCGGATTAGGCAAAGCACCCGGCTCAAGTCTGTTTAGGGTATTGGGCCATTTATCGAGTGGTGCGAAATCCATATTGCAGCGATTGTCAGGAGTCCTAAACCACTTAATAAAGAGATCAAGATGCGCAACCAAACGTCAACTTCTAGATACCACAGTATTACTTCAGCTGTTGCAACACCCCAAGCGAAAAACTGAAGTTTAGCCATATCGGCGACAACCGATCTTTTAGGTGCACCTTTGGCTCTTGGCGCACCACACATGATCCATAGAATTAGCGGCAAACGGATACGGTAAGACCTATCTTGATCACTATTTGACAATAGCTGCAAAGCATATGCGACGAGCCATAGGAAAACGCTTATAGCTAGGATGCCGTCGTACTGCATTTCTCCTCTATTTGGGAATGATCTGGTTGCCGACCGCATTGGTTGCCGTCTCGATAAAACCCGTTCGTACTGTATCCCGTGCGGCCAAGACCACCAAATTCCGTGCCACAACTTGACGGGCAAAGTGACGATATGACTCAGCATAGTTTATTCCGCCGCTAGCGGCTCCTGCGTAACGCACTATTTGACTCTCAGGTGTTTTCCCGGCGTTGTACTTGATCCCAGGCAGTACCTCACCTAGAACGCCGGCCCCCAGACCCACAGCTGTACTCATCGCCAAACCTTCGCCCGTAATTTCGCGTCCATTCAACCCTTGGGTTACAGAATACTGGGCTGCGCCCGCAGCCCCACTCACCAATATGCGTGCAGAAGTCGAAGCGACAGCACTTGCGCCGAAACTAGGAGCGCCGACCATACCACTGACTGCGCCAGAAACACCCGATATTGATGCATTGGCTACTAACTCTTCAGTCTTGAAATCTGCTCCCGCGGTGAGCTGGTAACCAATCTCTGAGCCAACAACGCCTGTGCCTGCACCAATCATCGCAAAGGCTGCCACACCCGCTCCAGCTGTTATACCCCCTCCGATCAACGCGCCGCCAACTGCCCCAACTACAATAGACGCGCCTAGTTCGACTGCAAATTCAGAAACCGAGATGTTTTGGAATCTCCCGCTTACTAAACCTGTCCCAATATAGAGCGATGCACCCAGAACAGCACCCCCGGCAGCCAGGAAGGGTACCCATGCAATGTGTCCTGTCGGATCAACCAGGACTGTTGGCCGATCATTCACATAGCTGTACCGGTTCAGGCTCTGCGGGTTGCCCGGCTCCGGCACGATGCTATCCGCGCTCACAAAACGCCCGAGG
>JAVQXV010000421.1:0-1373 GCA_033577755.1 Anaerolineales bacterium
AGTCCACTGCACGCGGAGGCCTCAGCAGACGATCTGGTAGGGCATATGGAGAAATGATCCAGAAAGAACTCTGCGGTCTCTGCGTTACCCTCGTATGCTTTTTCAGTGCACTCACAGATTGAGCAAGATTTTTCGCGGAGAAAATCTGTGACCATCTGCGACAGCGACATCTGTGGACTCTCTTCTTGTCATTGCCGGAGTAGTTACTGTTTTTCAGTGCATTCACCTGCTTATCTGTGGTCAATCAGCATAGCAGCGCACTACTTGCATCCCTCGGCCCTGCGCCGTTCGAATGGATTTTTTCGATGAAGCCTATGGTAGAATTCCGATCACCGATGAACTGCTCACAAGCCCGGAGCCTTCAGCGATGACTGCGCATCGGCCTCGACAACCTCGCCCCTCGGATGTCCCCTCATTGGTTGAAGTCCTCTTTACAAGCGGATACTCTACCGGCACGGGTTGGTCGGCCGGCCGCCGCTCGCACGTCTGGCGACCTCCTACGGATATATACGAGACCGAGTCGGCTTTCATCGTGCAGGTGGAGCTGGCCGGAATGCGGCGTGAAAATATCTCCATCGAGCTGCAAGACCGTCGTCTAATGATTACCGGCGTACGCCCGCACGATCGTTCCATGCCCCGGTCTTATCACCAGATTGAAATCAATTTTGGGGAATTCCGTGTGGATGTCGAATTGCCTGTCGCCGTGGCGTCCACCGAGATTCAGGCGGAGTACGAAGACGGCTTTCTGCGCATCACCCTGCCTAAGCTTCAGCCTCGCCGTCTGGAAATCCGCTAATGCCCGATCTTGTGGGGCGATCTGGGTGACGCCAACGCGTCGCCTTGTCCGAATCGAATGAGCGCAACTAAAACCTCCTTCGTCTTTTCCCTGCCCCGCTTCCTGTCCGAGGAACCGGAAATTGACCCGGCCGAGATGGTTGCGTTGCTCATGCAGCCTCCCCACCTCGAAACGCCGGCAAAGGAAGGCTCAGCGGAAGCGTCTCGGGCAGCCGGCGAGCTGGCCATCCCGGAGACACTGGCCATCCTCCCGCTGCGTGGTGTGGTCGTTTACCCACTCACCGCCGTTCCGCTCACCGTTGGCCAGCCGCGCTCGATTCGTCTGGTAGACGACGCCGTCGTCGGCCAACGCGTCATCGGTCTGGTGGCTTCTAAGAATCCCGAACTGGAGACGCCCGGCCCGGACGATCTGTGGCGCGTCGGCACGGCGGCGGTCGTCCATCGGCTCTTCCGCGCGCCGGACGGCACCATTCGCCTGCTGGTGCAGGGCCTGGCGCGCTTTCGCCTGGAAGAGTTCGTGGCGCAGGAGCCTTACCTCAAGGCCCGCGTCAGCCTGATCCCCGAAACCGCCGAAGACA
>JAVQXV010000422.1:0-1366 GCA_033577755.1 Anaerolineales bacterium
GAGCGTCTCCATCTGGCTGAAGCGCCTGGACACGGGAGATTACGAGCTGGCCGCTCAGCACCGCACCTCGTCCATCCCTGTATCAACAGAGTCGGGCGGGCCGGCTTATATCCGGCTGCCGATTGCGGACGACCACGAGACGGTGGGCGAACTGGTGATTGTGCCGGACCCCGGCGCACCGCCCACCGCCGAGATGTTAGACAACCTGACGACGATTGCCCGGCAATGCGTGACCACGGTGAACGTCGTCCGCATGATGCATGACCTGCGTCGCGCCCGCGAGCGGCTGGTGCTGGCGCGCGAAGAGGAGCGCCGCCGCCTGCGCCGCGACCTGCACGACACCATTGGCCCGACGCTGGCCGCGCTCAACCTGCGCGCCGGCGCGCTGCGCACCATCATCACCCATGACCCGGCCCGGGCCGTCCTCGAGATGGACGAGCTGCGCGAGCAAATCCGCTCCGTCATTACCGACATCCGCCGGGTGGTCTATAACCTGCGCCCGCCCGCGCTCGACGAGCTGGGCCTGCTGCCCGCCATCCGCGAACAGGCCGCGCAGTTCTCTACACAGGGCTTGCAGGTGCTGGTCGAGGCGCCGGAGCAACTCCCCCCACTGCCCGCCGCCGTGGAAGTGGCCGCTTATCGCATCATCTTAGAGGCGCTGACCAACGTGGCCCGCCATGCTCAGGCAAAGCACTGCCGGATCCGGCTTAGCGTCGCCGATCGGGTATATATCGAAGTCACCGACGACGGCACCGGCTTGCCGGACGAGCTTCGCGCCGGCGTGGGTATCACTTCGATGCACGAGCGTGCCGCTGAGCTGGGCGGAATCTGCGAGCTTCGGCCTGCGCCTAACGGCGGTACACGCTTGCTGGCACAACTGCCTCTAAATTTGTGATTTTGGACTCTGGATTACGACCCGGTGTTGCTATACAACACCAAAATCCAACATCAGACCCCACCACAAAAAACTACGTCCTCACCGCGAAGCGGCAAAAAGTGCCGAGGCTTTGCCCTCGTTTTCCTTTGCGCGCTTGGCGTCTTCGCAGTTCAGATGAACTTTTTTCAGCAGAGCCAAAGATGCTTATCTGCGAAAATCTGCGTCATCTGTGGATGAAACTGGATCACTGAGCTTCTACAAATTCAGATACAATTACCGGCGCGGGAGAGGGCCTCTCCCGCGAACCGTGTATGGATAAGTCCCGTATCCGCAACTTTTGCATTATCGCGCACATAGACCACGGCAAGTCCACGCTCGCCGACCGGCTGCTGCACCTCACCGGCACCGTGCCCGACCGCGATACCACCGAGCAGATCCTCGACTCGATGGATTTGGAGCGCGAGAAGGGCGTCACTATCAAGGCCTCCG
>JAVQXV010000423.1:0-1366 GCA_033577755.1 Anaerolineales bacterium
ATGGCTGGAGCGCTGGGCCGGCCTGATACAGACGCTTTGGAGTGCGCTGTGCGGATCGGTATTGACGTCCGCTATCTCTCACATGGCCTAGTTGATCATAGATTTTCTCGCAAAATCCTGAGGATAAATCTGCAGGATGGCTGAGCAGTTACAAACCTGGTGGCGGGCGCGAACGAGGACGGCTATCATCTGGAGGATAAATCTGCAGGATGGCTGAGCAGTTACAAATAAAGGAAAGAATATAATGAAGCAGATTCTTGTCACCGGCGGGGCCGGTTTCATCGGTTCGCATCTAGTCGAGGCCTTGTTGAGCCGGGGCCACACGGTGCGGGTCTTGGATGCGCTGGTGCCTCAGGTGCACGGGGAGAGTCCCCGGTGGCCGGCCTGGCTGCCGGACGAGGTTGAGAAAATCCGGGGCGATGTGAGAGACCCAGCGGTCTGGGTCAGGGCGCTGGAGGGTATGGAGGTGGTCTATCATCTGGCCGCCGAGGTGGGCGTTGGGCAATCTATGTATGAGATTGTTCGCTACATGGAGGCAAACACAATGGGCACGGCGCAGCTGCTGGAGCTGCTGGCGCGCGGCAGGCATAAGGTGCAGAAGCTGATTGTGGCTTCCTCCATGTCCATCTACGGTGAGGGCGCTTACCGAACCCGTGATGGGCAGGTAGTGTATCCGGCTTTGCGTTCGCCAGCAGCGCTGGCGAAGCGGCGCTGGGATGTGTACCTGGATGATGCGGACGAGCCCCTGGAGCCGATCCCCACGCCGGAGGATAAGCCTCTGTTTCCAACCTCAATCTATGCGATCTCAAAGCGCGATCAGGAGGAAATGTGCCTGTCGGTTGGACGGGCCTACAAAATCCCGACGACCGCGCTGCGCTTCTTCAATGTGTATGGCCCGCGCCAGTCCCTGTCGAATCCCTACACTGGGGCGGTCGCCATCTTCAGCAGCCGCCTCTTGAATGGGAACCCGCCCCTGATCTTTGAGGACGGCTTGCAAGGCCGGGATTTCGTCCACGTTCGGGACATCGTGCGGGGGTTGATCCTGGCCCTCGAACGCCCGGAAGCCGACTACGAAGCGATCAACCTGGGCACGGGCCGGTGCACTCGCATTCTCGATGTTGCCCGAATGCTTGCCCGTAAGCTCAATCTGACGATCGAGCCGCAGATCGTCAACAAATTTCGGGTGGGTGATATCCGCTACTGCTATGCCGACATCCGCAAGGCGCAGCGCCTGTTGGGGTACGTGCCGTCCGTGACCCTGGAGGACGGCCTGAGCGAGCTGATCGAATGGCTGAAGCAGCAAACTGCGGAAGACAGGGTGGACAAAGCGACCGCTGAGCTGGCGGCGCGCGGTTTGACCGTTTAG
>JAVQXV010000424.1:0-1355 GCA_033577755.1 Anaerolineales bacterium
TGGTGGGAATTGGACTTCCCCCGCTGGTTGGTCACCCCAGCCTCGGCGACTGAGCGCTTAATTGCCGGTTTAGGCGCAACCCCGAAAGAAACCTGGCAAACGCCGCGCGATCTGCTGGTCGTTCTAGAAACTGCCGAGCAAGTGCAAGGCCTGCAACCGGATATGAACCACCTGGAACAATTGGATTGCCTGGGCGTGATTGTCACAGCACCGGGAGAAGACGTCGATTTTGTTTCGCGATTCTTTGCCCCCCGCCTGGGGATTCCCGAAGACCCTGTGACTGGTTCCGCCCACTGTGCCCTCGCCCCCTACTGGAGTGAACGCCTGGGAAAAACCGAACTCCATGCCCGGCAGTTGTCGGCGCGGGGTGGGGAACTGTGGTGCCAGGTGACGCCAGAGCGGGTGTTGATCCGGGGGGGAGCGGTCTGTTATCTAAGCGGGCAGATTCATCTCCCGGAGAAAGACATCAATGCCCTATCAAACCCAGAGCGCGGATAGTCATCTTACATCACAGGCGGTCTAGCCAGCATTGCCTACGCCGAAAAACGAGTAACGGATGGCGTGGATGTGGTAATTGCTGGGGATGCGATGCCAGAAAAAGCATTAGTCACAGCGTTAGAAAGTTGTGGTTTTTATGTAGCTGGGGTGGGAGGGCCAATTCTGCAAGCTGTGCATCGGGAAAGCATTTTTCGTTGTGATTTGATGCTGGGCAGCGGCGAGGAATATGAGTAGGTAAAAATGCAACTTCGATGCCTATAGCGGGAAACATTTAGGTTGTCGCACTTGAGAAGCAACTCACAGGGAAACATGCAGAGTTCTGGTTGCTGCCTATGTCAAGCATTCTGTGCTTAGCTATAGATCATTTGGGGAGACAGCGAGTTTTATCTGATTAGTCCTGAAGATTTAAGCCTGTCCAAATTGGTGTGAAGCAAAGACAGCCAATCGGAAAAACAGTGGCGCGACATTTTGGCGATTCTCAAAGCGCAAAGGGGTCTGATGACTACATGAGGAATTGGGCGGTGCGACTAGGACAAATCGAGCGGTTAATACAAGCCCTGGACCAAGCAGGTCTTTCTTTCGGGGAACTATCCGCGTAAGATTAATTGATATAGCCAAGCTGCTTTAGTTTGTCAGAGAGAGGAGAGAAAACCCAAAGGCGGGGCCGTGCCCTGCGACCCAAGGGCTGACAACCATAGATGGCTCGGCTATAACATCCAAGGGCAAATCTCCACAGGAGCTATCATGCACCAGAAACTTGCGTCCCGACTTCGCTATCTACCCTGGACAGCTGGGACTCTATTGGCGCTGGCAATGTTGCCGGTACAAGCTCAGCCAGATACCCACGGAGCTATTGC
>JAVQXV010000425.1:0-1348 GCA_033577755.1 Anaerolineales bacterium
ATGAAGAAGCTGGCTGCGCTGGAAAAGGCCATTGCCTAGGCAAGGAAAGGCCACCTTAGAGGTGGCCTTTCCTTATTTGCGCGCCGGGCAAAAGCCGAACCGGGCTGCCGGTTGAACGCCCGCTATTTCACCGCTGAGTGCACTGAAAAATTGAAACACTTGGCCGCCACATATGCCGCTTTGGTTGTAATCTCGACGCCATATATAGTGGCATTTGCGCCTGATAAAGTAGCTTTTTCAGTGGACTCACCGCTGTCTCCACTGAAAATTGGAGTATATTTATTGCGATAGGATCGGTGCTTGACACTTTCCTCAGCGGAACATTTCGGTTACACGTCATCAACGTGCTGAGTGGATTGATTCCAATTCTCTGTTGGGTCCCTGCGCCAATCGCCATCGTGGTGGGCTTTCTAGCGCAACGTCAGCGCTCTTCCAACGTCAAAGACCAAAAATCATTGGCCATTGTGGGTATCATACTAGGCACAGCCACGATACCCTGTGTCTTAGCGCCGATATTCGCATATCTAGTGTTCGCTGTGAGCTGCGCCCAAACTGGTGGATGTTAGCCTAGCGGAAGGACAACTCGTAATCACCGGCACGATCTAACCGTCGCACCCGCTGCCTACCCGACCCCACGGCCATCCGACCACTCGACGAAAATGCCCGACGCCCCACGCAAATACAAACTCATCACCGACGAACAGGTACAGGCCGCGCGCCGCTATTGGCCGCAGGTCAGCGACAAGACCTGGACGCTCACCCTCAAACGCAGCGATGAGCCGCTGGTGCTCAATCGCGCTGCCCACCGCGGCATTGGCTTCACCACCATCACCGTGCCCCCGCCCGAACAGACGAAGGAAGGCATGTTCTATCGCAAAGACATTGACGTGCTCATCCTGATCAGCGGCGAAACGCCACTGGCGCAGTAACGACCGCCGCCGTCTGCCGTCCGCGGCCAAATCCCCTATGCCCCACTTCTACGTTCCCTCTTCCGCCCTCGCTATCGTCGCCCACCCGGACGACATCGAGTTCGGCTGCGTCGGCACGCTGGCCCGCTGGGTCAAGGCCGGCTGCCGCGTCGGTTACCTGCTGCTCACCAGCGGCGACGCCGGCATTGCGCAGGACGGCATGACGCGCGAGCAGGCCCGTGAAATCCGCGAGGCCGAGCAGCGCGCAGCGGCGGAGCTGGTGGGCGTGCACGAGGTCATCTTCCTGCGTGAGCCGGACGGCCTGTTGCAGCCCACCCTCGAGTTGCGCAAGAAGATCGTGCGCGAGATCCGTCGCTTCAAGCCCGAAGTTTGCATCGTGATGGACCCGACGGTGCTCTGGATCGGCGACAACTACATCA
>JAVQXV010000426.1:0-1344 GCA_033577755.1 Anaerolineales bacterium
GGCGAAGCCCGCCGAAGGACGAAGGGGCGGCACGTTCCCTAACAACCTTTGCGTGCACACTGACAACCTTCGCGTGCACACTGGTTTTGTTAGGGTTTGCCCTGACGCCTACTGCTGTTCTTGCGCGCCTGACGAGTCAGTTCAATGGAAGATTTCTCCGGCCATCTCGGCCTGCCCGGTCTAGCCTACGGTGCTACGCTGCATCGAAAGCCCAGTGCAAAAAGCGTATCGTCGGGCCGGCGCGAGGAGCGAACGACCGTGCGCACGCCGTCAACGCCATTGAACCACGAGCCGCCGCGCATCCCTTTGCGCTCTCCGCTGGCCGGGCCGGCAGGGTTGATCGACGGCGCGCTGCCGTAATAGCCGGGGTCGAACCAGTCTGCAACCCACTCCCACACGTTGCCCGCCATATCGAGCGCGCCGTACGGGCTTTGCCCTGTGGGATAGCTGGCGACGGGCGCCGTATCACTATAGCCATCGTTCACGCCGGCTACACGCATCGAGAAGTTCGTGCAGCTTTCGTCGCACAGGTTGGCAAATGAACCATCCGGGAATTGGTTGCCCCAGGGGAAAAGGCGACCGTCTTCGCCACGTGCCGCCTTCTCCCACTGCGCCTCCGTTGGCAAGCTGGCGCCGGCCCAACGACAATAGGCCTCTGCTTGGTACCAACTGACCTGCACTACAGGATAAGTGTCAAACTCAGGATTCCCAAAGTATGTCTCACGGCTTATGGAGGCCGCTTCGCGTGGTCGGTTGCACGCGCCGGCCTGGACGCAGGCGGCATATTGAGCGTTCGTCACCTCAGTCTGATAAATCCAGAACGCATCTACGAACACAGCACGCATCGGCGTCTCCGCGCCCCAAATGTAAGGGTCGAAGCTCGCGTCGCTACCCATCAGGAATTCGCCGGCGGGGACGTAAACGAGCGCTGCGCCATCCACGGCGTTCCAACGCACAGGCGAATCGGTTGCTGTGGCCGGCACGAACTCAGATTGCTGGGTTTCCGTAGCAGTCGGTGCCGGAGTTGGCGTCGGGGTAATGGTTCGAGTCGCCGTTGGCAGCACCTGCGATGGCGGCGCTCCGACGGTGGACGCTGAGACGGCGCCGGCCAGAGGCGTCGCCGGCGGCGTGGCCAACGGACGCGCTCTGGTTGCCCACAGCCAGGTGCCGGTACTCATCAGCGCCAGTCCGATCACGCCCAGCACAAGATAAAGGTGTAGCGCGCCCACCGGCGCAACGGGCGGTGTGAGCGGCTGCCCGGTTTCGGGACAAAAACGCGCCTGCAACGGATGAGGCTGGCCGCAGTGCGGGCAAAGCATTGGAACGGACGAGTGAGCTCTTCGA
>JAVQXV010000087.1:0-11957 GCA_033577755.1 Anaerolineales bacterium
TGTCGGTTGGGTCAGGGTCATAAGCGAAGGCCAGTTCGTAGCGCACAAAAGTTGGGTGAACGGCTGACCCGATGACGACCACTTCCCCGCTCAGGCTCAAGCCTGGTTTCGGTGAGATGATTTGCGCCTGGCCTATCGGTTGTGCTTGTGCCGTGTATTTTACTAGCCCAAGCAGAAGGCCCAGCAAAAGGACGACTCTCACCCCAATCATTGCGCAATCGGCAATGCCACAAGCGAGTAATCGGCGGGATAAAATGGCCTGATCGTTTGGCAGCCGAACATTGGCGGAAGAAGTTTAGCACGGGCGAAGTGTGGCGTCAAAGACTCGCCGTGCTCGTGTGCACGCAAAGGTTGTCAGGTAACGTGCCACCCCTTCGACTGCCGCTTCGCTTCGCTCAGCGTCCGCTCAGGATGCGGCTACATGTTTTGCATGCACACTTCGGATTGGCGACGAACGCTTCCCGTTCATTGGCATTGATCCGTCAGGACAGGAGACTTTGCTTCGGCCGGCCGCGTGAACGCCCCTGCCCGATGCCGGCAAAGGCCCTGCGCCGGATCGGACAATTCGATTACAATCGTAAACCGTGAAAACCGAGTGAGCAACGCCGCTCCCTCGTAACGGCCGTTCGTTACACCCATCAAGGGCCGGCCGATCCCGATCCAACCCAGGAGAGCAAGATGATGCATGAAAAAAAGGTGAACGACGCCGTGATCCTCTCCGGCGCGCGCACGCCCATCGGCAAGTTCATGGGCGTGTTGAGTTCGGTGCCGGCGCCCCGGCTGGCGGCCACAGCAGTCCGGGCCGCCGTTGAGCGTGCCGGAGTGCCGCCGGAAGAAATTGAGGAAGTGATTCTCGGCCAGGTGGTAGCTGCCGGCTCCGGGCTGGCCCCGGCGCGCCAGGCCGGAATCTTCGCCGGCCTGCCGGAGAGCGTCGGCGCATACTCGCTTAACAAGGCCTGTGGCTCCGGCCTGCGCGCCGTGATGAGTGCAGCCCAGGCCATCCGCGCCGGCGATGCGCATCTGCTGGTGGCCGGCGGCATGGAGAACATGAGCGCGCTGCCGCACCTGGTGTTCCTGCGCCAAGCCACGAAGTATGGCGATCAGCCGATGTTCGACTCTGCCCAGCACGACGGGCTGTTGGACCCGTTCCAACACTGGCTAATGGGGGACGCCGCCGAGTTCATCGCCAACGAGTACGAGGTGACGCGCGAGGCGATGGACCGCTGGGCGCTGGAGAGCCACCGCAAGGCCATCGCCGCCATGGACGCCGGCAAGTTCAAGGCCGAGATCGTGCCGGTTGAAATCGAGAGCAAGGGCAAGGTCACGGTGGTAGATACCGACGAAGCGCCGCGCCGTGATACTTCGCTCGAGGCGCTGGCCAAGCTCAAGCCCGCCTTTCAAAAGGACGGCAAGGTGACCGCCGGCAATGCCCCAGGTCTGAACGACGGCGCCGCGGCGCTCGTGCTTGCCTCACGCGCCAAAGCCGAGGCGCTCGGCAGGCCGCCGCTGGCCCGCATCGTCGGCTACACTTCCGCCGCCGTGGACCCCAAGTACGTCTTCATCGCGCCGGCGTACGCCATCCCCAAATTGCTCGACCGGATCGGCTGGACGCTGAAGGACGTAGATCTGATTGAGTTGAACGAAGCCTTTGCCGCGCAGGTGCTGGCCGACGGCTACGCCCTGGCCGACAAGGGCTGGGACTGGAGCAAGGTCAACGTCAACGGCGGCGCCATCGCCCTTGGCCACCCGGTGGGCGCGAGCGGCGCGCGCGTGCTCGTCACCCTTCTCCATGCGCTGCGCGACCGGGGCCTAAAGCGCGGCTTGGCCTGCCTCTGCCTGGGCGGCGGCGAAGCCGTGGCGCTGGCAGTGGAGATGGAGGAAGCATGATCCTTGTTGTGTAGCACGTACTTCATATTGCGTAGTGCGTATTGCGTGCTGAAGATTACGAACTACGAAATACGCAATACGAAATACCAAATACGCAACACACAACACCTCAAACAACACCTATGCAGCAAACGATTCGTCACATCGCCGTCGTCGGCGCGGGCACGATGGGCAGCGGCATCGCCCAAACGGCCGCCATGGCCGGCTACACCGTCTCCATGCTCGACATCTCGCCGGTGCAGCTAGATCGCGGATTGGCGACCATCAAGAAGTCGCTGGCCAAGTTACGCGACAAGGGTCGCCTGGCCGAGAGCGAAGAGGCC
Source organism: Anaerolineales bacterium (assembly GCA_033577755.1). Classification (GTDB taxonomy): domain Bacteria; phylum Chloroflexota; class Anaerolineae; order Anaerolineales; family UBA6663; genus JANWXR01. The sequence goes on from JAVQXV010000087.1 coordinate 2,211, forward strand.
GTGCTCAGCCGCATCAAGCCCGGCCACGACCTTGGGCCGGTGGAGAAGGCCGACTTGGTGATCGAGGCCGCCACCGAGAACCTGGAGATCAAGCTCAAGCTGTTCCGCGAGCTGGATGAGCGCACCCGGCCCGAAGTCATTCTGGCCAGCAACACCTCGTCCATCTCCCTCACCAAACTGGGCGCGGCCACCCGCCGCCCGGAGAAGGTCGTCGGCCTGCACTTCTTCAACCCGGTGCCGCTGATGTCGCTGGTCGAAGTGGTCAAGGGCCTGGGCACGGGAAACGGCACCATCAACATCGCGGTCGCCGTGGCGGAGAAGATGGGCAAGACGCCGGTGGTCGTCAACGATGCGCCCGGCTTCATCTCCAACCGCATCCTCTGCCCGATGATCAACGAAGCCATCTTCGCGCTCGAGGAGGGCATCGCCCCGCGCGAGTCCATTGATACCATCATGCGGCTGGGCATGAACCACCCGATGGGGCCGCTGACGCTGGCCGACCTGGTGGGCCTGGACGTGGTGCTGGCGGTGATGGAAGTGCTGCACCGCGACCTGGGCGACGACAAGTACCGCCCCGCCCCGCTGCTGCGCCGCATGGTGGACGCCGGCTACCTCGGGCGCAAGACCGGGCGCGGCTTTTACGAGTACGACCAGAAGTCCTGACGCCGGACGGTGAGCGCCAGCTTCCAGCGCCATGCACTGCGACGTCTCGCCGTCGCCGCTAGCGTGCTGACGGCGCTGCTCATCATCGGTGCAGCCGGTTACCACTGGCTGGAGGGAATCTCGCCGCTGGATGCCGTCTACATGACGGTGATCACGCTCAGCACGGTCGGCTTCGGCGAGGTCAAGCCGCTCACGCCGCTGGGGCGGTTGTTCACCATCGGCCTGATCATCGGCGGCGCCGGCGTGGCGGCCTACCTGCTGAGCAGCGCCGCCGAACTTATCCTTTCCACCGACCTGCGCCAGGCCTGGGAGCGGCGACGACGACATCGAATGCTCGCGAAACTTTCCAATCACGTCATCGTTTGCGGCTATGGCCGCGTCGGGCGCTTCATCGCCCATACCCTGAAGGCCGAGGGCCTGCCCTTCGTCGTCATTGACCTGAACGCGGAGAAGGTGGAGCAGCTGGAGGCGGAGGGCGTGCTGGCGCTGGCCGGCAACGCCGCCAACGAGGCCCGCCTCAAGGAGGCCGGCATCGAGCGCGCCCGGGCGCTGATGGTGGCCGCCAACTCCGACGCCGAGAACGTCTTCATCGTGCTGACCGCGCGCAGCCTGCGGCCCGACCTGTTCATCGCCGCCCGCGCCAACTTCGAGGAGTCCGAGTCGAAGCTGCTCAAGGCCGGCGCCAACCGCGTCATCCTGCCCTATCGCATCGCCGGGCGGCGCATGGTGACGACGCTGCTGCGCCCCGCCGTGGCCGATTTTCTCGACGAGGTGACGCACGCCGGCGGGCTGGAGCTGCTGCTGGAGCAGGTGCCCATCGCGCCCGGCTCCGCGCTGGCCGGCCGCACCCTCGGCGAGCTGCAACTGCGCACGCGCTTCGATGTGAACGTGCTCGCCTGCCGTACGCCGGACGGCGCGCTGCTCACCCGGCCCACCGGCAGCACCCGGCTCGAAGCCGGAATGGAGTTGATCGTCCTCGGCGCAGACCGGGCGCTGCAGGAGCTATTGAAACTGGCTCAACATCCCTCCGATTGAGAACACTATGCCCGACCCCCGCATCACCAAACTCGCGCAGGTGCTCGTCCACTATTCGCTGGAACTGAAGCCCGGACAGCAACTGCACCTCCGCACGCACCCGCTGGCCGAGCCGCTGGCACTGGCTGCCTTCGCCGAGGCCGTCAGGGCCGGCGCGCACGTCTTCATCAGCAATGCGCTGCCCGGCGCGGAAGCCCTGTTCTTCAAGCACGCCTCCGACGAACAGCTGGACTACATCTCGCCCGTCCGCAAACTCATCACTGAGACCTTCGACGCCGTCCTTGCCATCAACGCCGAGCACAACACTCGCGAACTCAGCGGCATAGATCCGAGCCGGCAGGCGCGCGTGCGCAAGGCAAATGCGCCTCTCACCAAAACTTTTCTTGAGCGTGCAGCCCGCAAGGAATTGCGCTGGGTGCTCACCCAGTTCCCCACGCAGGCCTTGGCGCAGGAGGCCGAGATGAGCTTGGCCGATTACGAGGACTTCGTGTACGGGGCCGGCTTGCTCGACCAGCCCGACCCGGTGGCGCTGTGGCGCGAAGAGGGCGCGCGCCAGCAACGGCTGATTCAATGGCTGGCAGGCAGGGAGAGCGTAGTGCTCAAGGGCACCAACATTGACCTTCGGCTCTCCATCAAGGGACGCAAATTCATCGGGGCCGACGGCAAATACAACTTCCCCGACGGCGAAATCTTCACCGGCCCGGTGGAGGACTCGGTCAACGGCTGGGTGCGCTTCCGCTATCCGGCCATCTACGGTGGGCAGGAGGTCACCGACATCGAGCTGTGGTTCGAGGACGGCAAGGTAGTGAAGGAGCAGGCGAGCAAGAACCGGGAGCTGCTGACCGCCTTGCTCGACACCGATGCCGGCGCGCGCTACCTGGGCGAGTGGGGCATCGGCACCAATTACGGCATCCGGCGCTTCACCAAGAACATGCTCTTCGACGAGAAGATGGGCGGCACCATCCACCTGGCCGTCGGCGCGAGCTACCCCGAGACCGGCGGCAGGAACGAGTCCGGCCTGCACTGGGACATGCTCTGCGACATGGCCGAGAGCGAGATCACGGTGGACGGCGAGGTCTTCTACCGCAACGGCAAGCCGGTGACGCTCTTAACTGATTTCAAGGAGGTTGTTAACTGATTTCAAAGAGGTTGCGATAATGTAGTCTCCAAGACTAGTTGGCGTTGTGCCATGTTGATCCACATCCAGAATCTGGTGGATGACGCCAAGTGTTACGAACTGGTTCGCCAACTGCGTTGGCCGGAAGGCGTGCGCTGTCCCCGGTGTAAGTCGGCGCAGGTCACGAAACAGGGGTTCCACACGCCGCAAAAAGAACGTCAACGGTATGAAGATTGAGCAAATCGCGGCCGAACTCGATCTGGCCGCGGGCGATGCCCAGCAGATGACGACCCGATTGCACGAAGGGATTGTGGCTGAAAAAAAGCCGACCCGATTGAGCGGCAAAGTGGAAGCCGTTGAAGTCCATGTGGTTGCAGGGCACAAGGGACATCCCAAAATCGTTCAGAAACTGGGACGTCAAGACCGACGGCGGCGCTTGCAAGGCGCGCGCGGGCGCGGCACCCTGGCCAGGGAGAAGCCGCCGATCCCGGGCCTGTTCCAACGCAACGGTGACGTGGTGCTCCAGATGCTGCCGAATGTTCAACAAGCCATGATTCAGCCGAGCATTACCCGCACCGTCACGCCGGGAAGCCGGCTGTACACCGATGAATACAGCAGCTATCGGCGCCTGGCGGAATGGGGCTATGAGCACAAGACGGTCAATCACGCCCGGGGCGAATAGGCGCGCGACGCAGATGGTGATGGGTTCCATGAAGTTCACGGTAACACCATAGAAGGTTCTGGTCGTTGTTACGTTCCCGGCTGCGCCCGCATCGTGGCATCTCCCAGGAGAAGTTACCGCTGTACTTGGGCTTCTTTGAGTTCGTGCATAATGTTCGGCGGCGGGGAAAGGCTCTGCTCGTATCCCTGCTCGCTTTACTGTTAGCTCCTTGAAACCAATAAGAGCGGTTTCCAGCTTGATTTACGGCAAGGCATGCAAAATTCGACCTGTTTTCAGTCTACGGAACCGTAAATCAATCAAGAATTCGCTCTAAGAGCGAAATCCCTTTGAACTCCAGAGAGCACGGAGTTCACAGAGTATCTCCGTGTTCTCTGTGAACTCTGTGGTGTGAGTCAGTCGTAGTCGTAAAAGCCCCGCTTCGTTTTGCGCCCCAGCCGCCCGCTCTCGACCATGCGGCGCTGGATGGGGTGGGGGCGGTACTTCGGGTCTTGAAAGTAGGCTTCGTACACGGATTGCGTCACGGCGAAGTTCACGTCGCAGCCGATCAGGTCAATCAGCCGGAACGGCCCCATTTTGAAACCGGCGGACTCCAGCAGCGCGTCAATCGTTGGCACGTCTGCTGCGCCCTCGCCGAGCAGCCGCAGCGCCTCGCCGTAGAAGGGCCGCGCCACGCGGTTGACGATGAAGGCAGGCGTATCTTTGCAACGCACCGGCGTCTTTTTGATGCGGAGCACGTAGTCCGTAACGGCCTGAAGAGTTTCGTCGCTCGTGGAGTCGCTGGGGATGACCTCGACCAGCGGCATGAGGTGGGCGGGGTTGAAGAAGTGCAGGCCGACGAAGCGGTCGGCGCGCCGGGTGGCGGCGGCCAGTGCGTTGATGCTTAGCGACGAGGTGTTGCTGGCGAAGATGGTGCGCGCCGGCGCCAGCGCGTCAAGTTGTGCGAACAGCTCGCGCTTGAGTTCGAGCTTCTCCGGCGCGGCCTCGATGATGAGGTCGGCGTCCGCCGCTTCGGCGAGCGAGAGGGTGCTGCGCACCGACTCTTTTGCCGCCTTGGCGGCCTCCGGCGTAATCTTCTTGCGCGCGACGCCTTCGTCCATTTGCTTGTGGATGGTGGCGAGGCCGCGTTGTACGAACTCTTCGGCCACGTCGTGCAGCAGCACGCGGCAGCCGCCAAGGGCCGAGGCCTGCGCGATGCCTGTGCCCATCGTGCCTGCGCCAATCACACTTACGGTTTGGATCATGGTGGATGATCGCCGTAGAGACACGCCGCAGCGCGTCTCTACATGCCGCAGCGCGTCTCTACGCCCCGGTGAATTGCGGGGGGCGTTTTTCTAAAAATGCCTGCACGCCTTCCTTGAAATCACGTGAGCGCGCGGCGATGTCCTGAAGGTGCGCCTCGTACTCCAGCGCCTCGTCCAAATCCAGGTCGAAGCTGCGGTACATGCCGCGCTTGGTCAGCCCGAAGGCGCGGGTGGCCCCGGCGGCGAACCGCTCTGCCCAGCGTTGCACGGTCGCGGCGAACTCGGCTTCGGGCGTGACGACGTTCACCAGCCCCCAGGCCAGTGCCGTCTCGGCGGGCAGCTTCTCCGCCGTGAGCGCCAGCTGATACGCCCGTGCGTAACCGATGAGGCGCGGCAGCATCCAGTTCACGCCGCTATCGGGGATGAGGCCGACCTTGCTGAAGGCGAGCATGAAGCTGGCCTTTTCCGAGGCGATGCGGAAATCGCACGCCAGTGCCACGCCGCAGCCGGCGCCCGCCGCCACGCCGTTGATCGCGCCGATGATGGGCTTCTCGGTCTTGACCATTTGCTTGATGAGGCGGTGATAACCGTTCCGCAGGTGCTCACCGATGGAGAAGCCCTCGCCGCGGCCCTGCACATCGGCCAGGTCCTGGCCAGAGCTGAAGCCGCGTCCTGCGCCGGTGAGCACCACGCAGCGCACCGCAGCGTCGCGCTCGGCCTGCTTGAACGCCTCGGTCGTTTCGCGGATCATCGCGTCGTTGAACGCGTTGAGCGTCTGCGGGCGATTGAGGGTGATGGTGGCGATGCCGTTCTCGGCGGTGTAGAAGATGTGGTCGTAGGGCATGTGGATAGTCTTCAGTCATCAGTCATCAGTCTTCAGTCATCCTAAATATATTGAAGACTAAAAACTGATGACTAGAGAGCCTTGAACTGCTCAAACGTCTCATGGCAGACGTTGCAGGTGTAAATCGTTCGGCAGAGGGTTGAGCCGAAGCGGTTGCGGAGCGTGGTGTCGTCGCTGCCGCAGCGCGGGCAGGGCGCCTGATCGAGCAGGATCACATTGACATCGCCGCCGTGCCGCGCAGGCGGGGCGAGGCCGAAGGCCCTGAGCTTGGCGCGCGCCGCGTCGGTGATCCAGTCGCTCGTCCATGGCGGATGCAGCACGGTCCTCACTTCCACATTCGGGATGCCCAGCGCCCTGAGCCGGCTGTGTATCTGCTCGCGCATCACATCCAGCGCCGGGCAGCCGCTGAACGTCGGGGTGAAGGTCACGGTTACGCGATCGCCGTCCACCTGCACCGCACGCACGATGCCCATTTCTACCACCGAGACCACGGGTATCTCCGGGTCTTTGATTTCGTCCAGCGCTTGCCAGATGAGCGCTTCAGTCCATTCAGGCATGGATGTTTACCGCAAAGCCGCAAAGAACGCAAAGAGCGGATGTAAAGTCTATGTGTCTTCCGAGTCGTGGCGCTGAGCTACCACTCCGCCGCCGGGTCGCTGCGGGCGACGCTCTGCATCTCGGCCAGCAGGCGGGTCAGGTGCGGCGTGTGTTCCGCACGGCGCAGAGTAACGGTAGGCGCAAGCGGGATGCTCAGGTTGGCGGCCTCCAGCCAGGGCAGCACCTTTGCCGCCCATGCTTCGCGCACCTCGGCCGGCGGCGGCGTGATGCCTGCCTTCACCAGCACTTCCTCATCCGCGCCCGGCGTGAAGAGCTGTGCCGTGTACGGCCAGAGTTCGTTCAGCGCCGTTTGCATCCGGCAGTGGCTCTCTTCCGTCCCTAGCCCTAACCGCCGCACCCATGCGCCGGTGTGTTTGTAATGATACAGCTCCTCGTTGCGAACCTTGGCTGCGACTTCGGCCAGCGGCCGATGGGCGCTGTGAGTGAGCTGTGCAAGCAGGGCCAATTCGTAGGCATCGAACAAGTACTGGCGTAGCATGGTGAACGCCCAGTCGCCCTTCGGTAGTTCGACGAGTTGCACGTTGCGGAAGTCGGCGGCCTCGCGGAAGAAGGCGAGACGGTCGGGGGTCCCGCCGGCCAGCGCGCAGTGCAGCTCATAGTACAGCATGGCATGGCCCAGCTCGTCCTGCGCGATATTCGCCAGGGCGATGTCTTCTTCGAGGATGGGCGCATGGCCCGTCCACTCCGAGTTGCGGTGAGCGAGGATAAGCTCATCGTCGGCAAGGGCCAGGAGCTTCTCAGCCAGCGCGCGTTCGATTTCAGTCATCAGTCTTCAGTCATCAGTCATCAGTCATAAATTTCGCCGCACCTTCGCGCGCAGGCCCCCTACGTCGCCGTACTCGGATTGCTGCTTGTACTTCTTCTCCCGCGCCGGCGCGAACCAGCTGGCCTCCACCCCGGCCTCGCTGCGGGTGATGGCGCCGGCCGGGACCGCCCACCAGACGAACACTTTGTTCGTGCCGAAGCGCTCCATGGCCAGCCGCAGCGCCTCGCGCGGGGAGCGCGCCTCGACATCGCCCACGTGCGCGACATAGGTCATCGCCCGCCGCTGAGATGTTTTCTGGAAGATGAGATAAAGTTGCATTGGCGCATCCGGTGGGATGTTCTCGATGTGCCAGTTCGGATCGGCAGCGATCTCCTCGGCGGTCAGCGCAGTGATGCAGTCAGCGCGCGCAACCCACAGGCTGGCGCAGTCCGGGCGGCGCACGTGCACGTCGCGGGCGATGAGCAGCGCCATCTCGGCGTCGGGTGCGTGCACCGTGCCGATGCTGCGATGCGGCTGCTGCGGGTCATCCTGCTTGAACACTTCCCAGCGGGGCCATTGGGTGTCCATGGGTGAAGGGGAGGGGGTGCGTATTGCGTATTACGTATTGCGTATTACGAATCGTGTGTTTCGTTACGCAATACGCAATATGAACTACGCCATACGTGCCGCATACGCCGCCAGCGCCTCACGCACCCAGCGTCCTTCCTCATGGGCTTTGCGGCGCGCGGCCAGGCGCTCTGCGTTCATCGGGCCGTTGCCTTTCACCACCTGCCAGAAGTGCTCCCAGTCAATCGGGCCGATGCGCCAATGGCCGGTGGCCGGATCGAACTTCAGGTCGGGGTCGGGGATTTGCAGGCCGATGGCGTGGAATTCGGGGACCATCTCGTCCACGAACTCCTGGCGCAGTTCGTCGTTGGTCTTGGTCTTGATTCCCCAGCGGATGAGTTGTGGGGAGTTGGGCGAGTCGGCGTCGTGCGGGCCGAACATCATCAGCGACGGCCACCACCAGCGGTTGAGCGCGTCTTGCGCCATGGCGCGCTGGGCGGGCGTGCCGGAGGCGTACTTCACAATCATCTCCTTGCCCTGCTTTTGATGAAAGGCCTCCTCGGCGCAGATGCGCACCATCGCGCGCGAGTACGGGCCGTAGGAGCAGTGCGCGAGCATGGTCTGGTTCTTGATGGCCGCCCCGTCCACCAGCCAGCCAATCATGCCCACATCGGCCCAGGTGAGGGTGGGGTAGTTGAAGATGCTGGAGTATTTGGCCCTGCCCGTCAGCAGCGCCTCGAGCATCTCTTCGCGGGTGATGCCGAGCGTCTCCGCCGCGTGATACAGGTACTGACCGTGTCCGGCTTCGTCCTGCACCTTGGCGATGAGGATGAGCTTGCGGCGTAGGCTGGGGGCGCTGGTGATCCACGCTCCTTCCGGCAGCATGCCGACGATTTCGCTGTGGGCGTGCTGCGAGATCATGCGGATGAGTTGTCGGCGATATTCCTCCGGCATCCAGTCGCCCGGCTCGATCTTCTCGCCGCGGGCGATGCGGGCCTCGAATTCGGCCAGTTTTTGGGCGTAGGTGTTGTCCATGGCTCTATTTTGCCACGAATGGCCACGAATGAGCACGGACGCCGCTCTCGTTCGTGGCCATTCGTGTGCATTCGTTCCAAAAGACTCACGTCACGAAGTCGGGTGTGCCGGCCATCACCGGCTCGCGGGTCGGCAGCAGTTCGCCGGTCAGGATGTCCTCGCATAACGACGCTTCCTCGAACCAGCTGCGCGGCGCGTAGTGGCCCCAGAACGTCGCGCGGCGCGGGTCGCTCAGCGTCCACTTGATCGGCGCGAAGTCGGGGTCGGGGATGAGGTAGTCGCTGGTGTACAGCTCGATGCGGTTGCCGTCCGAGTCGCGCAGGTACAGGAAGAAGGCGTTGCTCAGGCCGTGCCGCCCGGGGCCGCGCTCGATGGCGCCGGTCATCCCCAGCGCCGCCAGGATGTCGCAGGCGCGCAGCACGCTCTGAGTATCCTGTAGCCACATCCCGATGTGGTGCAGCCGCGGGCCGAGGCCGTTCATCAGCGCCAGGTCATGGACGTTCTGCTTGCGGTGCAGCCAGGCCGCCCATAGCCGCTCCGGGCCGGGCGGGTCGGTGACGGTGTACTCCGAGAGATAAAAGCCCATCTTCTGCATCCACCAATCGCAGGCCGATTGCACTTCGGGGACCTGGCAGTTGAAGTGGTCAATGCGCATCACGTGCGCGCCGCGATATTCGTGGAAGTGTTGCAGCTTACGCTCGCGCTGCTCGATGGCGTGGAAGAACTCGACCGGCAGGCCGCTTGGGTCCTGCACGCGCAGCGCGCGGCCCTGCCCGCGCTCCAGAGTATCCGGCGCGACCCAGCGCGTGGGCAGGCCGGCCCCGGCGTACAGGGCATGCAGCGCGTCAAGGTCGGCCTCGCCGGCGACGCGAAAGGCGATGTGGCCGACGCCCGGAGTGGGGGCGCGCCGCAGCACGAGGCAGTATTTGTCGCGCTCCTCTAGACCGCCGAGGTAGAGATGGTCGGCGTCGCGGTCAATCTCCAGCAGGCCGAGCGCTTCCACGTAAAAAGCGCGGGCGGCGTCAAGGTCGGTGACACGCAGCTCGGCGTGTGCGCAGCGGGTGATGTTGAAGGTCACATCCATAACCCATCCTTTTCGCGGTCTAAAGCCCAACGCCGGGGATTGTTCTGGATGTATTGCCGAATGCGGTTTAGATCTGTCTCATCCCGAACGATGTGTTCGTAAAAGCGCGGTTGCCA
>JAVQXV010000088.1:0-11820 GCA_033577755.1 Anaerolineales bacterium
GCAGCGCCAGCCTGGCGGAGTTCATGACCACCATCGCCTGGTTCTCCAGCGTGGAAGATTTACGCGCCTATCTGGGGTTACCGCAGCCCTAGGCGAAAGAACCGGGACAGACCTCTTTGATCGTTACGGTTCACTACAGCGTATAAACATCAGTTCGGGATAAGCCCCGCTGCTTTGATTTACCGCAGAGAACGCGGAGCGTGCAGAGATACTCTCTCTCTTGGCTCTGCCGAGTTGGGTGGGAAAGGCGCGCACCAATGGGACGAATAGACACATCCGTGCCATCCATGTACCAACCCATTCCTATGGCCGGGAAAGCCTTTATCTTTTTTCTCTGCGTTCGCGACGCGCTCCGTGGTTGAAGCGTTATCCCGAACTCACGTTATAACATCCCAAAACGGTGAGGCAGGCGAGCGCTTCAACCCGGCCATCGCCTGCCACAAACGCAATGCTAACGACGTGCAGCCGGAATTGTGCGGGAAAGACGATATGATTGGTGGAGCAATTTCCGGTCAGAACAGCATGATTTGGGTGTTTGATATGGATCGGGAATCACTCCCCCAACTGTACCGCTTCGTCGTGCTGGTCTCCGGCTACGGCTCGAACCTACAGGCTATGCTGAACGCCTGCGACTCGGGCGAATTGCCGGGCGAGGTTGTTGCCGTCATCGCCGATCGTCCCAGTGCCTACGGCCTAGAGCGCGCCTTCAAAGCGCGTATCCCCGCCGTCTATAAACCCAAACGTGCCATGCAGACGCGCCGCGAGTACGATGCGGAATTGGCCGAACTGGTCAAAGTCTTTCGCCCAGACTGGGTCGTGCTGACCGATTGGACGCGTTTGCTGACGATGGAGTTCCTCAGCCACTTTCCGAATCGGGTCATAAATCTGCATCCTGCGCTGCCCGGCACATTTCCGGGGATGCACGCCATCCGCCGCGCCTACGAAGCGTTCCTGCGCGGTCAAATTGACCAGACCGGCGTGATGGTGCACCTGGTGGTGGACGAGGGCGTAGTCAACGGGCCGGTGCTGCTGCAAGAGACGGTGCCCATCCATCCCAACGACTCGCTGTACATGCTGGAGAACCGAGTGCAGGCCGTTGAGCAGCGCCTGCTGATTACAGCGCTCAAAGACCTGTGTCTTAACGGCCTGGCCGGGGTTGCGGTGTGACGCGCCTGCTCTTCCTCACGCCGCAATTGCCGTACCCGCCACGGCAGGGCACGGCCATCCGCAACTGGGGGCTTATCAAACATCTCGGCAGGCAGCACAATGTCAGTCTGTTGACCTTTGCCGAAGATAACCGGTCTGTAGCTGAGGCGCTGCGCACCGTCTGTCGCTGCATAGTCGTTGTGCCCGCGCCGCGCCGCTCGCACCTCGACCGCCTGCGCACCCTGTTCTCACCTCGGCCCGACCTTGCCGAACGACTTGCCTCTACCGAATACGCCCGCGCTCTGAATGACTTGCTGCGCGAAGAGAAGTTCGACTTTGTTCACATCGAGGGACTTGAACTGGCCCGCTATTTGCCAATGCTTTCCGCCGCCGGCGTCCGGGTCATCTACGATGCACACAACGCCGAGTACGTCCTACAGCGCCGCGCCTTTAAGACCGACCTGCACCGGTTACGGCGCTGGCCTGCCGCACTCTACTCGCTGATTCAATGGCCACGCCTAAAGCGCTTCGAAGCCGCCACGTTGCGCGCCGTTCACGCCGTCAGCTGCGTCTCGAAGGAAGATGCCGCCGCCCTGCGCGCCCTCGTCCCCGAATTGCAGCCCGTCCTCGTGCCCAACGGCATTGATGTTCAGGATTACGTGGATTTCCTGCAACACGCGCCGCGCACTACGTCTGCCGTCAGCCGTCCGCCGTCGGTGGTCTTCACCGGCAAAATGGATTATCGCCCCAACGTGGACGCTGTGCTTTGGTTCGCGGCGGACATCTGGCCACTCATCCGGGCGCAGCAGCTCGCAGCGCAGTTCATCATCGTTGGGCAGAAGCCGGCCCCGGCGGTGCAGGCGCTGCACGGTCACAACGCCATCACGGTGACCGGCGCGGTGGACGACGTGCGGCCGTACATCGCCGGGGCGAGCGTATACATTGCGCCGCTGCGGCTGGGCGGCGGCACGCGCTTCAAGCTGCTTGAAGCAATGGCACTGCAAACCCCGATTGTTTCGACGACGCTGGGCGCGGAGGGCTTTGCCGTAGCCGATGGGCGCGAGCTGCTGTTGGCCGACTCACCTGACGACTTTGCCGGAGCGGTGCTGCGATTGTTGACAGACCTCGAGCTGCGAACAAAGCTGGCTGAGGCGGGCCTGGCGTGCGTGCGCAGGAATTACGACTGGAGCGTCATCGTGCCGGCGCTGAAGGAGATATACGACGCGCAAGCATAAAGGTCAAATCGCCGGCCGTAAAAGAAACACTCTTTCAAGCCATGCCTGAAAGAGTGTCCACCATGGGGCGCCGTTCACTGCGCTTCCTTCTTGCTTGTAGAACTTCCCTTTCTAAGAACTGCTTCGTGCGGACCCGACGGGATTCGAACCCGCGTTCTCGGCCTTGACAGGGCCGCGTGTTAGGCCAGCTACACCACGGGTCCAATACGGTCTTGTGGTTGGTCTATGCTGACGGCGCATGAGACTATACCACACGCGACTCTGAGCGTCAATCTGAACTAGAAAAGTAGACAAGAAAAGTGTGCACGCAGAGGTTGTTAGGGAAGGTGCCGCCCCTTCGTCCTTCGGCGGGCTTCGCAAAGCGAAGCCACGCTCAGGATGTCCTGCGCAGCGGGCATCCTGAGCGGACGCTGAGCGGAGCCGAAGCGGCAATCGCCGGACGCCCGCCGCTCCCCTGAGCGCGCTCAGCGGAGCGAAGCCGAAGGGTCAGGGTGCGGCGGACAGGTTTTGCGTGCACACAAGAAAAATGAAAACTCGGGTGCGATGCGACTTTCTCCATGATATGCGCTTAAACGGCGCTTAAACCGCTTCGAGTATGATGTTTGCCATGGAACTGACCTCTCCATCCGTAGCCCGCCGCTGGAAGTGGCGCTGGTCTTACCTGCTGTGGCTGCTGGCGCCGCTCGTCATCTGGCTGGCGGTGCGCGATGTTCCCTTCGACGAGGTGGTGCGCACGTTAGCCCGCCTCGGCTCCTGGCAAATTCTGGCGCTGATCGCGCTCAACGCGCTGGCCGTGCTCTCCTTCGCCGGCAGCTGGTGGACGATCCTGCGCGCGTTTGGCTACCGCCTGCCCTACCTCTCTCTGGCACGCGGGCGGCTGGGCGCGTTCGGCGTCGCCTACTTCGTGCCCGGCCCGCAGGTCGGCGGCGAGGCGGTGCAGTTGCTCTGGCTCACGCAGCGCCATAGTGTGCCGCTGCCGCAGGCCGCGGCCTCCGTCGCGCTCGATAAGACGCTCGAGATTCTGGTGAACTTCGTTCTGGTCGCACTGGGCCTCGGCTTTCTCGCCGGCCGCGACCTCTGGCCACAGGTCCCGCTTGAGGCCTGGTTCGCCGCCATCATCGCGCTGATTGCCCTGCCGGTATTCTTCATCTGGACGGTCTATCGCGGCTGGAAACCGTTGAGCCGGCTGCTGAGCCGCCTACCCCGCCGGTTGGCGCAACGGCCGTTCGTGCAGAAGGTCGCGGAGACGGTGCGGGATAGCGAGCGGCACATGACGGATTTCTGCCGCCGGCAACCGATGGCCTTCGCCGTCGCGCTGGGCTTCGTCTGTCTGAGCTGGTTCCTGCTGCTCTTCGATTACTGGCTGAGCGTGTATTTCCTTGGCATGACGCTGACGCCGGCGGAGGTGCTGATGGGCGTGGCGCTCGGGCGGCTGGCCATCCTCATCCCCCTGCCCGGCGCGGCGGGCGTGCTCGAATCCAGCCAAGTGCTGGCGATGACGCTGCTCGGCTACGGCCCGGCGCTCGGCCTCTCTCAAAGTCTGGTGATGCGCGCGAGGGACATCTCCGTAGCCGTGTTCGGCTTTTTGTGGGCCCTCGTCGGCACGCGCTGGCTGGCGCGTCTGGCCATCAAGCCGGAACCGGTTGAGCGGCGCTGAGGGCGACTTCGGGCGCCGTCGCCGGGGCCGGCAACTCAACGGGCGCGCCCTTCGGCACAACCTTGATGAAGTGCCGCGCTCCTGACTCCCAGTGCTGCAATAACGCCCTGCCCACCACACTGCGCGTCAAGGCCACGTGCTGCTGCACGCGGCGACGCACGTCTTCCAGGTCGGCCTCGCTCGGCGGCTCCACGCGTACCAGCTCCAGGTTGATGCGTTTGAGCGACCAGCCATCATCAAGGATGTAGGCCACGCCGCCCGTCATCCCCGCGCCGAAGTTGTAGCCGATGGAGCCAAGCACGATGACAGTCCCGCCGGTCATGTACTCGCAGCCGTGGTCGCCCACACCCTCCACGACGGCATCCGCGCCGCTGTTGCGCACCGCGAAACGCTCGCCGGCCCGGCCGGCGATATAGACCTCGCCGCTCGTCGCGCCGTACAGGCAGGTGTTGCCGGCCAGCGTCTGCCCCCAGGTCTCGCGCAACTCCTTCGTCTCTCGCAGCCTCCACTTCTCCAGCAGTTGCGCAAACTCCGGGAAGTCGGAAGTGGTTGGCGGATGGATGACAATACGCCCGCCCGTCAGCCCTTTGCCCACGTAGTCGTTGGCCTCGCCGGCCAGAGTCAACTCCATCCCCTTCACTGCAAATGCACCGAAGGATTGTCCGGCGCTGCCGCGCACCTTCACCGCCACCCGGCGAATTGAGCGCGACTCCCCGGTCAGCTCCTGCCGGGCTAACAGACCGGCCAGCTGCGCGCCGAAGGTGCGGTCGCTGTTGCGAATTCCGTAGAAGAATTGCTGATGCAGCGCCGTTGCCTGCGTTAGCCGCCGATAGTCCTCGACCAGCTGTGCGTTGAGCGGCGAGGCGGTCGGGACGGGGTTCGGCTCGCCGAGGTAGCGGCGCGGGCCGGGGCCGGGCGGCGCGATAAGGGCTTGAAGGTTGAAGATTGCCGGCTCAACACTTCCAAGCTGCGAACCGGTAACCTTAGCACTTGCCACCCGCAACAACTCGACCCGGCCGATAATCTCTTCCAGCGAGTGCGCGCCCAGCTTGGCCAGAAGCTCGCGCACTTCTTCGGCCACATACAGGAGAAAGGCCATCAGGTGTTCGGGCGTGCCGTCAAACCTGGCACGCAGCTCAGGCTTCTGCGTGGCGATGCCCACCGGGCAAGTGTTCAGATGGCAGGCGCGCGCCATCACACACCCTTCGGCGATGGCCGCCGCCGTGCCGAACGAGAACTCGTCCGCGCCGAGCAGAGCGGCGATGACGATGTCGCGCCCGGTGCGCATCCCGCCGTCGGCGCGCAGCCGCACGCGCCCGCGCAGGCCACTGGCGATGAGCATGTGCTGCGCCTCGACCAGGCCCAGCTCCCACGGGACACCGGCGTACTTGATGCTGCTGAGCGGCGACGCGCCCGTGCCGCCGGAGCTGCCGCTGATGAGGATGATGTCCGCGCCGGCCTTGGCCACGCCCGCGGCGATGGTGCCCACGCCGGCCTGCGCCACCAGCTTGACCGAGATGGCCGCGCGCGGGTTGACCTGTCGCAAGTCGTAAATGAGCTGCGCCAGGTCTTCGATGCTGTAGATGTCGTGGTGCGGCGGCGGTGAGATGAGCGTCACGCCGGGCGTGGCATGGCGGATGGCGGCGATCTCCGCCGAGACTTTGTGACCGGGAAGCTGGCCACCTTCGCCGGGCTTACTGCCCTGCGCCATTTTGATTTGCAACTCGTCGGCGGAGACCAAGTAGTGCGTGGTGACGCCAAAGCGCGCCGAGGCGACCTGCTTGATGCGGTCGTTGGCCTCGCCGGTGTAGCGCGCCGGGTCTTCGCCGCCCTCGCCCGAATTGCTCCACGCACCGAGCCGATTCATCGCGATAGCCATCGTCTCATGCGCTTCTTTGGAGAGCGCGCCGTGCGACATGGCGGCAGTGGAGAAGCGGCGAAGGATAGCGCCGGCGGGTTCCACTTCCCTTGCCCCAGGGGAGAGGGGCTGGGGGTGAAGGACAATCTCCAGCAAGTCGCGCGGGTCAATGGGGTCGCGGCTGTGTTGAAGGCGGCTGTATTTCTTGTAGGCGGCATAGCCTTCGGCCCAGCGGCCGTTGAGCGCATCGGGGGTACGAACCGCCTCGTGCAGCGCATGCACGACTTGCGGGCTGAACGCATGGCGCTCGCCGTTGCGCTTGAATTTATAGAAGCCGGGGCTGTCGAGCGTGGGCTTATCACTACCAAAGGCCGCCGCGTGCCAGCGCAGCACAATCGAAGCAATCCCGGCCAAATCGAGGCCGCCCAGATGTGCAGGCGTGCCGGCGAAGTAGTCGTCCACCACGGCGGCGTTCAGGCCGATCACTTCGAAAATCTGCGCGCCGCAGTAGGCGTCCACTGTGCTGATGCCCATCTTGGACATGATTTTGAGCAGGCCGTGCTCGGCAGCGTGCAGGTAACGATGAACGACTTCGTCGGGTGGGTTCACGCCGCGATCCAGCTCCAGCACTGTCGCCAGTGCCAGGTATGGATGAATGGCTGCCGCACCGTAACCGATGAGACAGGCAAGGTGATGCACATCGCGCGGCTCGCCGCTCTCTACCACAAAGTCCACCCGCGTCCGCAGGTCGCAGCGCAGCAGGTGATGGTGCACGGCGGCGAGCGCCAGCAGCGAAGGAATGAAAGTGTGGTCGGCGTCCACGCCGCGGTCGCTGAGGATAAGCACCTCGGCCCCGGCGCGCACCTCCGCCTCGGCCTGACGTTGCAGCGCCTCGAGCGCGGCTGCCAGACCGGCGGCCCCATCCCGCACCGGGAACAGGGTCGAAAGCGTCACCGGTCTGAGCCGCGCCTCCGCGCGCAACTGCGCCAGTCCGGAGGCCGTTAGGAAGGGTGTATCCAGCTCCAGCAGTTGGGCTTGCTCCGGCGTCTCGTCCAGAAAGTTGCGTCGCGCGCCGAGCCGGACCTTCAGCGACATGACCAGTTGTTCGCGCAGCGGGTCAATCGGCGGGTTGGTCACTTCGGCAAAGCGCTGGCGGAAGTAGCCGAACAGCGGACGGGGCTTGTCGGAGAACACGGCGCTCGGCGTGTCATCGCCCATTGAGCCGATGGCCTCGTTGCCAGTCTCGATCATTGGGCGCAGCACCATCACCAGCTCTTCGGAGGTGTAACCGAAGGCGGCTTGTTGATGGATGAGAGAGGAAGGAAGAAGGAAGGAGGAAGAAGGAGTTAGGAGGGAGCGCTCCGTTGCAGCCTGCCCGTTCTCCTTCCTGCTTTCCGGCTCTCTCAGGCGCCGAATTCCGCGCCGTACCCACGTGCCATAGGGCCGGCGCACCGCCAGTTCGCCCTTCACCTGCAAATCGCGCATCACCACGCCGCGCTCGGTATCCACCACCAGCACCTGGCCGGGGCCGAGCTTGCCCTTCAGCTGAACGCGCGCCTCATCAATCGGCAGAAGGCCGGCCTCCGAACCGGCAATCACCAGGCCGTCCTCGGTGACGAGGTAGCGGTTGGGCCGCAGGCCGTTGCGGTCGAGCGCGACGCCGACGCGCACGCCGTCGGTGAAGGCCAGCGCCGCCGGGCCGTCCCACGGCTCAGTCAGGCAGCTGTGATACTCGTAGAAGTCGCGGATGGCTTCGGGCAGGTCGGGCAGGCGCTCCCAGGCCGGCGGGATAAGCATGGTGATGGCGTGCTGGATGACGCGCCCGCCCAGGTTGAGCAGCTCGGCTACGTTGTCCAGCATGGCCGAGTCGCTGCCGTCGGGATCAATCACCGGGCGGAGCGCCTCCGCCTCCGCGAAGGCGGCTCGGAGCAGCGGCTCGCGGGCCTTCATCCAGTTGACGTTGCCCTGCAGGGTGTTGATCTCACCGTTGTGGCACAGGACGCGGAAGGGCTGGGCGCGCTGCCAGGTGGGCAGCGTGTTGGTGCTGTAGCGCTGATGAAAGACGGCGATGGCGACTTCGTAATCCGGGTTGCGCAGGTCGGCGTAGAAGGCGGAGAGCTGCGGCGCGTTGAACAGGCCCTTGTACACAACGGTGCGCGCGGACATCGAGGGCACGTAGGCGCCGTAGGCTGCGCGCGCTTTCTTTTCAAAGGCTTTGCGCGCTAGATAGAGAGCGTGCTCGAATTGTAGATGGCGGCTGGCAGATGGCGACTGGCTGAGGATTGCTTGCTGGATGGTGGGGAGTGTGGCGCGGGCGCGTGGGCCGAGGGCGGACGGGTCGGTGGGCGGCTCGCGCCAACACAACACGGTGATATCGTGCGCGGCGCAGGCCTCTTCGAGCAGGCGGCGACAGCTCTCCTCCGTGCCGGGCTGAAAGAAGAACACGCCCACGCCAAGACCGGCCGGGTCTATGGTTTTGCCCGTCAGCCGTTCGACTTCCCGTGCAAAGAAGAGGCGCGGCAGCGGGGTGAGCGTGCCCGCACCGTCGCCGGTTTGCGCGTCGGCGGCGATGGCGCCGCGATGTTGGAGGTTGTTCAGCGCCTGCAGGGCCTGCCGCAGGATGGCGTGCGAGGCACGCCCGTACTGATCGGCGACGAAACCGATGCCGCAGTTGCCGCGCTCGATGAGCGGCTGGCGATAGACGGGGGAGGGGTTGTGTGGGGACGACGTCATGGTCGCGCGCTTTCGTTGAGTGGCCCAAACGGGGTTGGTACGAGTGTATGCAGTCCGGACGCGCGCGTCGCCCTGCGCGAGGGCCATTTTCTTGCGGCCAAAGTGGGTTAGTCAGTTTTCTACGAATCCAGAGGCGCTGGGATTGTGTATGCAGCCTGCTATAATCGCGCCACATGAGTCGGGCCAGTTCGCTCTTCCGCCTGCAAGAGACCGACCTTGAATTGGATGCCGGCCGCGCGCGTCTGGCCGAGATTGCTCAGGCGCTGGCCGGCAACTCCGCCGTGCAGGCCGCGCAGGCTCGCGTCCGGCAGGCCGAAGACCGGCTCCACAAGGCCAGGGCCGCCCTCACCGACGCCGAACTCGCTCAGCAAACCCTCGCCGACAAAATCACAGCCGACGAGGCGCGCCTGTACGGCGGGCGCATCCGCAATCCCAAAGAGCTGCAAGACCTGCAGGCCGAGGTCGAATCGCTCAAGCGCCGCCGCGCCGCCGCCGAGGAGCACCAGCTGGAGGCCTTGCTGGAGTACGAAGAGGCCGAAGCGCAGCTCAAGGCCGCGCGCGAGGAGCTGAGCAACGCCGAGGCCGAGGCGAAGCGCACGAACGCCGCGCTCACCGCCGAGTGGGACCGGCTGACCGCCCGCGAGGCCGACCTGCAGGCCGAGCGCGAGTCGTTGCTCAAACTCATCTCCCCCGCCGACCGAGCGCAGTACGAAAGACTACGCCAGACAAAGAAAGGCCGCGCGCTGGCCCGGCTGGAGGACGGCGTGTGCGCGGCCTGCGGCATCGAGCCGACCGCCGCCGACCGGCAGCTCGCCCGGCGCGGCGCGGAGCTGGTGCTGTGCGCGGGTTGCGGGCGCATCCTTTACGCCGAGTGACGTTCCCCCGTGCTCAAGCCGCAGAGAATTGCAATTGGCATTGCGTTCATCAGCCTGGCCTGGCTGGGCGCGCTGGTCTTCGACCTCTCCCCCTATCTGCGCGGCGGCGAAGAGTATCGCTGGCCATATGAGCTTCCCGCGCAGCCGTTGCGCCTGCTCCCATTGCTCGCCGGCCTGGCCGCGTACCTGCTTGGGGCGCATCAGCTCTCGAAGCGCCGCCGGCTCGGTGCTCTGCCGGTGTGGGCAATGGCCGGCGTCGTCGTCCTGACCCCGGCCGGCATGTACATCGCCGGCGATCCCATCTTCAAGATTCTTTCCGCAACGTTGAGCGGCATCGCCACCGGCTGGCATTATCAGGCCGTCGAGATTACCGACCTGACCGTCACGCTGACGCGCTGGACTGAGGTGATGAAGGCCGCGACCGGACGCTTCGGGCACGTCAGTCTCTCGCCGCCGGGTCTGGTCATCCTCAGCTACGGGCTGAACAGGCTCATGGAGTTTTTCCCCGCGCTCGCGTCATCCCTGGCGCAGCCCCTCCGGTCTATGTTTTGCCTGCATCCGCGCCTGATTAACTACACCGACGCGCAGCTGGCCGGCGCCTGGTTCGGCCTGCTGGTTCCGGCGGTGGCGGCCCTGACCGCGCCGGCGCTGTACCGGCTTGGCCGGCGTACTTACGATGAAACGACGGCGCGCTGGGCCGTCATTTGGTGGCCGCTGGTTCCCGGCATCCTGCTGTTTTCGCCTACACGAGATACGGTCTTTCCGCTATTCCTCACCCTCATGCTGGCCTGCTACGTGGAGGGCGTCCTGCAAGATCGTCCGGCCTGGTTCGTACTGGCCGGTGTGGTCATGTCTGTGGCCAGCTTTCTTTCGTTCTCGGTGCTGCCGGCTGTGTTCGCGGTCGGCGTGCTCACCCTGCTCATTGCGGTCTTTCGGCACAGGCTCGCGCCCGAAGTTATCCCTGCCATGTCCCGCCGGTGGCCCTTCGCCGTCGGCCTCTGGTTCGGGTTGGGCTTGAGCAGTGTGTGGCTGATTTTTTACCTCGTCTCCGGGCTAACCCCGTTTGACCTGCTGGCTCAGGGCGCTACGGCGCATTTTCTGCTTCAGTTCGATTTTCTCCTCTGGGTCATCCTGCATCCTTACGACCAGTTTATCTTTGCCGGCCTGCCGCTTGCGCTGCTGGCAGCCCTCAGCCTGCCGAGGATGTTTCGCAAATGGCGCGACCGCCGGCCGTTCGTCCTGGGCGAGTTCGTCTTCCTCAGCGTTCTGATGACGCTGGTCATTTTGCATCTGTCCAACATTCTGCGCGGAGAAACGGGACGGGTGTTGCTCTTCCTGACGCCCGTCTTCGCTCTGGCGGCGGCGAACGTGCTAAGTGTCATGTCGGCATCGTCATGGGCCGTCTGGGCGGTGACCGGCACGCAGGCTCTGGTCGTTCTGGGGATGGCCGGCGTGCTGCGGGTCGTGGACACCGAGTTCAATCGGCAGCCCGCACCGCCGCCGCCGGTCACCATCCCGGCGCAGGCCACGCTCTACCCGAGCGGGGCCGTCTTCGGCGGCACGTTGCAGCTGGAGTCCTTCGCCGGTCAGCTCCACAAAACGGCGGGGTCGGCTCACCGAAGCGTCTTGACGCTCTGGCTCAACTGGCGTTCACTCGGCCGGCTCCCGCAAGTCTATTACCAGTCCCTGATTCCCGTTGCGCCCGACGGCCAGGCTTTGGCCGAGCAGACCGTTCTGCACCGGCCTTTCAACGATGCCTACGCCACAAGCTGCTGGCAACCTCACAACGGCCAACTGACGCAGGAAATCGAAATGCCTCTGCGCTCAGAATTGGACACAGGAGGCTGGTGGGTGAGCCTCAGCTTCTACGACCGAAACACCGGCGAACCGTTGCCGGTCCGTCTGCCCGACGGCTCGGAGGACAGGCAGGTCGGCCTCGGCCCCTTCTTTTACGTCCCCGATTTTTTTGCGGCTGGCGCTCCAATTCTTCTGAAGGTAGACTGAGACGTGCGGTGCGGCGGTTTCGGTATGACGGTGAACACGAATAAGCACGAATGCAAGCGAATGGGCACGAATAGAAGGATGAACACGAATGGGCACGAATGTGAGCGAATGGGCACGGGTGAACACGAATGAGCACGAATGTGAGCGAATGGGCACGAATGACTTCATTGAGTGCACTAAAAAACACACCGCATAGAGAACACGCAGAGACCGCAGAGTTCTTCCTTGATTGTTTCTCCGTGTGCTCTGCGACTCAGCGGTGAAACATCCCTTTTGCAGTGGTCTCTTCATTGCAAAAACTATGATCTCACC
>JAVQXV010000089.1:0-11787 GCA_033577755.1 Anaerolineales bacterium
GCGCAGGCCATCCTGAGCGTGGCTTCGCCGAGCGAAGCCCGCCGAAGGGCGAAGGGGCGGCACGTTCCCTGACAACCTTTGCGTGCACACTGCCGCCGGAATCGCAACACACCCACATCATCCTAAACGCCCGGTAGGTGTTGGCCTATGCATCGGTCAATCGGCTGACGCCGGAAAGTGCCTGTGACACTTTAGACGGATGCAGTAGGGGTGGTGCACGGCGAAACTCAATCCGGCACGAACCATGGCAAGCAGCAATCAGCAGTTCTAGTGCAAGGACTGCGGGAAACATGCCGTGAGATGCCGAAAAGCATCGTGGTCGCCCGTCCCGAACCGACGGAAGGAAAACCACACAAGAAATGCAAGTTTGTAAAGCCCTTCTATGCCTACAGTGTCCGAAGGAAAAGGAACGTGTCGGGCTGGCTATGTGAAAACCATCTTCAGACCGGCGATGATGAGCACCACTGCCAGCAGGCGCCGGATTGGCGGATTGCCCAGCCGCCGGCTGCCGTACTCGGCGCCGATCCAGCCGCCGGTGACGGCGGCCAGCGCCCACAGCGGGATTGCCGTCGGCAACAGCGCGAGGCTGGAGAGCTGACCCAAAAGGCCGGCGGTCGAATTGGCGAGGATGAAAGCGGCGGCGATCCCGGACGTTGGCCGGGGTTCCGCCCAATTCATAAACAGCAGCAGCGGGCTAAGGAAAATCCCGCCGCCAACGCCGGTCAGTCCGGAAAGCAGGCCGATTCCGGCGCCCGCGGCCAGCCCCGCCCATAGCGGGACCGGCTTCGTTGGCAACGGAGTGGTTCCGGAGTCGGTCGCCAGCAGGCGATAGGCAGCATAGAGGAGGACGAGACCGACCAGTGGCTTATAGAGCCAGCCGGGCAACGAGAGCATGCCACCTAAAAACGCCAACGGTACAGACGCCAGGGCAAAAGGCCAGAACAGCGACCACGAGAAATGGCCGGCACGGTAGAACTTCACGGTCGCTATGGCCGCAACCAGGATGTTGAGAGTCAGGGCAGTAGGCCGCATCAACTCTGGGGGCAGGCTAAACAAGGCCATCGCCGCCAGGTAAGCGGACGCGCCGGCATGGCCTACCGAGGCGTATAATATTGCGGCAGCGAAAATCATTAGGGCAAGAGCCGAGACGCTCAGCAAGCTCATTGAGACTCCATTGGATCGTGGGTAGAACGTTCAATGACGAGGCGTCATTATAACGGGCTGCATCGCCGGAGCCTGATAGCACGGGCAACACGTGTGCACGCAAAAGATGTCAGCCGCTCCTTCGACTGCGCGGGCAAAAGCAGCCCGCTCCGCTCGGGATGCGGCTGCCACTGACAACCTTTCACACGGCGACACACCAGCGTGATGCGCTTGCGCCCAACGTTGACACGTCGTTCCAAGGCCGAGACCACCTGCGAAGCGGGCCGGTGCGCCCGGGGCTGCTCTGGAAGCGGCGACCGTCTCTCGGCCGACAAATTCATCCGCAAGCGACCGACTGCATTGATCTGAAATCTCAAGCACATAAACCCCAAACGCTTACCCTGCTAAAAGAAAGTAGGTGCATGATAGAATGCCGACATGGTTTTTCGACTTGGTATGCTGGGAATGGCGTTGTGGATGCTGCTGGCGGCCTGTGCCGCACGACCAACGCTGCGCGCCGATGGCGTTATCCTCGAAGATGACTTCTCCAACCCGCGAAGCGGTTGGGACACGTACACCGGCATAGACCTCATCACCACCTATGATAACGGCCGGTACCTGATTGCCGTGGAAACGCCTAACCGCGATGCCTTCGGCCTGGCGGGGCTTGATTTGAACGATATGCAAATCTCGGTGGAAGCGCAGGCCAGCGGCGGGCCGCAGGATAATGCCTTTGGTGTGCTCTGCCGGCACACCCGCAGCGGCGACCGCAACAACTTCTACTTTTTCCTCATCAGCTCGGACGGTTACTATGCGGTGGGCAAAGTCGTCAACCAGACCGAGCGCACCTTTCTGAATCCGGCAAAGAACTTTGAGCCACTGCAAGCAATCAAAACCGGTAACGGCGCCCTTAACCGCTTGGAGGCCATTTGTCAGGGAAAGCGCCTGTCGTTCACCGTCAACGGCGTGGCCGCCGGCTCGTTCGAGGACGAAACACTCACTCACGGCGACGTTGGCCTGATTGCCGGCACCTTCAACGAAGGCGGCGTGCGTATCCACTTCGATAACGTCGTAGTTCGTCAACCATGAGGGATGACTACTGCCATCCGCCATTAGCCATCCACCATCCGCTATTAGCCGTTCAAAGGACATGTCTCAAGAAACTCTCTTCACCCGAATCATCAACGGACAAATCCCCGCCACGTTCGTCCATCGGGACGAGGACATCGTGGCCATCCGCGACATCAACCCGCAGGCCCCGACGCACATACTCGTCATCCCCGTCAAGCCACTGCCTTCCCTCGCGGAGGCCGGGCCGGAAGACGAGGCGTTGCTGGGGCGGCTGCTGCTGACGGCCAAGCAAGTCGCCGAACAGGAGGGCTTGGCCGAGAGCGGTTACCGAGTGGTCATCAACGTGGGCAGCCACGGTGGGCAGGCAGTACCGCACCTGCATGTCCATCTCCTCGGCGGTCGGCGGATGACCTGGCCGCCGGGCTGAGGTCAAGGTGCTATACTCCTTAGCGACCGGGAGATTGCTATGACCAACGCAACCTCATCTCTGCCAGCGCCTGCCGAAGACGCCGAGCTTGAGCCGGTCTGGGACATCGCCTACCTGTTCCCGCCGCAGGGAAGTTGGACGGAAGAAGACTATCTGGCTTTTGACCAGGGGGCGAACCGCCGCCTGGAGTTCACTGACGGCCACATCGAGGTCTTACCGGTGCCGACCGAACTCCATCAACTTGTGCTGCTCTATTTCTACGAAGCGCTATCGGCTTTCGTGCGAGCACGTAAGCTCGGCCTGGTGCTGACTTCCGGCCTGCGCGTGCGCCTGCGCCCAGGCCAGTTCCGTGAACCGGATGTTGTCTTCATGCGTGCCGAGAATGCTTCGCGTCGCAGCAACAAGTTCTGGGAGGGCGCCGACCTGGTAATGGAGGTTGTCAGCGACCAGCCCGACGATCGAGAGCGAGACCTTGAGCGCAAGCCGCGTGAGTATGCTGCCGCCGGTATTCCCGAATACTGGATCCTTGACCCGACGTCGAACCGCATTCTCGTACTCACGCTGGCCGGCGACCGCTACATCACGCATGGAGAGTTTAGGCCAGGAGAGCGGGCGACCTCAGTGCTGCTGGAAGGCTTCAGCGTGGATGTGGCTGCCGCGCTGCGGGGAGACTTGGATAGCCTATGAGTCTCAAAGAACAACTCACCGCCGATCTCAAAGCGGCCCTGAAGGCCGGCGACGAGACGCGCAAAAATGCCATCCGCGCCCTGCAGGCCGCCATCAAGCAGAGCGAGGTAGACCGGCAGACCACGCTCACCGACGATGACGTGCTGGCCTTGATCCAAAAGGAGGCCAAATCCCGCCGCGAGTCCATCGCCGATGCGCAAAAGGCGGGCCGCGCCGACCTGGTTGCCGCCTATGAAGCCGAGCTGGCCGTGATGGAGGCCTACCTGCCACAGCCCCTCTCGCGCGACGAGCTGATCGCCCTGGCGAAAGCGGCCATCGCCGAGGCCGGCGCGACCGGCATCAAGCAACAGGGTGCGGTGATGAAGCTGCTCGCGCCGCGCATCAAAGGCCGCGCCGACGGCAAACTGGTTGGCGAGATTGTGCGCGAACTCCTGAGTTAAACCCAGAGTTCGGATTTTGAGTCCACTGCAAAGAGGATGTTTCGCTGCCGAGATCGCGCAGAGCACGCGGAGAGACCATATTGAAGAACTCTGCGCTCTCCATGTGTTCTCTGCGGTGCGTTTTTTAGTGCACTCGAATTTCGGATTGCAGATTACACAGCGCAGACTTCACCTGCCAATCTAAAATCCAAAATCTCGAATCTCACCTCGTCAAGTACGTGCGCGCTCTCAACACCGGACGACGGGCGCTCAGCGGATTGCTGGCCTTCGGCGCCATTGTCCTGGCCGCCGCCATTATCTCTTTACCCCTCAACGCCTGGGGTGCAATCACCGTGCGCGTCGGCGAGCCGGCCACACAGGAAATTCTGTCGCCGCGCACCGTCAGTTACCGCAGCGAAATTCTGACCGAGGAAGCGCGCCGGGCTGCCGCCGCTGCCGTCCCCGATATCTACGACCCTCCCAATAGCCGGATCGCCCGCAACCAGGTGCTTGCTCTGCGCAACGCCCTGAACTTTATCAGCTCGGTGCGCGCCGATACGCTGGCCACGCCCCTGGAACGGCGCGCCGACCTGCTCGCCATCCGCGACCTGGCGCTGGACACCGACGTGGCCGATCTGCTGTTGCGCTTCACTCCGGAGCAGTGGACGGCGGTTCAAGCGGAAGCGCTCAGCCTGCTCGAGCAAATCATGCTCAATCCGGTGCGCGCCCAACAGGTGGAAGACCTGCGCCGCTCCCTGCCGGTGCGCATCAGCGTAGACCGGACGGAGGAAGAAGCCCGCGCCATCATTGCCCTGGTCAGTCCGCTCATCACCGCTAACAGCGTCTATAACCCCGAGGCCACCGCAGCCGCCCGCCAGGCTGCGCGCGAGTCGGTGCAGCCGGTGGTCAAACGGTTGATTCGCGGTCAAATCATCATCGCGCGCGGTCGTGTGGTCACCCCCGAGGATTTGGAAGCGCTGCGTGCCGTCGGCTTGCTCCAGCCCGAATTCGATTGGCAGCAAACCGCCAGCGCCGTGCTGGCCGTCGTCATCACCGGCCTGTTGTTCGTGGTCTACGTTCGGAGCTTCTATCCGGAGGTGGGGCGGAACGCCAAGCTGATTCTGCTGCTCGGCCTGTTCTTCAACGGCTTTCTGCTGCTGGCGCAGTTGATGGTGCCGAACCACGTCCTATTGCCGTTCGCCTACCCGGCGTCGGCGTTGGCGATGTTGGTGACCGTGCTGACCGGGCCGCACCTGGCGATGACGGTCGCGGTAGCGCTGGGTGCGCTGGTCGGCTACATCGGAGGGTCGAGCCTGGAGCTAACCATCTACACCGCGTTGATGGGCATCGCGGCCGCTATCGTGCTCAACCGGGCCGAGCGCGTAGACCTGTTCTTCTGGGCCGGCCTGGCCAGCGCCATCGCCGGCGTTGGCATCCTGTTGGTCTTTCGGCTGGACAACCCCGCCACCGACCTGGTGGGCCTCGTTCAGTTGATCGTTGCCAGCTTCATCAACGGCGGCATTTCGGCGGCGTTGACGCTGATGGCCATCTTTGCGCTCGGCGGCATGTTCGACATCACCACCAGCCTGCAACTGGTGGAACTTTCCCGCCCCGATCACCCGCTGCTGCGTCTGATCCTGCGCAACGCGCCGGGAACTTACCAGCACAGCCTGCAAATCGCCAACCTGGCCGAGCAGGCGGCGGAACGCATCGGCGCCAACGCCATGCTCGTGCGCGTCGGCGCGTTGTACCACGATGCCGGCAAGGCGCTACATCCGCAATACTTCATCGAGAACCAGCTCGACTACAACAACATCCATGAGACGCTCTCACCCGAAGAGAGCGCACGCGTCATCATCCGCCATGTGCCCGACGGCCTTGAACTGGCACGCCGTTATCGGCTGCCCTCCCGCATCCGCGATTTCATTGCCGAGCACCACGGCACACTGCTGGCGGTCTATCAGTACAAGCGCGCAGTGGAGGCGGCGGGCGGCGACGCCGGCCGCGTGGATGAGAGCCGCTTCCGCTATCCCGGCCCGCGCCCGCGTTCCCGCGAGACTGCTCTGCTGATGCTGGCCGACGGCTGCGAGGCCAAAGCCCGCTCCGATCGCCCCCGGACCGAAGAAGACATTGAACGCATCGTGAAGTCACTAATTGATGACCGACTCGCCAAAGGCCAGCTCGACGAGACCGACCTGACGTTGAAAGATCTCACTCTGATTCGCGAGTCATTCGTAAACACGCTGCGCGGCGTATTCCATCCGCGCGTGCAATATCCTGAGCTACAGCAGCCGTCGGTGGCGGAGGCAGAGATGAAAGCGGATTTAAGAGGTTGATGACCGAAGACATTGATGGGAGACCGGTGATTGAAGACAAGATACACGATTGAAATACTAACCGATGCGCGGCAGGCGCGGCGCGTGAAAGCAAAGGCAATACGCCGGGCAGCGCGCGCGGCGCTCGCCCACCAGCGGGCCGCGCCCGGCGCGCTCACCATCCGCCTGACAGGTGATGCGGCGCTGCGGCGACTCAACCGCAAGTTCATGGGACTCGACGCCGCTACCGACGTGCTCTCTTTCCCGGCGAAAGAGCCAGGCTACTTTGGCGACTTGGCCATCTCGGTGACGCGCGCAGCGGCGCAGGCCAAGGCTGGGGGGCACTCGCTTCAGGCGGAACTGGAACTTTTGGTCGTTCACGGTGTGCTGCACCTGCTTGGGTATGACCATGCAACGCGGGCGCAGCAGGCACGTATGTGGGCAGCACAGACCGAAGTGCTCTCAAGCCTGGGTTCGGAAATCACAGAGCCTAGGATGCATACGGTGCGCAGGCATGGCATGCGACGGGAGTCCACGAATGAACACGAAGGATTCCACTGCAAAAAGGCTGTTTCATCGCCGAGATCGCAGAGTGCGCGGAGAAATCATCGAAGAACTCTGCGCTCCGCGTTCTTGCGATAAGAGTCCCATCCGGCCTAACGCAACGGAGTAAAGACGCAAGGGCGCGGAGAATTCTTACTCGTTGCGACTGCGCACCTCCTCTCGCCCGACGATGTGTGCACGCAAAGGTTGTCAGGGAATGTGCCGCACTTCGCCCTTCGGCGGGCTTCGCTCGGCGAAGCCACGCTCAGGATGGCCTGCGCGGCGGGCATCCTGAGCGGACGCTGAGCGAAGCCGAAGCGGTAATCGCCGGACGCCCGCCGCTCCCCTGAGCGCGCTCATCGGAGCGGTGTCGAAGGGTCAGGGTGC
This sequence comes from Anaerolineales bacterium, assembly GCA_033577755.1. Lineage (GTDB taxonomy): Bacteria > Chloroflexota > Anaerolineae > Anaerolineales > UBA6663 > JANWXR01. The sequence goes on from JAVQXV010000089.1 coordinate 6,993, forward strand.
GGCTGACAGGTTTTGCGTGCACACCCGACGATTTCCTAATTGACATCTCGACCGGCGGCGCTATAATTTCAGCAATCATGACAGAGTTGAACCTGTTTGCTGAGGCCTGCATGTGTACCGGACGGAGGCGTTCCGCCATCGTCTAGTCACGCCTGCCTTCGGGACGACCCTACACCACACCGGCCAGACGAGCGGCAACCGCCTCCACAAGTAAGAAAAGCGGTTGCCGTTTTGTTTTGGCTGGTTTTTTATTCTTAGCGGATTGAACGGATTACGCGGATTGTTTCTATGCTAACTATGACGAGATTTCAAGTAGCCCGGCCCGTCCGGGTTGCGGCTCACTCGCCGGCCGAGTTGGTCGGCAATACGCCACTGCTGCGGCTGCGCGCCGTCACGGCACATCTGCCAAGCACGGTTGAGGTGTACGCCAAGGCCGAGTGGTTTAACCCTAGCGGCTCCGTCAAAGACCGCCCGGCGCTCAACATCATCCGCACCGCCGAGGCCAGCGGCGAGCTGACGCCGGACAAAATTCTGCTCGACTCGACTTCGGGCAATATGGGCATCGCTTACGCCACGCTCGGCCGCGCACTCGGCTATCGCGTGAAACTAACACTGCCCGCCAACGCCAGCCCGGAGCGCATCGGCATCCTGAAGGCGCTCGGTACAGAACTGGTGCTGACTTCGCCGCTGGAAGGGTCGGACGGCGCCATCCTGGCCGCGCGTGAGATTGCCGCCAAGCATCCCGATGACTACTTTTACGCCAACCAGTACGACAACCCGGCCAACTGGCAGGCCCATTACCAGACTACCGGCCCGGAAATCATCGAGCAAACGGACGGGCGCGTAACACACTTTGTCGCCGGGCTGGGCACCGGCGGCACGCTCATCGGCACAGGCCGCGCCCTCAAGGAGTTCAACCCCGCTATCCGTCTATACGCGGTTCAGCCCGATCAGCCCTTTCACGGCCTGGAGGGCCTTAAGCATATGGAGACCGCCATCCGGCCCGGAATTTACGACGAGACACTGCCCGATGAGCAGATCGCTGTGAACACGGAAGACGCTCACGCAATGACGCGACGGTTGGCACGCGAAGAGGGGCTGTTCGTCGGCGTCTCGGCCGGCGCGGCAGCGGTAGCAGCATTGCGCGTGGCCGAGACACTGAGCGAAGGTGTGGTAGTGACGCTGTTCCCGGATTCGGGGTTCAAGTATGTAAGTGAGAGGTTTTGGAAGGACGGATGACCGATGGCCGATGGCCGATGGCTGATAGCTGACAGCTGACAGCTGATGGCTGATGGCTGAAGATTGGAGAATTGGAGATCGTGCTGACGATTAGACGAGAGGCGATAAAGCAAATAGAAGCGCATCTGGAGGCGGCCTACCCGAACGAGGGCGCAGGGCTGCTCCTAGGGACGGCAAACGGCACGGGCAACAAGCGGGTCGAAGCCGTGCTGCCGCTGGAGAACCGCTGGGAGGGCAGCGAGCAATCTCACCGCTTTCTACTCGGCCCACAAGATATGCTGCACGGTGAACAGGAGGCGGCGCGGCGCGGCCTGGACGTGATCGGCATCTTTCACTCGCACCCCAACCATCCCGCCGAGCCGTCCGGCTTTGACCGGGAATGGGCACTGCCCTGGTACTCGTATCTCATCACCACGGTGGCGCAGGGCCGAGCGATGCAGCATCGCTCCTGGTTGTTGCGAGATGATAGGTCAGGATATGATGAAGAAGAATTGATGATTATTAATGACTGATGACTGACAACTGCTGATTGCGATTCGCGTAATCAGCAATCAACAATCCGCAATCACAAATCCAAAATCGCAAATCCAAAATCAACCATCTAGAGACCATGGCGACCATCCGCATCCCCACCCCCTTACGCCAATATACCGCCGGCCAGGCTGAAATTGCCGTTAGCGGTGCGAACGTCGGCGCGGTTCTGGCCGACCTGACGGCGCAGTACCCGGCGCTCAAGGCGCACCTGTACGCCGACAACGGCGAGCTACGCGCCTTCGTCAACGTTTTTCTTAACGACGAGGACGTGCGTCACCTCCAGGGCGCCGACACGCCCGTCAAGGACGGCGACCGACTGATGATTGTGCCGAGCATTGCCGGCGGGATGAGAAGTTGAAAGTTGCAGGTTGAAATCTTCCATCAATCATCATCAAGGTATCCACCATGACTACAGCCATCCCCCTCCAACGCCTCGATCCGGCCACGGTTGAGCTATCGCACGAAGAGATTCGGCGCTACAGTCGCCACCTCATCATGCCCGAAGTCGCGCTCAGCGGGCAGAAGAAGCTCAAGGCTGCCAGCGTGCTGCTCATCGGCACCGGCGGCCTCGGCTCGCCGCTGGCGCTCTACCTGGCCGCCGCCGGCATCGGCCGCATCGGCCTGGTGGATTATGATGTAGTGGACCCCACCAACCTGCATCGCCAAATCATTCACGGCACGGCCAGCGTGGGCAAGCTCAAGGTCGAATCGGCCAAGGCCCGCATGCTGGATGTGAACCCCGACATCGAGGTGGTCACCTATAACGAGCCGTTCACGTCCGCGAACGCTATGCAGATCGCAAAGGACTACGACATCATCGTAGACGGCACCGACAACTTCCCCACGCGTTACCTGACCAACGATGTGTGTGTGCTGCTCGGCAAGCCGAACGTGTACGGCAGCATCTTCCGCTTTGAGGGCCAGGCCTCGGTGTTCTACGCCAAGGAGGGGCCGTGCTACCGCTGCCTTTTCCCAGAGCCGCCGCCGCCCGGCCTGGTCCCCTCCTGCGCCGAGGGCGGCGTGCTCGGCATCCTGCCCGGCACCATCGGTACCATTCAGGCGACGGAGACCATCAAGCTCATCCTCGGCATCGGCCAGCCACTAATCGGCCGGCTGCTGCTGTACGATGCGCTCTCAATGACCGTAGAAGAGGTCAAGCTGCATAAGAATCCCAAGTGCGCTATCTGTGGCCCTAACCCGACGGTGACCGAGCTGATTGATTACGAGCAGTTCTGCGGCGTGCCCGGCCACGACCGCGAGAGCGAGACCGGCTCCTCTTGGGACATCACGCCGACGGAGCTGGCCGAGCGGCTCAGGGCCGGCAACCATATCAAAATCATAGACGTGCGTGAGCCGTATGAATGGGAGATTTCGCATATCGAGGGCGCGCAGCTCATTCCGCTGGGTACGTTGGCGGCGCACATGCACGAGCTGGACTCCGCCGATGAGATCGTCCTTCAGTGCAGAACCGGCGCACGTTCGCTTAAGGCGCTGGAGCTGCTGTACACGGCAGGCTTTCGCAAGCTGAAGAATCTAAAAGGCGGAATCAATGCCTGGGCGCGTGAGGTGGATCCCAGCCTGCCTATTTACTGACGAGCCGGTATAATCGGGCGCAGCCGCGAGAAACTTATGCCTGCGCCCGCCGTCAACGTTGCGAAGTTACTGACCGACCTCAGTCAACTCCTGCGCTCCCCGCTGGAACTGGAGACTCTGCTCAGCTCCATCCTGGCGTACACACAATCCGCCTTTGCCTGCGAGGGCGGCTCAATCTGGCTCTTCGATGAGAAGCAGAGAGTTCTGGGCCGGGTGTGCGCCGTCGGCGCAGAAGCTGAACATCTGCCGCACCTGCCGCTGACCACCGATTCGCTGACGCCGCTCAGCGAGCCGGCGCTAACGCAGGCGCTGGCTCACCCCGGCGTGCGCAGCCGATTGAACGCCCTGCTTCCCGCACCGGCAGAGCAGCCCGGCTTTATCAGCCTGATCAACAAGCGCGACGCGCCGATGTTTACCGACGAAGACGCCGCTGCGCTGCAGACCGTCGCTGCCTACACTGCGCTGGCCATCCACAACGCGTGCCTGAGCCGGCGCGAGGCGCGCACCCTTGAACGCCACAAGCTGCTCGATCAAATCCACATCTACTTTCAGGAAACGCTCGACATCGAAGCCCTCATCCCGCGCATCTTCGCCGAGGTCAACAAAGCCATTCAGGCCGAGGGCCAGTCCATCTGGCTGCTCAACGACGACGGCGAGACCGCCACCTGCAAGTACGCTACCGGCGCCGGCGCCGACAACGTTATCAACCTGACCGTGCCGCTCGACAAGAGCATCGTCGGCAACACCATCCTCACCCAGAAACCCATTCTGGTGGAGGATGCGCAGAACGACCCGCGCCTCTACCGCCATGCCGACGCCAAGACCGGGCTGACCACGCGCACGCTGATGTCGGTGCCGCTGGTGTATCGGGGCTTCTCCATCGGCGCACTTCAAGCCCTCAACAAGAGCAACGGTGAGTCCTTCACGCCGGATGACCTCTTCCTGTTCACCAGCATCGCCAGCAGTGCCGCACTTGCCATCGAGAACGCCCGCCTGTACCAGCAGCTGCAGGCCAGCTACGACCTGACGCTGCATGCTCTCACCGCCGCGCTTGACCTGCGCGACCGCGAGACCGAGGGTCACTCGCAGCGCGTTGTCGCTTACACCGTGCGGCTGGCGCAGCAGCTCGGCCTACCGCCCGACCTCATCGAGCATATTCGCCGCGGCGCGCTGCTGCATGACGTGGGTAAAATCGGCGTGCCCGACCGTATTCTGCACAAACCCGGTGCGCTCGACCCTGAGGAACGGCGCGAGATCGAGAAGCATCCGCAAAAAGGCTATGAAATGCTGCTCGGCATCCGCCCGCTGGAACAGGCCATCGAGATTGTGCTCTCGCATCACGAGCGCTGGGACGGCACCGGCTACCCCTTCGGACTGGCCGGCGAGGCTACGCCCATCGGCGCGCGCATCTTTGCTGTGGCCGATACTT
>JAVQXV010000427.1:0-1322 GCA_033577755.1 Anaerolineales bacterium
CTCCTGTGGCAAGCTACGGGTGAAAAGCACGCCTTGCCACAGGAGCTCGCTATGACAACCATCCCACACCTGGCCGCAACTGTCCACCCTATCTTGACGGAGCAGGCCGACCTGGCGGGGCGGCGCACCCGCCTGATCCAGCGACCGACCCGGAGCACGTTCACTGGGAGTACGTTTGTCCAAACCCTGGTCTTCGGCTGGTTGGCCGATCCGGATGCCAGTCGGGACGCCCTCGCCCAAACCGCCGCCGCCGCGGGCGTGACGATGACCCCGCAAGGGCTTGATCAGCGCTTCACCGCCGCTGCCGCCGACGGCCTGCGCGCCGTGTTGGCCGCGGGGGGCGACGCTGCGATCGGCGGCGCAGCGGTCGCGACGCCCCTGATCCAGCGCTTCACCGAGGTCAGAATCATCGACGGCGCGACCATCACCGTGCCGGACGCGCTCGCTGACCCGTGGCCCGGGTGCGGCGGACGGACGCCGCACCCCACCGCTGCGGCGCGCACCATCAGCGTGGGGCTTGACCTGCGGGCGGGCGCACTGCAGGGACCGTTTCGTGAGTCGGCGCGCCCCCACGAGAACGGCACGACGGTCGCGGCGCAGCCGGCGCCGCCCGGCAGCGTGCGCCTGGGGGAGGCGGGGTGCTTCAATCTGGAGCGCTTCGCCGCGCTGGATGCCGCCGCCGCCTACTGGCTGACGCGGTTGCGGGGCGGAACGACCATCCTGACGACCGACGGCGTGCCCGTGGACCGGCCAGCGTGGCGGGCGCCGCAGGGACCGCAGGGGGATCAGGCGGTGCTCGTGGGTCAGGGCCAGCGTCTCTCGGCCCGGCTGTTGGCGCTGCGCGTCCCGCAGGAAGTCGCGGATCAGCGGCGGCGGCGCGCGCAGGCCGCAGCCCGTCGCAGCGGGCCGACCGCGCGCGCGGCGCCGCGCGCGCGGATGGACGGGACCATCCTGCTGACGAACGCCCCGCGCGCGCTGCTGCGCCTGGCGGAGGCGTTGGCGCTGGCGCGGGCGCGCTGGCAGATTGAACTGCTGTTCAAGTTGTGGCAGTCGCACGGGAAAGGGACGCCCTGGCGCAGCGCCAAGCCGGGGCGGATCCGGTGCGCGGTGGATGCGAAACTGCTCGCAATGCTGATCCACCACTGGGTGATGGTGGTGAGGTGCGGGAAGAATCCTGATCGCAGCCTGCCCACAGCGGCACGCACCGTGCGGGCGTAGGCGCGCGCCCTGGCCAGCGCCATGCGGGAGACGACCCAACTGGAGGCGCTGCTCACGACCGTCCAGCGCTGTCTCGCTCGTGGTTGTCGGATGCATCCCCGCAC
>JAVQXV010000428.1:0-1306 GCA_033577755.1 Anaerolineales bacterium
CGTGTGCACGCAAAGGTTGTCAGGGAACGTGCCGCCCCTTCGTCCTTCGGCGGGCTTCGCGAAGCGAAGCCACGCTCAGGAGGTCCTGCGCGGCGGGCATCCTGAGCGGATGCTGAGCGAAGCCGAAGCGGCAGTCGAAGGACACCCGCCGCTCCCCTGAGCGCGCTCTATAAGCGATGCCGAAGGGTCAGAGTGTGGCCGACATGTTTTGCGTGCACACGCAAAATCGCTTTGTTTGACGGCTATTCTTCGCTGTCTTATAATCCGGCGCGTTAAGAGATGCGAGGCGGTTTGCTGCTGAGGTCCGGATGCCGCTAAAAGGCAATCTACGTGATTTTTCAACGTCCAATCTGTTGAATCTCATTAATCTGGCGAAGAAAACGGGCACACTGCTCATTGACGGGCCGAACCAGTCAGCGCAGATGTCATTCCGCAACGGCAAGCTGATATATGCTGCCATGGGGCATGAGGATGGTCATCTGGTGGCAGTGCTGCGCAAAGCAGGCCGGCTCACCGAGGAGCAGGTGCGGGTGCTGCGCGCGCGCGCGCCCAATGCCACCGATAAAGAGTTGGGCCTGCTGCTCATCAACGCCGGCTACGTCAGCCAGGGTGACATTTTGAACAGCCTGCGTCACCACATGCTGGAGATCGTCTATCGCCTGTTCACTTGGGCGGAGGGATTGTTTCGCTTTGATCCGACGCTCATGCCGGGGGATGACAAAATCACCGTGCCCATTGAGCTGGAGAACGTTATCATCGAAGGCTCACGGCGCATGCAGGAGTGGGCACACCTTGTAGAAGAGTTGCCCAACCTAGATATGGCCCTCAAATGGGCCGAGCGACCCAACGCAGCCAACATCCGCAACATGAGCCTGAGCGCCGACGAGTGGCGCGTGGTCACCTACATCAGCCCTAAAAATTCCATGCGTGCGATGGCCAAAGCTCTGGGCATGAGTGATATGGAAATCCGCAAGATTTGCTATGGCCTGTTACAGGCCGGCCTGGTGGAGCTGGTGCGGCCTCCGGGGATGGAAATGCGGCAGCCGGCCTCACAGCCACAGCGTCCCACCGGCAGTGCTCCTCGCCCCCTGCCGCCTCCGCCTGACCCTAAGAAGCAGATCAACATCGTCACCAAGCTCATCGCGCGTATCCGGTCTCTGTAAACCATAGCGCGTGTGTTTCACGAGTCTGTAGGAGAAAGGCCCCTCGATGCAGCAGTCGGTAAAGATGGTGGTCACCGGCCCGTTTAACTCCGGCAAGACCAACTTCATCCGTTCCGTCAGCGAAATTGACGTGGTCTCCACCG
>JAVQXV010000090.1:0-11562 GCA_033577755.1 Anaerolineales bacterium
CCCCTTCGGCTGCCGCTTCGACTTCGCTCGGCGTCCGCTCAGGGTGCGGCTGACATGTTTTGCATGCACACATCAAGCAAAGCGCAGCGGAAGGAAATCGAAGAGAAGGCGGGCGGCCAGCGCGGCCAGCAGGAGCCAGATGAGCACGATGACAAAGGCAGCGGCCCGGCTAACGGGTTTTCCCTGAGCGAAGGCGGTCTGTGACCGAGCGCGGCACTCGGCCAGCACGGGGGCCGGGATCAGGCGCAGCGCCAGCGCCACGCCGAGCGGGATCAGCACGAGGTCGTCAAGATGGCCGAGGATGGGGATGGGATCAGGGATGAGATCAATCGGGCTAAAGGCGTACCCGACGACGACCATAGCCCACAGGCGCGCGTACCAGGGAACGCGCGGGTCGCGGTAGGCCAGATACAGGGCGTAGACTTCGACTCCGAGCCGGCGAGCGCGGTTCTTCCAGTTCGTCCAGTAGGCCTTCATGTGAGGGTGTCGAGCGGCGGTAAGCCCTTTTCGCCACGTAGCTTGTTGATGCCGTTGCGGATTTGCTGGAGCAATTTGGCAGTCTCGGCCTCCAGCCGGGTAAGGGTGTCCAACACGTAGTCGTCGGCATCGGCGCGGATGCTCTCGGCGTCCTGCTCGGCCTGTCGGATGATTTCCTGAGCGCGCTGTTTGGCTTGTTCCACAATCAATTCCTTCTCCACAAGCTGTGCAGCCTTTTCCTGTGCCAGCTGCACGGTGCGCTGAGCCTCTTCCTGCGCCTGAGCCAGAATCTTGTCGCGCTGGTTCAGAATCTGCTGCGCCTTTTTCACTTCTTCGGGGATGGAGACGCGCATCTGATCAATGAGCTCCAGCACGCGGTCTTCATCCACGGCCAGCTTGCGGGTCAGGGGGATGGGCCGTCCGTCGTTGAAGACTTCTTCCAGCCGGTCAACAAGATGGAGAATGTCCATATCGGTTCTCTCGGGATCCGACAGGTTGCTGTAAAGATACACCCAATAAGGTTGCGGCGCAATTCAGTCATCGGTCATCGTGTACACGCAAAGGTTGTCAGGGAAGGTGCCACCCTTCGACTGCCGCTTCGCTCAGCGTCCGCTCAGGGTGCGGCCGACATGTTTTGCGTGCACACTTAGTCATCAGTCTTCAGTCTTAGGTCATGATGACTCGAGGCCGAGGACTGAAGACTAAAGACTGAAGACTAATCCCTCAACTGCGTCATCGGCACGACGCGGGCGCTACCATCCTCACCCAGCTCCCTGAAACGGCGCTTAAGGGCGACCTCGACGTGGGGCGGCACCATCGTGCCCACATCGCCGCCCAGCGAAGCGATCTCGCGGACGGTGGTGCTGCTGAGAAAAGTGTGCTGCTCGTTGGTGATGAGGTTGACGATGTCAATTTCCGGCGCCAATCGCCGGTTGGCGAGCGCCATGCGGAACTCGAACTCGAAGTCGGAGAAGACGCGCAGGCCGCGGATGATGACCTTGGCGTTCACCCGGCGACAGAAATCTACCGTCAGGCCGTTGTAGCCTACCGCCTCAACGTTGGCAAGCGCCAGCTCCTGGACGGCCTGGCGCACCAGAGCGATGCGCTCTTCGAATGGAAAGACCAGCGATTTGAGCGGCTTGTCATACACCGCCACAATGACTTCCTCGAACAGCTCGGCGCTACGCTGAATGATGTCTATGTGGCCGAAGTGGATTGGGTCGAACGTTCCGGGATAGACGGCTTTGATTTTCAAGGCGGTTCTCCTGCGTCCCTTTGGGTAAAGAGGGAAGGAGCGGAAAGCTGTGGTTGGGCATCCTCCCGCGCTTCCCTCCTTTTCCTAGCTAACATCACCTGCGCCTTCGGTCCAGAACCGGGCGACGAGGGCGGCAATGCCGGCGTGTTCAGGCGCCCGAAGCTCCGGGTCGCGCTCGAACAGGGCAAGCGCCTCGCGGCGGGCCTTTTCGATGGTCTTGAGGTCGCTCAGGCGTGCGGTCTGCAGGCCGGCGAAGCCGCTCTGGCGTGTGCCGAGGAAGTCGCCGGGGCCGCGCAGCTCGAGGTCCTTCTGCGCCAGCACGAAGCCGTCCTGCGTGGCCTCCATCGCCTTGAGCCGCTCGTCCGGCGCGGGGTCGGGCGAATCGGAGATGAGCAAGCAGTATGAGGGGTGCTGCCCGCGTCCCACGCGCCCACGGAATTGGTGCAGTTGCGCCAGACCAAAGCGGTTCGCGCCGTCAATCAGGATGACGCTGGCGTTGGGCACATCTACGCCCACCTCCACCACCGAGGTTGAGACAAGGATGTGATATTCGCCGGCGCGGAACCGTCGCATTACCTCGTCCTTCTCGTCGGGCTTCATTCGTCCGTGGAGCAGGCCGAGCTTCAGGTCGGGGAAGATTTCCTGCTGGAGGCGCGTATGCTCCTCGACCGCCGCTTTCGCTTCGCTTTTCTCAGACTCTTCGACGAGCGGAAAGATGAGGAAAGCCTGTCGGCCCTTGTGCACCTCGCGCCGCACAAAGGCATAGGCGCGCTCGCGCTCGTTGGCGTGCAGGAGGTAGGTAGTGATGGGCTGGCGGCCCGGCGGCATCTCGTCGAGCACGGTTAGGTCGAGGTCGCCATACACGGTGAGCGCCAGCGTGCGCGGGATGGGCGTGGCCGTCATTACCAGCAAGTGCGGATTGCGCCCCTTGCCGCGCAGCGAGGCGCGCTGCGCTACGCCGAAGCGGTGTTGCTCGTCAATCACTACCAGCCCCAGATTGGCGAACTCCACCGGCGACTCGATGAGCGCATGCGTGCCGACGACCACTTTGATTTCGCCGCTGCGCAGCCCGGCATAGATAGCCTCTTTCTCGGCAGCGGGGGTGGCGCCTTGCAGCAGGCGGATGGCCGATGCGGGGACGCCGACTGCGGGCTGCGGTTTGCCATCTGCGGTTAGCAGGCGGGTGATGGTTTGAAAGTGCTGCTCGGCCAGAATGCTGGTGGGGACCATCAGTGCGGCCTGCGCACCGGCGCGGATGGCGATGGCCATGGCGATGGCGGCCACGGCAGTCTTGCCCGAACCGACATCGCCCTGCAACAGACGGTTCATGGGCACGGTGCGGCTCAGGTCGGTGCGTACCTCGGCGACGGCGCGGGTCTGCGCGCCGGTCAGCGCGTAGGGCAGGCTGCCGATGAAGGCCGACAGCCATTCGTCGGATACCGTGAGGGGCTGCGCGCTGGCGCTTTGCCACTGCCGCCGCTGGCGCAGGACGCCGAGCTGCAGCGCCAGCAGTTCGTCGAAGGCCAGCCGGTGCTGAGCGGCCTCCAGTTTCTCTTCGCTGTCGGGGTAGTGAATCTGCGCCAGCGCTTCGCCGTAGCTCATCAGCCCGGCGCGCTCCACCATGTCGGCGGGGAGCGGGTCGGGATAGCGGGGCGCCCAGTATTTCACGACCTGTGCGGTAAGCGCGCGCAGGCTGCGCTGGTACAGGCCCTCGGTCAGGCTGTACACCGGCACGATGCGGCCCGTGTTCAGCAGCTCCACATCGAGCTTCTCCCACTCGCGCGGCACGAGGGTGAGACGACCCAGGTATTGGTCTACGCGGCCTGAGACGACGACCTGCCGGCCTCGCTGAAGGAGGCTCTTGCGGTAGGGGTTGAACTCGGTCACCTCGATCATGCCTGTGCCGTCGGAGAGCACGACCTTGAGCATGGTGCGGTTGGCGCGGTAGCGACGCTCGCGCACCTCCAAGACGGTGGCGATGAGAGTGCATTCCTCGCCATACTCTAACCGGTTGATGGTCTTCAACTTGGAGTAGTTGTCGTACCGGCGTGGGAAGTAGAGCAGCAGGTCGCGCACCGTCTTGATGCCCAACTGGGCATAGTCGTTGGCCGTCTCCGGCCCGACGCCGCGCAGCACGGTGAGGGGCGCATCGAGGCCGGCCAGCGGGTCAACCGGCTCCTGTGCCTTGAGCGGCTTCAGCTCGGCTTTGCGTGGGCGCGGGTCAAGCGGCTCCACGGTGAACGTCGAACGCTCGGCGCGAGCGGGCCGTGTATCTGCAGGCGGCGTATCTGTGGGGCGCGCCTCGGCGGGGCGGAGTTCGATAGGAGGCGTCGGCTGAAGAGGTGGCTCGGCGGGCGTTACGATGTCGGCGGAAGACGCTTCCTGAGGGAAAGCTGCTCTGCCGGTGGGCGCTGTCGGTTCTGATTCGTCGGCTTCTTGTTCGATGGTGGAGAGGGGTGGACGCGGTTTGGGCCGAGGGCGTTGCGCGGGTGGGATGGCGCCGCGCTTTTCCTTCTCTGTGGGTGACTGTAGCGGAGCCGCTGTGCCGGCGGTGGGAGCCGGCTTGGATAAAGCAGGTCGGGCAGCAGGCGGTATTGTCCCGGCGCGGCGCTTCGCCATCTCCTGCTCGTTGGCCGCCTGCACCAGGTCAAGCAGCTCGGCTACGGCCAGCGGGCGCTTATCCTGCGGCAGGTCGGGATAGGCGCGGATGCGCACTATCAGGCTCTCCACCACGGCGGGGTCGAGGTTGTCGCGTTTCGCCAACGTTTCCCAATGGGCCAGAATCTTGGGCAGGCCTCCGATGATGGCTTTGTTGGTGTACTTCGCGCCGATCTCGGCTTTGAGGTACTTTTGCAATTGTTCCAGCGATAGAAGCATGTGGGGATTGTACTTCAATTTTTAATCAAACCCCCTAAGTCGTAGCCGGGGTGTGCACGCAAAGGTTGTCAGGGAACAGGCCGCCCCTTCGACTGCCGCTTCGCTTCGCTCAGCGTCCGCTCAGGGTGCGGCTGACATGTTTTGCGTGCACACTAGCCGGGTCAAAAGACGGTGGCATCGGACTCATAGACCATCACCCCCATCGCTTCCGGGCCAAGCAGGGTGGCCAGCGCGGGTGTGTAGGCGATGACGGGCCACTTCAACCCCGGCGCTTCCTCGGCCAGCTGCTCCAGCAGTGCGCGCGTGTCTTCGGTTGGGCGGGGTGTAGCCTGCAGAATGGCACAGCGTTCGACCTCGGTGAACTCGACGGCATACTCCACCAGCCTCTCGATGGCCTGCATGCGCGTGCGTGCCTTCTCAATCGGGATCAGGTCGCCGTCCTCCAGCGCCAGCACCGGCTTGATGTCCAGCATCTCGCCTAGGATGGCATGGGCTTTGCGAATATGCGGTAACTGCCCCGCGTAGGCCATGGTGTTGCAGAAAAACGCACCGTACAGCCGTGGGATGTGGCCGCGGACGATCTTGACGATTTCCTCCACCGTCGCGCCGTTTATCGCAGCTCGGGCTGCCGCCTCCACCAGCACGCCCAACCCCAGCGAGACCGAGCCGGAGTCAATCACCTGAATGTTCATGCGGCCCAGCAGCGTCTCGGCCCCGGTGCGGGCGTTATCCGGTGTGCGGCTGAGCTTGCCGGAGAAGTGAATGCACACAATCGAGTCCGTCGTCTGCGCCAATTCTTGAAAGACGGCGGTGAACTGCTCCGGCGTCGGCGCTTCGAGCGTAGGCCGCAGCTCGCTATTGCCGAGGCGGTGAAACAACTGCTCGGTGGTCAGCGCCGTCTCCGGCAGGACTTCGTTGCCCAGGCGCACGCCGAGCGGGAGAACGCGAATGTGATGCTTTTGGACAAAGGTCGGGTCAAAGAAAAAGGCGTTAGAGTCGGTGACGAGGCGAACCATCTACAGTTGAAGATATGAAATTGGAGATTGAAGGTTCGTCTTCGGGATACCTGACCTGAAGTATTCGGCCTGCAACCCCTCGCCCGTAACTTCTCACTCCACCGAGATGATGTAATAGTAATGCGGCTGGCCACCGAAGTGGAACTCAACCGCGGCCTCCGGGTAACGCTCGGCGATGGCGGCTGTCAGTTGCTCGGCGTCGGCTTCGGTCACTTCGGCGCCGTAGTAGAGCGTGATGACTTCGTGCTGCGCAGCGCCCATCTCTTCCAGCAGTTTGAAGACCGCGCCGGTCAGCGTGTCGCTGGAGACTTTCAGTTGGCCGTTGTGCAGGCCGATGATCTGGCCCTCGTCCACCTGCACGCCGTGCAGCTCCACCGAGCGCGTAGCCTGCGTCACCTCGCCGGTCTGCACCTGACTCAGGCTGCGATTCATGGCGGCTTCCACATCTTCCAGTTTGCCGGTGGGCACGAATTGCATGAGCGCGGCGATGCCCTGCGGCACCGAGCGAGTCGGCACCACGCGCACCTGCTTGGGGGAGTGCTGCGCTGCCTGCTGCGCCGCCATGATGATGTTCTTGTTATTCGGCAGGATGATAACCCGGTCGGTGGGCAAGTCGTTGACGGCCTTGAGAATCTCCTCGGTAGACGGGTTTTGCGCCTGCCCGCCGCCCACGATGGCCGCCGCGCCGAGCGAGGCCAGCACGCGCGAGAGACCATCGCCGGGCGAGACCGCCACCACGCCGATCTGGCCGGGCGTCACGGGCGTCAGAGGCAGCGGCTCGGCCAGCAGCCCATCCACCTGAGCCAGCAGGTTCTCCATCGAGACTTTGGTAATCGTCCCCAGCTCCTCGACCAACTCGAGCGGCTCATGACGTCGCGACTTGAGCAGGTGAATGTGAATGCGATACATGCCGTCGCCCTCGCCCACCTGGATGGCCGTGCCCAATTGTTCGAGCCGTTTGTAGAGGGTAGGTAGGTGCACCGCGCCCTTCGGCCTGAAATCCACGATGACTTCCCATTCCTGCCCCGGTTCGATGGCATTCATAGCGGCGCCGACGGCAGCGAAGTCGAGCGGCTTGACAACGGCGTCCACCGGCTGGTCGAGCGGTTGGCCGCGCAGAAAGCGCAGCATGCCTTCGAGCAGAAAGATCAGACCCTTGCCGCCTGCATCCACCACACCCGCCTGCTTGAGCACCGGCAGCAGGTCGGGTGTGCGCGCCAGCGAGAGCTGAGCGGCATGGACGATGCGTTCGAGCAGAGCACGTAGCTCGTGGTGGCGCTGGGCGGCGTCTTCGGCGGCGACGGCACAGTCCTTGATGACGGTGAGGATGGTGCCCTCGACAGGCCGCACCGCGCCGCGATAGGCGGTCTCGGCGGACTCGCGCAGGGCGCGGGCGAACTGAGTGGTATCGAACGCCTCGAGGTTATCCAGCGCGCGCGCGAAGCCGCGCCAGATTTGTGAGAGGATGACGCCGGAGTTGCCGCGCGCGCCCATCAGCGCGCCCTGGGCGATGGCCTGCGCTACCTTGCCGACGTTCTTTTCGTCGCGCGATTCAATCTCACGGTAGGCGGCCTGCATGGTCATGAGCATGTTGGTGCCGGTGTCGCCATCGGGGATGGGGAAGACGTTGAGGGCATTGACGATCTCGCGGTTTGTCTCCAGCCAGGTGATGGCGGCCTGGGTGAGCTGCTTGAGCTGCTGGCCGTTGCAGGTGTACAGGTCGTGGTATGTGCGGGGCGAAGCGGTCGATTCGGCGGTCATGACGGTATTCGCTCAGATTTTTGGTGTTTTGGTTAGTCAGCCGATGTGCTGATGCGCAGGCCTTGAACGTGGACGTTGACTTCCTTCACTTCCAGGCCGAGCGTCTTTTCGACGTTGAACTTGATGGCGCTGGACAGGCTGTGCGCTACGGTGCTGATGCGGGTTCCGTACTCCATAATCACGTAGACGTTGATCACGACGCCGTCCGGCTGAAAGGAAACGTCCACGCCGTGGCGCGGGTCGCGGGTGAGGATGTTGGTCAGGCCATCCACCACGTTCCTTGCTGCCATGCCGACCACGCCGTAGCTCTGCAACGCGGCATGGCTGGCGACGGTGGCGACGGCAGCCGGCGCGATGTGAATTTTGCCGAGTAGGTTATGTTCTTCTGCAGACATGCCGATCTCCGTACCGCCGGTACCCCGCCGACAGGAGGCCGGCGCCGGGCCGGGCTGTCCGCGTTGCACCGCGCGGCTTTCGAGTTGAGGCTTCACTCAGACTGTGATAATATCTCGCCCGCTCGTTTTTGGGAATGTCTGTTGGTGAGACGGCCCACCGGCCGTCTTTGCATGTAGAAAGGATTTTGCCTTATGGCCCACTGTGCATACTGTGGCAAGACCACAAAGTTCGGCCGGAACGTTTCGTTTTCCAAGCGCAGCACTTCGCGCACCTTCCGCCCTAACCTGCAAAAGACGAAGGTGATGGAAGGCAACCGCCTCGTGCAGAAAACGTTGTGCACCAAGTGCATCAAAGCGCTCGCTAAGGTCAAGTAACGTCCGTTTCGGATTTGCTTTCATTTCGAGCCGGCTCCTGAGAGGGCTGGCTTTTGTTTTCAACGGATTGCACGGATTGAACGGATTAGATGGATGGAACGGATTGAGCGGATTGAACGGATGGACGATAGCCAGCCGTAGTTTATCGGCCAAGATATCGAAGGTACCAGGCGGCCAGCACGGCCTCCGCCGGTTTGCCGCGCACTGAGAGCGACTTGTCGCGCAGGCTGACAAGCGGGTTGTATCCGAAGGTGGCCACGCCGTTGATCCAGGGCCGCTCATAGGCGGCGGACAGCACGGCGTAGTAAGCATTGGCCTGTTCGCCGAGGTCAAGGCCGTAAGCGCCCACGTCCGGCGCCTCCGGGTTGAAATCGGTGAAGGGGTGACAGCTGCCGTCGGGCCGGCGCAGGCACTGGGTCGCCGTGCCGTCGGCGGAGTAGTAGGCCACGCTCAGGTGCAGAAACTTGCCGGGGAAGCGGTCTTTCAGCGGCTTGAGGCGCGCGTCCATCAGGTTGCCGGCGGCGGCGGTCATCTCGGTCAGCGAGGCGGTGGAATTGCCGGCGAGCGACGCCCACCAGTGGACGCGGATGAAGTTGACCGAGTCGAGGAACGGCGGCGGGTTGGGCCAGATGTCGTCGCCAAGCAGCAGTTCGAAGGCCAATCGCCCGCCGTAGCGCTCACGCACGCGCGCAATCAGCCTGCGCCAGCGCGCTTCGGCGTCGGGGGGCGCGCCCGGCTCACCGGGGAACGTCGGTTGCAGCTTGTAATCGCCGATCACCAGCGTATCCGCAGCGATGGCTGCCGCCAGGCTGGCCTGAGTCAGCATATGCCGCTCATAGGCTTCGTACCACAGTGCGTCCGGCGTGTAGCCGTTGAAGTAATCACATGGGCCGTAGGGCGTGTAGGCACAGGTGACAGGATGCAGCACAACCGCCAGGCCGGCTTCGCGCGCCTGCTCGGCCAGGGCGCGCACCTCGTACTCCGGCATGGTCAGCGCCGGGTCGTCCGCGAGCAGAGGCGGAGACACACTACGCATCAGGCTGCGGCGCATGATGGTGAGGCTGGTGGCTGAACTGGCCCGAACTCCGCCCAGCATTTCGGGATAGAGCGGGAGCGCCGCCGGCTGCCACAGCTCTGCCAGAACAACGCCCAGCGATAGCTCCGGGCGCGGGATGTTCTGCTGGGGCAGGGCGCTCAGGTCCGGCGCAGGCGCTTCGCTCCACCAGCGCCAGGCGTTCACCCTCTCGATGTGAGCCTGCGGCAGCACGGTCGGGGTGAAAAGCCGACCTAGGCTGGCCGCTCCGGCGGTGGCGATGTCGTCTGCCGCGCCGCAGGCGAAGTTGCGGCAGTAGCGGTAGCCCACATTGCCGGTGAAATTGAGAGGGTTATACAGGACGAAGCGCCAACGATTGGGCGCCAGCCGGCCCATCAATTGCGGCGCGAGCCACTGCGAAGTGCGGAATTGAATCGTCAGCAAGTCGCCGGGCGGCGTATCGGGCGGCGTCGTCACTTCAAAGACAACCGGCGGGAAGTTGCCGGTATGCCAGCCGGTCACCGTGTCGTACTGGGTCGAATTGCCAAAGGGCACGACGTAGGTGCGCAGGCGGCGCCGACCGGTCTCGTCCAGCTCGGTGTTCCAAAAGCCATCACCGAGGGTGTAAGCGTAGCGGATGACCGTCCCTTCGAAGACACGCACGCTGATGGCGAAGCGCCCGGTACCGTCGTTGAGGGGGAAGAGCGTGGGCGCGCGCGCTCCCACGATGGAGGTGCCGTCCGGCTGGAGGGTGAACGTGCTGCCCAATTGCGCCAGGTTGCCGATGATACGAGGCGTCGCCGCACCATCGGTGTTGGCGGGGGGCGTCATCACGAAGGTCACCGAGACGGAGTTCGGGTCGGGCGAGCTAAGGTCGAGCTGCACTACCTGGCTGGGCGGGACGCCGGCCATGTTCTGGGTCGGGCGCAGATAGCCGTCCGGCGCAAGGATGGTAACGCGCTGGTTGCCGGAGGGGACGTTGTAGATGGCGTAGTAACCGTCGTGGGCGGTGAGCGTGTTTTGTCCCGCTGCGTTGACCAGCACGCCGGCCACGCCCTGATTGGTGTTCGCGTTGCGCACGTAGCCGACGAGCGCGCCCTGGTCGCCACCGCCCCAGCGCGTATCGCTCCAGGCGGCAACGATGTCGGTCGCCGCTGAAACATCTTCGGAGACGACGAACAGGCGATAGGGTACCGGCCGGTTGAGCGGCGTAAGCTCCTCGGCAAAGCCGGGCGCGGTGCGCACATAGCGATACCGCAGTACGTCGCCGCGCATGGCCGGCGTCGTCCCCGTCCACACGTTGCCGCCCACGTTATTCAGCGGGATGAGCGGGCGTGCGCCGGTCACATCATCAATCAGCTGCACGGCCACCTGCGCGCCGGCGGGCGTATTGGCCGGCGCGACGACGGTGAAGATGACCTCGGTCGTTGGCGGCGGCGGCACGGTGGGCGCGGGCGAGGGGGTGGGCGTCGGCGTGACGGGAACGATGCGGAAGGGCAGGCCATCGCACGCTGCAAGGCTGAGCGTGACCCCAATCAGCAGTATTCGATTGAAAGAGCGCGACATGGCGGGATTTTACAAGCAAGCGACCGGAGATGAAATCGCCGACTGCGCCGCTCACGTCACCAGCCATAGCACCGCTGCCGTGACCAGATACGCCGCGATGCCTGTCCCCATGCCGAGCAGCGCCGCCGGGCGCTCGTCAGTGGGGGAGAAGGCCGCGCCCAGACCTAGCCCCAGCGCTGTTGCTCCAAGCGCGCCGGCCAGCTCCGCCGAGAAGCGCGTCGCCGGCGCCTGCGGGTCTACCGGCAGGAAGCCTATCGTCAGGGCCGCCAGCAACGCTGCCGCAATCCCCGCAGAGCGCGACCAGCGCGCGTAGATGTCCGTCCGGTTCGTCACCAGCGGTGGAATGAGGGCGAGGTTCGGCTCGTCGCTCACCATCCGCTCCGTGCCGTAGAGCAGGCGAAAGAGGAAGAACTGTTGCATTGAAGTGAAGGCCAGCGCGGCTTTAACGATGACGATGATGGCGACCTCCCAGCCGCTCAGGCCCCCCAGCCGCACCACCGGGTCGGGGCCGAGCAGGGTGATGGCCGGGTTCACCGTCGGCACGATGGCGAAGGCGAACAATATGCCCGTTGCGGCCAGCAGCGCCGGGTCGCCCCACCTCAGACAGAAGAACCCGATGGCAATGAAGGATAGGCCGGCCACCGGATGCAGCGGCTCGCCGGAGATGGCGACGACTTGTGTCAGCAGCCCGTAGCCGATGAGGATCCAGCCGTTGACCTGTTGCGTGCGCCTGTGCCGGCCTACTGCGTCCTGGAGTTTGGGGTCATTAGCGGGGAGGGTTTTGGCTTTGGGCATAAGGGAAGGAAG
>JAVQXV010000091.1:0-11487 GCA_033577755.1 Anaerolineales bacterium
ACCTCGTCGGTGATCTCTTCGCCGCGGTGCGCGGGCAGGCAGTGCATGACGATGGCGTCCGGGCGGGCCAGCGCCAGCAGCTCGGTGTTGACGGTGTAGCCGGCGAAGGCGGCGCGGCGCTTTTCGGCCTCGGCCTCCTGGCCCATGCTCGTCCACGTGTCGGTGTAGACCACGTCCGCGCCGCGCACGGCCTCACGCGGGTCATTAAGCAGCGTAATCTGCGAGCCGGATTCGCGGGCGAACTCTTGCGCCAGCTCCACCGGTCGGGGCGCAAGCTCGTAGCCCTTGGGCGAGGCGATGGTGAAGTGCGCGCCCAGCTTGGTGCAGATATGCAGCAGCGAGACCGCCACGTTGAAGCCATCGCCAACGTAGCTTACGCGCAGGCCCTTGAGTTGGCCTTTGTACTCCTGAATGGTGAGTGCATCGGCCAGCGCTTGGCAAGGATGGTTGTAATCGGTCAGGCCGTTGATGACAGGCACGCTCGACCACTGTGCAAGCTCGAGGAGATGCTGGTGAGAGAAGGTGCGGGCCATGATAGCGTCCACGTAGCGGGAGAGCACGCGGGCCACGTCGGCCACGCTCTCGCGTTTGCCCAGCCCGATCTCATCGGGCGAGAGATAGAGCGCATCGCCGCCTAAGTGGCGCATCGCCATGTCGAACGAGACGCGCGTACGCAGCGACGGCTTCTGGAAAACCATCCCCAGCACCTTACCCTTGAGCAGGGGGCGGTTGCCGCCGCGCTGCCGCTCCTTCTTGAGTTTCACGGCCAGGTCGAGCAGGTACTGGAGTTCTTCAGGGGAATAGTCGGCAATGTGAAGAAAGTGGCGCATGGGAATTCCTGAGGGTGAGTAGATTAGCTGCTATGCTATCATAACGCTCGACGAGAGGAGGTCGCCATGACGGCAGTGAGCGCAACGGTTGAGACGCCGGCCACGGAACAGACCCGGCTGAAAATGACGTACGACGAATACCTTGCCTGGGCAGGTGAGGAGAACTTCCTGGCGGAATGGGTGAATGGGGAGGTCATTGTTCATATGCCTGCGACGCAACTGCATCAAGCGGTCAAGATTTTCCTTGTGCAGTTCCTGAACTCATTCGTCAGGCTGTTTGGATTGGGTCGCGTGCTGGACGCACCGTTCGAGATGAAACTCTCGCCGAGCGGCCCGGCTCGTGAGCCGGATGTGTTGTTCGTCGCAACCGCCAACCTCGACCGGCTGGGTGAGCGGCGGCTGAACGGCCCTGCCGACCTCGCCATCGAAATCGTCTCTGACGATAGCGTTATCCGCGACCGCGAAGACAAGTTCTTTGAGTATGAGGCCGTCGGCCTGCCTGAATATTGGATCATTGACCCGCGACCGCAGCGCCGGCGCGCTTACTTCTACCAGCTCGATGAGCGGGGACGCTACCAGCCTATTGCCCTGGCTACGGGCGACGTGTATCACTCGCGCGTCCTGCCCGGCCTCTGGATCAAGCCCGAGTGGCTATGGCAGGACCCGCTGCCCGACCCGCTAATGGCGCTGACCCAGGTGGTCGGGGCGGACAAGATGATTGAGTTCATCCGCACCGGACGCACGTGGTAGCGCCCCGTCCGGCCCACGAATGAGGCCTGAGCGGACACTGAACGGAGTCGAAGCGGCGGTCGAAGGGGGCGGCCGGTTCCCTGACAGCCTTTGCGTGCACACCTTTAGAAAGAACTGTGCACGCTCTTCGTGTAACTTCGTGGACTCCTTCGGTTGCAGCAGGAGGTCGCGTTAGGCTTTCAGCCGCACATTTCCGGGGTCGAACAGTGGCTCCTTCACCACCGTTGCCGGGAAGCGCTCGCCGAAGAAGTAAATCTCCACCCGCGCGCCTTCCGCCGCGTGCTCGACAGGCAGGTAGCCGTAGGCGATGCTCTTGCGCACCGAGTAGCCGTAGTTGGCGCTGGTGACGTAGCCGAGGGCGCGCTCGCCGCCCGGTGCGAAGATCGGCTCCTTGCCCAGAACGGCGACGCGGGGGTCATCGAACACCATCGCGCATAGCCGGCGGCGCATCCCTTCCGCCTTCACTTTCTCCAGCGCGGCGCGACCGAGGAAATCTCCCTTGTTGAGTCGCACGGCAAATCCCAACCCCGCCTCGTAGGGGTTGTGCTCGGTATGAATGTCCGCCCCCCACGCGCGGTAGCCCTTCTCCAAACGTAGCGAGTCGAACGCGCCGCCGCCCGCCGCGACCACGCCGAACTTCTGCCCGGCCTCCCACAGCGTATCCCACAACGCCAGTCCGTATTCGGTCGGCGTGTACACCTCCCAGCCCAGCTCGCCTACATATGAGATGCGCAGCGCGTACACCGGGATATGGCCGATGAAGGCCTCGCGGAAGGCGAGGTAGGGGAAGGCGGCGTTCGACCAGTTGTCGTGGCTCACGGACTGCACCAGGTCACGCGCGCGCGGCCCCCACACGCCGATGGTCGTCCAGGCGGAAGAAACGTTTTCAATCCGCACCGAGCCATCCTCAGGCGCATTCAGCTTCAACCAGGCGATGTCCATAGGGCCGGTGCCGCCGCCGGTCAGCACCCAAAAGCGGTCTTCTGCCAGGCGCGTCACCGTAAGGTCGCACTTGATGCCGCCCGAAGGGGTGAGCATGGCCGTGTAGGTGCTGCGGCCCACCGCTGTATCCACGTTGTTGGCCGTCATCTTTTGCAGAAAGGCCAGCGCGCCCGGGCCGCTCACTTCGATTTTGTAGAAGTTGCTCAGGTCGAAGAGGCCAACGCGCTCGCGCACGGCGAGATGTTCCGCGCCGATGATGGGCGACCAGTAGCGGGCCGCCCAGCCGGAGCGCACCGGCCAATCAATCTTGCTGCTGTAGAGCAGTTTCTCGTTCGCGCCGAACCACATTGGACGCTCCCAGCCGCCGTTCTCGAAGAACACCGCGCCCAGCTCCTTCAGCCGCGGATAGTAAGGCGCGACGCGCAACGGGCGCGGCGACTCCATCTGCTGCAGCGGGTGGATGATGTCGTAGACCTCGATGTACTGCCGCTCGGCGCGGGCGCGCAGATAGGCGCGGCTGCCGGCGTGCGGCTGGAAGCGGTTGACGTCCAGTTCGCGCAGGTCGAGGCCCGGCTCGCCGTGCACCAGCAGGTTGGCGACCGCGCGGCCTACGCCGCCCGCGTGCGTCACCCAGACTCCCTCGGCGAACACCACGTTGCGCGCATTCGGGTGCACGCCGAAGATGGTGTGGCCGTCGGTAGTGAAGGAGAAGCAGCCGTTGAAGGCCTCGCGAATGGCGACCTTGCCGATGGAGGGGATGCGCTCGCTGGCGTAGCGGTACGCGGTCTCGATGTGTTCCTCCTGCGGCGCGTAGATGGCCGGCTGGCCGTCGCGGCGCAGCTCGTCGGCGAAGACGATGAGCGGCTCATGGGCGTAGGAGCCGAAGCCATAGGCCTCGCCGTGCTGGCGATAGTACATGTCGCGGTCCTGGTCGCGAATAATGGGATGCCGCACTTCCTCGGTCTCGCCCCGCAGTTCGGGCAGCGGTTCGGTCTTGATGTACAGGTGCTGGCAGGGCGTCATCGGCAGATGGATGCCGAGCATCTTGCCGACGACCGGGCCCCACAGCCCGGCGGCGATGACGACGTGCTCGGCCTCGATCCGGCCCTTGTCCGTGAGCACGGCGCTGACGCGGCCGTTCCGCCGCTCGAAGCCGGTGACCGTCGTGTGGGCGTGGAACTCCGCGCCGCCCGCGGTGGCGATTTTGGCCAGCGACTCGACCACCTTGACGCCGCGCACGTCCATATCGCTCGGCACGTAAAACGCGCCGAACAGGTCATCTACCTTCATCACCGGCACGAGCTTCTTGATCTCGTCCGGGCCGATGAGATGGGCCTCCAGGCCCCAGGAACGGGTGTTGCCGATCTTGCGCTTGAGTTCGGCGAAGCGCTCCGGGCTGTGCGCGATTTCGAGGCTGCCGGTCTGAAACACCGTGCGCCCGATGCCCGCTTCTTTTTCGGCGGCCAGATAGGTCTCGACCGTCCACATCGCCAGCGTGCACACGCTCTTCGAGTTGTTGTGCTGGAAGATGAGGCCAGGGGCATGCGAAGTGGAGCCGAGGTTGTGGAACAGCGGCCCCATATCGAGCACGACCACGTCGCCCCAGCCCTGCTTGACGAGATGATAGGCGGTGCTGGCGCCGACGATGCCGCCCCCAACGATGACGACGCGTGCATGAGTCTTCATGGTATCAGCTCCTTTTGGGTGGCTCTACCGATTAGCGGAATGATCCGCAAGCTGCGCGAAGTTGGCTTGCACCAAGACGCCAAGGGTATTGTTTTGCGTCTTTGTGCGAGATTACTTCAACCCAGACCGAAAGGCGGCCCGCTGAGCCGGCGCTACAGCTTGACCATCGGCCTGCGCTCCTGCAGGCGCCGGTCCCGCTCGGACGGGTCGCGGCGCGGCGACCAGAACGGCACGATGTCGGCCGGCGCCAGCGATTCTACCGGCCGGGCAGGCCGCCTGACAACGTGGCCGGCCTGCCGCTCCGTCCCGCTGCCGCTGTGCACCGGCTCGATGTTATGCAGGCTGCGATAGTTCGGGTCGGTGAAGCGGGCGAGGCGGAAAAGCGTCAGGTCGTGGCGCGTCTGCCCGATCTCGGCTAGGTCGGCCACGATCTCGCCGACGACGCTGGCGAACTTGAAGCCGTGGCCAGAGCAGGGCGAAGCGATGACGACCTGTGGGAACTCGGGATGTAGGTCAATGATAAAGTGTCGGTCAGGCGTATTGGTGAACATGCATGACTTTAGCATCATCGTCGGGCCGCAGCCGTCGGGGAAGTAGCGCGCGGCGAATTCGCGCAGGATGCGCTCGTCCTCGTCGGTCGGCTCGCGCTGCCAGTCGTCGGGGTCCACCACTTCTTCAAAGTGGTGATAGCGCCCAAACTTGAAGCCGGGCACGGCAAATTGCGGGAAGCCGTAGTAGCGGCCCTCCTCGACAAGCAGGTTGAAGACCGGGAAACGGTCGCGGTGGAAGTATTCGGGCTTCGTCGGTTGCAGCCAGGCCAGCACCTGCCGTTCGGGGACGGCCAGGCCGCGCAGCTCCGGGATGAAGTGGCCGGCCCACGCGCCCGCCGTCACCACCAGCTTATCGGCATGATACTCATCATGTTTGGTCACGACTTTGACACCGCCGTAGTACGGTTCCCAGCCCAGCACCGGTTCGCGGGCGTGGACCTCTGCGCCGAGCGCCTGCGCCGCCATGACGTAGTTGACGATGCAACGCTCGGGCAGAAGGAAGCCGCCCTCCGGTTGCAGCAGCGCCATCGTCTCCGGCGGCAAGTGATAGGCGGGGAAACGACGGCGCACCTCCGCGCCGGTGAGCACCTCGTGCTCCAGGTCATATTCGCGGGCGGAGCGCCATGCGCCTTTGAACACCCACTCGTCCTGCGGCCCGGCATCAATCGAGCCGGTGATGTACAGCAGCTGCTCGCCCACATGCGACTGAATCTCGCGCCATAGCTCGTAGGCGCGCTTGAGCAGGTTGACGTACGACGGATGCTCGTAGTAAGCGAGGCGGATGATGCGCGTGTAGCCGTGCGACGAGCCTTCGAGGTGGGGGATGTCGAAGCGTTCCAGGCCGAGCACGCGCCGCCCGCGTTTGGCGAGGTAGTACGTCGCCGCGCTGCCCATGCCGCCCACGCCGAGGACGATGACGTCGTAGTGTTTGGGGATTTCTTTCAGCATGATGTTTTGAGCTGTGATTGGAAAGTAGAAAGTGGAAATCGGGAAGGAGGGGATGACTACTTTCTACTTTCTAACTACTTTCTACTCACCCCCGCAGCCTCGCATTCTCCGGGTCGAAGAACGGCATCGGCGTCACGGTGCAGAGTTTGGCGCGACCGTTGACGATGGCGGCCAGTCGCGCGCCGGGGTAGGTGTGTGTGGTGCGGATGTAGGCCGCCGCCAGCATCTTGCCCACGCTGTAACCGCGATAGCTCGAGGTCACCCGACCTACCTCCTGCAGGCTCGCCTTCACTGTATCTTCCGGCTGTCCGGCCTCCGGCCCGCTCTCAATGTAGTCCTTGAACACGGCCATGTCCGTCACCGCGTACAGCCGGTCGCCGGCCTTCAACGGCGTCTCGCTCTCCACGATCAGCCCGGTCCAGCGTTCCTGAATGCCGCGCTCCTGCACGCGCAGCAGGGCGTCGCGACCGATGAAGTCGCGCTTCTCGAACTTGATCCACTTATCCAGGCCGACGTGGAACGGCGTGACCTCTTCGCTGATGTCCGGCCCGTAGAGCGGGTAGCCCTTCTCTAGACGCAGGCTTTGCATGGCCAACGCGCCGTACGGCAGCAGCCCGAAGTTGCGGCCTTCGCGCAGCAGGTATTCCCAGAGCGGCCCGGCCTCCTCGGCGGGGGTGTACAGCTCATAGCCCAGTTCGCCGGTGTAGCCCGAACGCGAGAGGATGACTTCCGTCTCGTTGATGGTCGCGCGCATGAAGCGGAAGTACTTGAGCCGACGAAGCTCGTCTGCTTCCTTCACTACGCTGGCGAGGAAGTCGCGCGACTTGGGACCTTGCACCACCGGCAGGGCGATGGCGGCGGTGACGTCGGTGACGTAGGCGGCGTGCGCCTCGGCGTGTTCGGCGATCCAGCGCACGGTCTTTTTGCGCGGGGCGCTGCTGGTGACCAGCATGAAGTGTTCGTCGCTGAACTTGTAAACGGTGATGTCGTCAACGATGCCGCCCTGTTCGTTGACCATGGTGCTGTAGCGCATCTGCCCGGGCACGAGGTCCTTGACTTCGTTGACGAGCAGGCGATGCAGCAGCCGCTCGGCGCCGGGGCCTTTGATGTCCACCTCGCCCATCGAGCTAAGGTCTTGCATGCCGACGTTGGTGCGCGTGTTGAGGTGCTCCTCGGCGGCGCTGGTGTACTGGGCCGGGAACATGAAGTCCCCGCCGCCCTTGATGAGCTGCGCGGCGGTGCGAAGGTGATAGTCGTAGAGCGGGCTGCGACGTTCCATGTTAGCTCCTTGTTGAGTCTGCAAAGGGAGGCGGGCTGCCTCCATGCGTGTCCACGTTCGTCTGCGGGTTCATGCGAATCGTTCGGCGTGCAGCGGAGTCAGATCCAGCGCCGGCTTCTCGCCGCACGCCAGTTGCGCGACCAGTTGGCCCGTCACCGGGCCGAGCGATATGCCGAGCATGGCGTGCCCGGTGGCCAGCAGCAGGTTCTCGTAACGCGCCGCGCGCCCGATGATGGGCAAGCCGTCCGGCGTGCAGGGGCGCAGGCCGCGCCAGGCCTCCAGCACCTCGGCGGCCTCTGTCTCGGGGAGATAGGCCCGCGCGCCGCGGCGCACCGCCTCCAGTCGGCGGCGGTTGATGGTGTAATCGAGGCCGGCCAGCTCGAGGGTGCCGGCGAAGCGCAGCGCCTCGCCCAGCGGCGTGACCGCCACCCACGCCTCGCCGAGCAGCAACGGCATGGCCGGGCTGCGGGCCGGGCGTTTGACGGTGAGGCTGTATCCCTTCGCCGCCTGAACCGGCAGCTTGAGCTGCAAATCGCGCGCGATGACCGGCGACCACGCCCCGCCGGCCAGCACCACCTGCCCCGGCGTCAGTTCGCCGCTAGTGGTTCGCACTCGTGTGATACGCCGGCCCTCGGCCTCGAAACCGATCACGCCGACTCCGGTGCGGATGCAGGCGCCGCGCTTTGCGGCCTCCTGCGCCAGCCCGCGCACGAAGCGTGTCGGGTCGAGGTGGGCGTCGAGCGGGAAGTATAGCCCGCCGAGCACGGCCTCCGAGACGTTCGGCTCAAGCGCGCGCACTCCGGCTCCGTCCAGCATGCGCACCTCCACGCCGAATTCGCCGAGCAGCGCGGCCTGAGCTTCTGCCTCCGCCAGCCCACGCCGGGTGATGAACACTTCGAGCAGGCCGCGCCTCTCGTAGCCGAAGTCGAAGCCGAGTTGCGCGAGTTCATCGTATAGCGCGCGGCTGGCCAGCCCCAGGTCGCGCAGCACGGGGATGGCGGCCCGAACGTGCGCCTCGGTGCAGGCGAGGGCGAAGCGCAACAGCCACTCCGCCAGCTCACGGTCGGCGCGCGGGCGGATGTAGAGCGGGCTTTCCGGGTCGAGCAGCCAGCGCAACCCGTGGCGCAGTGCGCCCGGCTCGGCCAGCGGTATGCTGTGGCCGGGCACGACCAGCCCGGCGTTGCCGTATGAACAGCCCGCGCCGATCTGGCCGCGTTCGAGCAGCGTCACCGACGCGCCGCGCTGTGCGAGGTAGAACGCCGCGCACACGCCGATCACCCCGCCGCCGATGACGATGACATCTGACCGCATCAGATTTACCGCTGAGCGCGCGGAGATGATTCTTTCAACCCATTGACGACGCGCTCGATGCCGTCCTTCAGTCCCGGCCCCAGCGCTCGGTGAACTTCAATGGCAGCACTGATGATGTCCTCGTGTGCACGCCAACCATGTCAGCCGCACCCTGAGCGGACGCTAAGCGAAGCCGAAGCGGCAGTCGAAGGGGCGGCATGTTCCCTGACAACCTTTGCGTGCATACCTGTCCTCGGTGACCTTGTCGAGTTCTTCTTTTTCAGTCAGCATACCTGTCTTTCTCCGCGCTCTCGGCGATCTCTGCGGTGAATCTACCGGCCGACTTCGAAGGCGCGCTGCCAGATTTTGCGGTACGCCTCCACGCTCAAATCGCGCGGGTTGCCGATGGTCTGCGGGTCGGCGAAGGCGATCTCGGCTAGGTGTGGGATTTCTTCCTCGCGGAAGCCCATCTCCTGCAGCGTCGGGATTTCCACGTCCTCCGTCAGGCGATAAACGGCCTCCACCGCTTTCTCCGCCGCCTCCCACACGCTCAGGCCGCGGATGTCCTCGCCCAGCGCCTGCGCGATGCGGGCGAACTTCTGCGGCTCGCCCATGTAGTTGTATTCCATCACCGGGCCGAGCACGCGGGCCGTCAGCGCTCCGTGCGGCACGTCGTGCACGCCGCCCGCGCTCTGGCTCATGGCATGGGCCGCGCCCGCGCTCTCCGTGCCGTAGGCCAGTGCGCCGAGCATGGCCGCCATGCTCATGCCGTAGCGCGCCTCCGCGTTGTGCCCCTGCGCAAAAGCCACCCGCAGATACCGGGCCACATATTCCATAGCGTGCAGCGCAACCGAATCCGGCAGCGGCTGGGCGTAGGCGCAGGTGTAGCACTCGATGGCATGAGCCAGCGCGTCCATGCCGGTTGCGGCAGTGACGGCGGGCGGCAGCCCGAAGGTGAGTTCGGGGTCAATCAGCGCCACCCACGCGCCGATTTTGGCCGTGCCGCCGACGTTGAACTTGATTTTGCGCTGCGGGTCGGTGATGACCGCCCAGAGCGTGACTTCGCTGCCGGTGCCGGAAGTGGTGGGGACGCAGATCGTCGGTGGGATGCGCTTCGTAATGGGCTGGGGGTCGGCCCACTCATAATTACGGATGCTGCCTCCGTGTACGGCGACCACGCCGATGGCCTTGGCCGTGTCCATCGAGGAGCCGCCGCCGAAGCCGATGATGCCGTCGCATTTCTCGGAGAGGTACAGATGCGCGCCCTCATCTACAACAGAGATAGGCGGATTGGCGACGACTTTGTCGTACACGACGAAGTCTACGTTGCCGGCTTTGAGCGGCGCAATGGCGCGCTCCAATAGGCCGGCCTTGACGATGCCGCCGTCGGTGACGAGCAGCGGGCGTTTCATTCCCAGCGCCTTGGCTTCGTCGGCCAGCGTCGCAATCGCGCCGAGGCCGTGCTTCATGACGGTGGGGATTTCGAAGGAGCGGATTTTGGGCATAGGTGGATTGGGTGAGAGAGTAGAAAGTAGAGAGTAGAGAGTAGAAAGTAGAGAGTGGAAAGTGGTAATCTACTTATACTTTCCACTTTCTATTCGATTGGCGGATAGAAACTCGGACTGGAAGCCGGCGACGTGGGCGCGCATGATCTGGGCGGCACGGTCACCATCGCGGGCCTCGACGGCGGCGATGATGTCACGGTGCTCCTCGATGGCCTCGCGCAGGCGGCTGACTTTGTGCAGCGAGACGTACCATAAACGCAATACATGGTTGTAAAGCCGCTCGAGAATTTCTTCTAGAAATTCGTTGTGCGCGGCCTGCGCCAACAGCGCGTGCGCCCGCTGATCGAGCTTGATGAGCTGCCGGTAGTCGCCAGCGCGGATGACGGCCTCCGAATCGGCGAACAGGTTGGCCATCGCTGCCATTTGTGCCGGAGTGGCGCGCTCGGCGGCGAGCCGCGCGCAGTACGGCTCCAGCTCCAGCCGCAGCTCGAAGATTTTTTGCAGGTCGTCGGGGTTGAGGTCGGCGACGAAGGTGCCGCGGCGCGGGTAGATCACGACCAGGTTGTCGAGCGCCAGCCGCTGAATGGCCTCGCGCAGGGGCGTGCGCCCGAAGCCCAACTCGTCCATCAACGCCGCCTCGTCGAGCGGGGAGGCAGGCGGCAGCTCGAGGGTGATGATCTTTTCGCGCAGGCGGGCATAAGCCTCGGCGCTCTGTGAGCCGGGTTCGCTCTGGCGCCGGCGGTGGGCGGTCAACAGACTGGTAGGCAGCATAGCTGGTCGGCAACTGATATATCAGAATCTCGGGCAGGAGTCAACGGTCTGGACGTAAATTGTCCGGTTTGACAGTCGCCGCCGGCGTGCCTAGAATTTCGGCAATTTCCAACCGCTTTAGATAAGGAGAAGAACATGCGCCCGAGAACGCTTCGCTTCTGGTGGCCTCTGGCTTCGGCCCTGGTCGCCTGCGCGCTGGCCCTGGCCGCCTGCGCGCCCGCTGCCGCGCCCACGCCAACCGCCGCCCCCAAAATCACCATCAAACTCGCCGAGAACAACTGGACTGCCTCGCGCATCAACATCAACGTTGCCAAAATCCTGCTGGAGAGGGAGCTTGGCTACAAGGTGGAGCTGGTGAGCATTGACGAGAATGCGCAATGGGCTGCCCTCGCCAACGGCGACCTGAGCGCCAGTCTCGAGGTCTGGCCTTCCGGCCATGCCGAGAACATTGCCCTTTACATCGAAGGCAATAAGCAAGTCGAGAATATAGGCAATCTGGGTGTCGAAGGCAAAATCGGTTGGTACATCCCTACTTATATGTTGAAGGACCATCCTGAGCTGGCAACCTGGGAGGGCTTCAAGGACCCAGAAAATGTGGCCTTGTTCAGGACTGCCGAGTCCGGCGACGCCGGGCAGTTCCTCGGCGGCGACCCTTCCTGGGTGCAGTATGATGAGCAGATCATCAAGAACCTCGGACTGAACCTGAAGGTGGTGTATGCCGGCTCGGAGGAAGCAATCCTGGCTGCCGTTGATGCAGCCTTTAGCCGGCAGGCGCCCATCCTGATTTATTTCTATCGCCCGCACTCCGCCTTTGCGAAGTACGACCTGACGAACGTGAAATTGCCCCCGCATACCCCTGAGTGCTATGCCAAAGCCGACGCCGGCGGCGTGGATTGCGACTACCCAACGGATGTATTGTTCAAGATCGCCTGGGC
>JAVQXV010000429.1:0-1284 GCA_033577755.1 Anaerolineales bacterium
GGCCGAGCACGAAGGCGATTTGGAGCGTCATGAAGCGCGGGGATTATACAATTGCTGATTGCGGATTGTGGATTGTGGATTGATAATGTCCGGGTCTGTAATCCAAAATCAACAATCAGAAATGTCCTCCACCTGGGCCGAGATAGACCTCTCTGCAATTCAACACAACCTGCGCCGCATGAAGGCGTTGGCCGGCGTGCGCGTGATGGCGGTGGTGAAGGCGAACGCTTACGGCCACGGCGCGGTGGAAGTGAGCCGGGCGGCCGCTCTGGCCGGCGCGGACTGGCTGGGCGTGGCCCGCGTGGAGGAGGGCATGGCGCTGCGACAAGCCGGCCTCGCCCTGCCCATCCTCGTCATGGGCTACACACCTCCGGCTGTGTCCGCCGAGGCCATCGGCCATGACCTGACCCTGACCGTCTTTGATGCAGAGAGCGCGCAGGCATACGCCGCCACCGCACGCGCTCTCAATCGCACGGCGCGCGTCCACGTGAAGGTAGATACGGGCATGGGCCGGCTGGGCGTGCTGCCCGAGGATGCGCCGGAATTTATCGGCTCTGTCCGCCGGCTGGAAGGTTTGCAGGTTGAGGGTTGTTACACCCACTTCGCCAACGCGGACATGCTCGACGGCCCTCAGCCTCCACCGCTCAGCGCCCGGGCCCAACTTGCCCGCTTCAACGCCGTGCTGCAGGCCCTGCCGCTGCGCCCGTCGCTGCTGCACGCCTGCAACTCCGCCGGCGCGCTCACTATCCCTGAAGCGCGGCTCGACCTGGTGCGAGTCGGCATCGCGCTGTACGGACTGAACCCCTCGGCTGAAGTCCCCTGCCCGCCGGATTTCCGCCCGGCGCTGAGCTGGAAGGCGCGCGTGACGCAGGTGAAGCTCCTGCCGCCCGGCCACGGCGTCAGCTACGGCCATGAGTACATCACCACCGAGGCCGAGACGGTGGCAGCGGTCAGCGTCGGTTACGCGGATGGTTACCGGCGCGCGCCCCGCGTCAACGAAGTCCTGATTCGCGGCCGGCGTGCGCCGGTGCGCGGGCGCGTGTGTATGGACCAAATCATCGTCGGCGTCAGCCACATCCCCGGCGTACAACCGGGCGACGAGGTGACGCTGATCGGCGTGCAGGGCGAGGCGCGCCTAACCGCCGACGACCTGGCGCGCAAGTGGGGGACGATCAACTACGAGGTGACCTGTGGAATCGCGGCGCGCGTGCCGCGAGTTTTCGTCTAAAAATGTGTGCACGCAAAGGTTGTCAGGGAAGGTGCCGCCCCTTCGACTGCCGCTTC
>JAVQXV010000092.1:0-11394 GCA_033577755.1 Anaerolineales bacterium
TGGTTGCCGCTTTTGTGAACCGGATGATGCGCAACGGCAAGCGCAGCGTCGCCGTGCGCATCATGTACCGGGCGCTGGAGCTGGCCGCCGAGCGCGCCAAGAAGGAACCGCTGGAGATTTTTGAGAGCGCGTTGAAGAACGTCGGGCCACAGATTGAAGTTAAGCCGCGGCGCGTAGGCGGTGCAACCTATCAGGTGCCGGTTGAAGTCGGCCCGGAGCGACGGCTGAGCCTGGCGATGCGCTGGATCATTCAGGCAGCGCGGGCGCGCAGCGGCAAATCCATGGCCGAGAAGCTGGCTGGCGAATTGCTGGATGCTGCCAATAATACCGGGGCGGCTATCAAAAAACGCGAAGAGACTCACAAAATGGCCGAAGCGAATCGGGCCTTTGCACATTATCGATGGTAAATCTCTCTACGGCATTTTGATGACATGTCGGTTGTCAGGCTCTGAGTTGCCCGGGTGACCCCGCGCAGCGGCTGACAACCGCGCGCGTAACCCCAAGCTGTCTGCCATGACGACCGATTATCCCCTCGAGCGCGTTCGCAATATCGGCATCATCGCCCATATTGATGCGGGCAAAACGACAACCACCGAACGCGTTCTTTTTTATACCGGTAGAACTCACCGGATCGGCTCCGTTGATGAGGGCACGACCGTCACCGACTGGATGGAGCAGGAGCGCGAGCGTGGCATCACCATCGTCTCGGCAGCGGTGACGGCAGAGTGGCGCGGCCACAAAATCAACCTGATTGATACGCCCGGTCACATTGATTTCACCGCCGAGGTGCAGCGCTGTCTGCGCGTGCTTGACGGTGGTGTGGTCGTCTTTGATGCAGTGCAGGGCGTCGAGCCGCAGTCCGAAACAGTGTGGCGTCAGGCCGATCGATACGGCGTGCCGCGTATCTGCTTCATTAACAAAATGGATCGGGTGGGTGCCAGCTTCGAGCGCTCGGTGCAATCCATCCGTGACCGACTCGGCGCAAACCCGATCCCGGTGCAGCTCCCGATCGGTCAGGAGGCCTCCTTCCAGGGCGTCATCGATCTGCTAGAGAACGTAGCGATTTATTGGCTCGACGATACAGGCCGGAAGATGGAACGCCGCGAGATTCCGGCCGAGTTGAGGGAGGCTGCTGCCGAAGCGCGAACCAGAATGATTGAGGCCATAGCCGAGTTGGATGACCACCTGACCGAGAAGTATCTGGAAGGTGAGGAGATCTCGGTGGACGAGCTGCGTCAAGGGCTGCGCCGGGCCACTTTGCTGGGCAAGTGCAACCCGGTGTTTTGCGGCGCAGCCCTAAAGAACAAGGGTGTGCAGCCGGTGCTCGATGCGGTGGTGGATTATCTACCCTCGCCGCTGGATATTCCGCCGGTGAAAGCGATTGATCCTAAAACAGATGCTCTGGTGGAACGCCGGACCGACCCGAACGGCCCGCTGGCCGCGCTGGTTTTCAAGATTGTCTCGGATCCGTTCGTTGGCCGGCTGGCCTACTTTCGCGTTTACTCCGGCACTTTGACCACCGGCTCCACCGTGCTCAATTCCACCAAGAACAAGCGGGAGCGGATCGGCCGTCTGCTCCGTATGTACGCCGACCGGCGTGAAGAGATCGACTCGGTAAGTGCGGGAGATATCGCCGCCGTGCTGGCACTCAAAGATACCTTCACCGGCGAGACGCTGACCGACGTTGACAACCCTGTGGTGTTGGAGTCCATCAGCTTCCCCGATCCGGTGATTGAGTTGGCCGTCGAGCCGAAGACCAACGCCGACCAGGAAAAGATGAGCGAGGCGCTGCGGAAGCTTGCGGAAGAGGACCCGACCTTTCATGTGCGCACCGACGAGGCGACCGGCCAGACCATCATCGCCGGCATGGGCGAACTGCACTTGGAGGTGCTGCTCGATCGCATGCTGCGGGAGTATCGAGTGCAGGCCAACGTTGGGCGCCCGCGCGTCGCTTATAAAGAGTCGATCACCCGACCGGTTCCGAAGGTTGACCTGAAATATGCCAAACAGACCGGCGGGCGTGGCCAGTACGGCCACGTCGTAATCTCTATGGAGCCGGGCGAGCCGGGTTCCGGCGTGGTGTTTGAGAACAAAATCGTCGGCGGTGCTATTCCAAAGGAGTATATCTCGCCGATTGAAAAAGGAATCCGTGAAGCCGCCGAAAGCGGTGTCCTCGGTGGCTACCCGGTAGTGGACGTGAAAGTGACGCTGTTCGACGGCTCATCGCATGAAGTGGACTCGAGCGAAATGGCGTTTAAAATCGCGGCTTCTATGGCCTTCAAAGAGGCCATGCAGAAGGGTGCGCCGGTGTTGCAGGAGCCGGTGATGCGTGTCGAGGTGATCGTCCCCGAGGAGTACATGGGCGATGTGCTCGGCGATCTGGCCTCGCGGCGCGCAGACATCGAGGGCGTAGAGGCGCGTGGCAACACTCAGGTCATCCGAGCAATGGTACCGCTGGCGCAGATGTTCGGCTACGCCACCGACCTGCGCTCCAAGACCCAGGGGCGCGGAGTGTACACGATGGAGTTTCATCACTATCAGCAACTGCCGGCTAATTTGGCAGAAGAAGTGCTAAAAGGCTTTAGCCGGAAGGACAAGGATAAGTAAATTCTTGGAAAGTAGCGTGCTATATGCGCCGCTTTCCTTAATCAAGTTTTGGAGAGAACAGCATGTCCAAGGAGAAATTTGATCGGAGCAAGCCGCATCTGAACGTGGGGACGATCGGTCATATTGATCATGGGAAGACCACCCTAACGGCGGCGATTACGAAGGTGCTGGCGCTGAAGAAGCTGGCGGAATACCGGGCATACGACCAGATTGACAGTGCACCGGAAGAGAAGGCGCGCGGGATCACCATCAACATTGCGCACGTGGAGTACCAGACGGACAAGCGGCACTACGCGCACGTGGACTGTCCCGGGCACCGGGATTACATCAAGAACATGATCACGGGTGCGGCGCAGATGGACGGGGCGATTTTGGTGGTGGCGGCGCCGGAAGGGCCGATGCCGCAGACGCGGGAGCACGTGCTGCTGGCGCGGCAGGTGGAAGTGCCGGCGATGGTGGTGTTTTTGAACAAGGTGGACATGATGGATGACCCGGAGCTGCTGGAGTTGGTGGAGATGGAGCTGCGGGAGCTGTTGAACAAGTACAAGTTTCCCGGGGACACGACGCCGATTGTGCGTGGGAGCGCGCTGAAGGCGCTGGAGAGTCCGTCGCAAGACCCGAACGCGCCGGAGTATGCCTGCATCTGGGAGCTGTTGAAGGTGCTGGATGAGTACATTCCGCAGCCGGTGCGGGAGAAGGACAAGCCGTTTTTGATGCCGGTGGAGGATGTGTTTTCGATCAAGGGGCGTGGGACGGTGGTGACGGGGCGGATCGAGCGTGGGACGGTGAAGGTGGGGGACCCGTTGGAGATTATCGGGCTGCGGGAAGAGAAGCTGACGACGGTGTGCACCGGGGTGGAGATGTTCCACAAGGTGCTGGATCAGGGGGAGGCGGGGGACAATGTGGGGGTGCTGCTGCGGGGGATTGAGCGGGATCAGGTGCAGCGTGGGATGGTGCTGGCGAAGCCCGGGAGCATTCGGCCGCACAAGAAGTTTGAGGCGGAGGTGTACGTGCTGAAGAAGGAGGAGGGGGGACGGCACAAGGCGTTTTTTGGTGGGTACCGGCCGCAGTTTTACATTCGGACGATGGATGTGACGGGGACGATTCAGCTGCCGGCAGGGGTGGAGATGGTGATGCCTGGGGACAATGTGAACATGAGCGTGGAGCTGATTACGCCGGTGGCGCTGGAGGCGGGGAGCCGTTTTGCCATTCGGGAAGGCGGCCTGACCGTCGGCGCCGGCGTCATCACCAAGGTGTATGACTGAAACGCACTCCGTATGGCGTCTGCCGTGTTCGGCTCGAACCGGATACGCACTACGGAACGGGTGAGTTATGGCGAAGCAGAAAATCCGGATTAGGCTCAAGGCATACGATCACCGCGTGCTCGATCAATCGGCGAAGCGGATTGTGGAGACGGCGGAACGCACCGGCGCGAAGGTTGTCGGCCCGGTGCCGCTCCCGACCCGGATCGAACGCTTCACCGTTCGACGTAGCCCATTCATTGATAAGGACTCGCAAGAACATTTTGAAATTCGCACGCATAAACGCCTGATTGATGTTCTTGACCCGGACGCGAAGACGATTGACCTATTGACCCGGCTGAATCTTCCGGCCGGGGTGGATATCGAAATTAAGTTATAATTCGGCGCCTTTCCCTGATGGGAGAGCATAGTCTGGCAACGAGCCTGACGCCAAACGCGGCCCATCATCCCCTTGCGCCGCGCTCGCAGGCTGACACCCAGACCGTAGGGATGATGATGCCGTTTGCCCAGGCATACAGTCCCAGCCGTGGAGACGCAACAAGCGGCGTCTCGCTTGTGACAAGGAGCATGCTATGAAAGGGCTGATTGGCAAGAAAGTTGGCATGACCCAGCTTATCTCGAACACCGGCGCTGTAATGCCGGTGACGCTGATTGAAGCTGGGCCATGCTTTGTCACCCAAATCCGCACCGTTGAGAAAGATGGTTATTCCGCCGTCCAATTGGGCTTCGGCGAGGTGAACCCGCGCAAGCTCTCCGGCGGCGAGAAGGGCCACCTTAAGCGCAACGGGCTGAATCTGCCGCCACTGCGTCACTTGCATGAGTTCCGCGTGGATAACCCGGAGGTGAAAGAGGGCGACAAAATCACCGTGGGCGTTTTCACCGTCGGTGAGCATGTGGATGTGACGGGTATCAGCAAGGGCAAGGGCTTTCAAGGCGGCATCAAACGCCATCACTTCCGGCGCCAGCCGAAGACGCACGGCGCTTCAGACCGCACACGCGCGCCCGGCGCCAGCTCCTCCAACACCACGCCCGGCCGACTGCGCAAAGGCAAGCGCATGGCCGGCCATATGGGGAGGCAGCGGGTCACCTCACAAAATATCGAGGTGGCTCTGGTGGATGTTGAGCGCAATTTGCTCGGTGTGCGCGGCAGCGTGCCCGGCCCGACCGGCGCCATCGTGTATATCAAGCCTGCGCGGAAGAGAGGGAAGTGATTGGGATGCGAGATTAGAGATTGAACTTCGTTGCCGATCTCCAATCATTGCTCTCCGATCACGAACAGCTATGGAAGTCGAAGTCAAGAATCTCAAGGGCGAGAAGGTTAGCACGGTGGAATTGCCGCCGGAAATCTTCGAGGCGCCTATCCGCAGGGACTTAATGCATCAGGCGCTGGTACGCCAGCTGGCCAATGCGCGCCAGGGCACACACTCCACCAAGACGCGCGGTGAAGTCTCGGGTGGCGGCAGGAAGCCGTGGAGACAGAAGGGCACCGGACGCGCCCGGCAAGGTTCCATACGTGCACCGCAATGGAAGGGCGGCGGCAAGGTCCATACGCCCAAACCGCGCGACTATACCTTGAAGATGCCGCGCCAGATGCGGCGGGCAGCGTTGCGCTCGGCGTTGAGCGTCAAGGCCGCCGAAGCGCAAATCGTGGTTGTGCAAGACCTGACGCTGGAGAAGCCCAAGACCTCCGAGATGCTGCAAGTGCTGACCAACCTGGTCGGTGCCCATAGCGCGCTGGTGCTCCTGCCGGAGAAGAACGAAAACGTTGAGAAGTCCATTCGTAACATTGAGCATGCCAAGTACCTGCGCGCCAACTATCTCAACATTCGTGACCTGCTCGGCTATGACCGTGTCATCATGCCGCTTGCGGCGCTGGATGTGATTCGAGGCTATCTGGGCTAAGGAGACGGCCATGCTGACCCTGTACGACGTTCTGCGTCGCCCAATTGAGACCGAGAAGTCTCGGTATCAGAACCGTAAACTGCACCAGTATGTGTTTGAGGTCCACCCGCATGCCACCAAGACGCAGGTCAAGGAGGCAGTGGAGACATTGTTCGACGTGGACGTGATCAAGGTGAACATGCTGGTGATGCCGGCTAAACTCGGCCGGCGCGGCCGCGCGCGCCGCGTGATCCAGCGAAACCCGGAATATAAGAAAGCCGTCGTCACCATTCGCGCCGACCAGAGCATTGATTTGTTCGAGGGCGTGAGGTAGCGGAGCAAGCATCATGGCTGTCAAAGTCTACAAACCCACCTCGCCCGGTCGGCGCGGTATGACCAGCCCGACCTTCGAGGAAATCACAAAAACTGAGCCGGAGCGCCGGTTGATCAAGCCTAAGCACAAGACCGGCGGGCGCGATAACCAGGGCACCATCAGCGTGCGCCACCGCGGCGGCGGCAACCGCCGACATCTGCGCCTGGTGGACTTCAAGCGCGACAAGCTCGACATCCCGGCCAGAGTGGCGGCCATCGAGTATGACCCGAATCGCACAGCCCGCCTGGCTCTGCTGTTCTACGCCGATGGCGAGAAGCGTTACATCATCGCACCGTTGGAGTTGAATGTCGGCGATATCGTTATCGCCAGCAAGCGCGAGGTGGATATCCGCCCCGGCAACGCGCTGCGCATTGCCAACATCCCGGTCGGCACCATGATTCATAACATCGAGCTCCAGCCGGGCAAGGGCGGACAGATCGCCCGTGCGGCCGGCATGTCGGCGCAGCTGCTGGGGAAGGAAGGCGATTACGCGCAGGTGCGGCTACCCTCGGGCGAAGTGCGCCTGATCCGTCAGGATTGCATGGCAACCATTGGTGTGGTCGGCAACCTCGATCATGCCAACGTCAAACTGGGGAAGGCGGGCCGGAAGCGGCATATGGGCATCCGTCCGACGGTACGCGGCACGGCGATGTCGCCGCGCGACCATCCGCATGGCGGTGGGGAGGGCCGCCAGCCGATAGGCAAGCCCGGGCCACGCAGCCCCTGGGGCATGCCGACGCGCGGTTATAAGACGCGCCGCAACAAGAAGACGGATAAGTTCATTGTGAAGCGCCGAGGTAAGAAGTAACGTATTGCGTAGTGCGTAGCGCAGACTCCGATTTGTTCTACCGGCGTACGTTGCGCCACGGAGAAAGACGATGTCTCGTTCACAGAAAAAAGGTCCTTTCGTTGATCCGAAATTGCTGCGACGTGTGGAGAGCATGAATCAGCGCGGCGAGAAGAAAGTCATCAAGACCTGGAGCCGCGCCAGCACAATCTTCCCGCAGATGGTCGGCCACACCATTGCGGTGCACGATGGCCGTCGCCATGTACCGATCTACATCACCGAGAACATGGTCGGCCACAAGTTGGGTGAGTTTGCGCCGACGCGCACCTTTCGTGGCCACGTGACTAAAGAAGAAAAGACGACGGCCACCGCCGGAGGAGCGAAGAAATGACCGAAGTTCGCGCGCAGGCCCGCTACGTGGGCGTCTCTGCGCAGAAGGCGCGGTTGGTGGTAGACCTGATCCGCGGCCGGAAGGCCGAAGAGGCGCTCAACATCCTCAAGTTCACGCCGAAGGCTGCCGCCCGGCACGTCTACAAAGTGGTCAAATCGGCTATGGCCAATGCAGATGAAAACTTCGGCCTGGACGTCGGCGAGCTGATTATCACCAAGGCGTTTGTGGATGAGGCGCCCACTCGCAAGTGGCGGCGCTTCGGTGCGCGTGGACGGTTCAAGCCGCTGCTGCGCCGCTCGTCGCACATCACCATTGTGGTGGCAGAAAAAGAAGGAGCGGCGTCCTAATGGGTCGTAAAGTTCATCCGATCGGCTTCCGCCTGGGCATCATCAAAGACTGGGAGGCGCGCTGGTATGCGCCACGAGGCAAGTACGCCGCTCAGCTCCAGCAGGATTTCGAGATCCGCAAGCTGGTCTATCAGGAAGCGCCCAAGGCGGCCATCGCACGCGTGGATATTGACCGTTCGCCCTCCAGTGTGACGGTCACCATCTGGACGGCCAAGCCCGGCATCCTAATCGGGCGCAAGGGCGCGGCGGTTAAGGTGTTGCGTCAGAAGCTGGAAGCACTGACCGGCGCTAAGGTCAAACTGGAAGTCGAAGAGATTACCAAGCCCGACCTGGAGGCGAAGCTGGTGGCCGAGAACATTGCCGACCAGATCGAGCGGCGCATCAGCCATAGCCGAGCGATGAAGCGCGCCATCCAGCAGGCGATGAAGATGGGTGCACAGGGTGTCAAGATCGTAGTCTCGGGTCGGCTGGGCGGCGCCGAGATGTCACGGCGCGAAGTAGCCCGCGAGGGCCGTGTGCCGACGCAGACGCTACGTGCCGACATTGACTTCGCACGCGCCGAGGCCCTGACCACCTTTGGCCGCATCGGCATCAAGGTGTGGATTTACAAAGGCGAGAAGATGCCAAAGATGGTCGAGGTTCCAGAAGTGCAAGAGGATGTGTACATTAGTGAGTAATCTACTTTCTACTTTCTCGAGATCGGGAAGTAGGAAAGTAGAAAGTGGTAGGCACACGTGAAAGCCAGGTGAACTATGCTGATGCCAAAGCGTGTAAAGTGGCGCAAGCAAATGCGCGGGCGGATGACCGGCCATGAGACCCGCGGTGTAGAGATTGCGTTCGGCGAGTATGGCTTGCAGGCGCTTGAGCCGTGCTGGCTGACCCAGCGCCAGATTGAGGCAGCCCGCCGCGCTCTGGTGCGTTATATGAAGCGGCGCGGCAAAGTTTGGGTGCGCGTCTTCCCGGATAAGCCGGTGACCAAGCGCGCCGCTGAGAGCCGGATGGGCAAAGGCAAAGGCTCGGTAGACCATTGGGTCGCCGTTGTCAAGCCGGGCCGCATCATTTTTGAAGTGGCCGGCCTGCCGGAGGAGGTGGCGCGCGAGGCCATCCGCCTGGCGTCGCACAAATTACCCATCAAGACCAAGATGGTGGTTGCCGCCGATGTGATCGGTGCCGGAGGTGCGTTATGAGGCCGGAGGAGATTCGGGCGTTAAGCACGGAGGAAATTACTGCCAAGCTTGAAGATGCCCGCGAGGAGTTGTTCAAGCTGCGGTTTCAGTTCAGGACTGGTCAACTGAAGGACTACAGCCGGTTGCGCGCGACTCGCCGCAACATCGCGCGCTTCCTGACCATTCTGCGAGAGCGCGCCCTGGCGGCGCAGCTGGCTGCAAAGGAGCGCTGACATGGCCCGCCGTCGCTTAATCGGCAAAGTGACCAGCAACAAGATGATGAAAACGGTGGCGGTTCAGGTGGATAGCAGTTTTCGCCATCCGCTTTACGGCAAGGTCGTGCATCGCGCGCGGAAGTATCTGGCGCACGACGAGCAGGCCTGCCAGCCGGGTGACACGGTGCAAATTGTCGAGAGCCGTCCGCTCAGCAGGCGCAAGCGCTGGGTGGTGGAGAAGGTGCTCAGCCGGGGCGTGCAGGTATCCGAGCTGGCTGCTGAGCCGGCGGTTGAGGCTGCCACCGGACTGCAGGTCGGCGAAGCGGCGCCGGCGCCTTCAGAGAGTGCGCTCTCGGAGGAGGCGGCATGATTCAGCAGGAGTCTCGACTGACGGTGGCGGATAACACCGGCGCGCGCGAGCTGCTGGTCATCCGCGTTCTGGGCGGCTCGAAGCGCCGCTACGGCTACGTCGGCGATGTGGTGGTGGCGACGGTGAAGGACGCTGCCCCGCAGGGCGCGGTGAAGAAATCGGCCATCGTCAAAGCCGTTATCGTGCGCTGCGCCAAGGAGTTCAAGCGTGACGACGGCTCCTACATCCGCTTCGACGACAACGCCGCCGTCATTCTGGATGATGACGGTGAGAATCCCAAAGGCACGCGCATCTTTGGGCCGGTGGCGCGCGAGCTACGTGAAAAGGGCTTCACAAAGATCGTTTCGCTGGCACCGGAGGTTCT
Source organism: Anaerolineales bacterium (assembly GCA_033577755.1). Lineage (GTDB taxonomy): Bacteria > Chloroflexota > Anaerolineae > Anaerolineales > UBA6663 > JANWXR01. Next base: position 9,764 of record JAVQXV010000092.1, read on the forward strand.
CTGACGTTTTCTTTCCCAAGTAGAAATGGGAAAGCAGGGAAAGAGGAAAGAGCGTATGAAGATGAAAATCAGGAAAGGTGATATCGTCGAAGTGATTGCCGGCAAAGATAAAGGTAAGCGCGGCGAGGTATTGCAGGTGTTGCCGAAGGAGAACCGGGTGATTGTGCAGGGCATCAACATTCATAAAAAGCACAAGAAGGCCATCCCCGGCCAGGTCGGTGTGCAAGGCCAGCCGCAAATCTTGGAATTTGAAGCGCCTATCCACGCTTCCAATGTGATGGTAGTGGATCCGAAGGAAAATCGGCCGACCCGCGTAGGCTTCCGACTCGAGGGAGGGAAGTGGGTACGTTACGCCAAGCGGAGCGGCGAGCTGCTGGATAAGTAAGGGTAAGGCTAAGATGCACCGACTACACGAGTTTTACAGGAAGGAAGCTCTGCCGCAGTTGATGCGGGAGTTTCAGTTCAAGAACGTAATGCAGGTGCCGCGCCTGGAGAAGATCGTCATCAACATCGGCGTCGGCTCCGAAACGCAAACCGATACGAAGGCGGTGGATGCCGCGGTCAACGACCTGACCATCATCACCGGCCAGAAGCCGGTGGTGACGAAGGCGCGCAAGAGCATTTCCAACTTCAAGCTGCGTGCGGGTAAGCCCATCGGCGTCAAGGTGACGCTACGCGGCGAACGGATGTGGGCCTTTCTTGACCGGCTGATGAATCTGGCGCTGCCGCGCGTGCGCGACTTTCGCGGTGTGCCGCCAGATGCCTTCGACGGGCGCGGCAATTACACGCTCGGTCTACGCGAGCAGCTGGTCTTCCCGGAGATCGAGTACGATAAGATTGACAAACTACGCGGCATGGAGATCACCATCGTCACGACAGCCCGCACCGATGAGCAAGGGCGACGCCTGCTGCAGCTGCTGGGGATGCCGTTCCGCAAGAAAGGCGCGAATTAACGATGGCGAAGAAATGCATGCAGTATCGCGAATTGCGGCGCAAGTACGAAGTGCGGGTGCGTAACCGTTGCCGGCTGTGTGGCCGCCCACGTGGCTTCATCCGCCGTTTTCAGTTGTGCCGCATTTGCTTCCGAGAACAGGCGCTCGCCGGGAAGATTCCGGGCGTGGTCAAGTCTTCCTGGTGACGGGCGAGGAGAGCAGCGATGTACAGCGATCCTATTGCGGATATGCTCACGCGCATTCGAAATGCGCTGATGGCCGGACACGCTACTGTGTCTATGCCCAGTTCCAAACTGAAGCTGGCGATAGCCCGGATTCTCAAAGAAGAAGGCTTCATCGAAGATTATCAGGTGTTGACCACCGAAGGCAAAGTGCAGCCTTCCCTGCGGCTGGTGCTCAAGTATGTGGGTCAGCGCCGGGAGAAGCGTCCGGTGATTACCGGACTGGAGCGCGTCTCCAAACCAGGCCGGCGCATCTACACGCGCAAGAACGAAATCCCCTGGGTGCTCTCCGGCATGGGCATCGCTATTTTATCTACGCCGCGCGGTGTGATGACCGGCGCGAAGGCGCGCAAGCTGGGCGTCGGCGGTGAGGTCTTGTGTAAGGTGTGGTAAGGAGTAGGCCATGTCCCGCGTCGGCAAAAAGCCCATCGTCCTGCCGAAGGGCGTGACGGTGGAT
>JAVQXV010000093.1:0-11392 GCA_033577755.1 Anaerolineales bacterium
GCTTCAACCCGATGCCGGCCTACTTCGACCATCTGCGCACGCTGATCAACTTCGAGGTGATCGCCGCCAACCCGCAGCGGCTGGTGGTGGACTCGATGTACGGCTCAGGGCGCGGCGCCATCAAGGCGATTTTGCAGGGAACCGGCTGTGAGGTCTTCGAGATTCGTGGCGAGATGAACCCCGGCTTCGGCGGCGTGCACCCCGAGCCAATTGCGAAGTATCTAGGCGCGACGATGGGCGCAATCGCCGCCGGCCACGGGTCCTTTGCCGTGGCGACGGACGGCGACGCCGACCGCATCGGCGCGATGGACGGGCGCGGCCAGTTCGTGGACCCGCACAAAATCATGTCGCTGGCCATGAAATATCTGGCCGAAAAACGCGGCTGGCGCGGGGCCGCTGTCAAGACGGTCTCGACCACGCGCATGATCAACCGGCTCGCTGCACAGTACAACGTGCCCTGCTACGAAACGCCGGTCGGCTTCAACCACATCGCCGATTACATGCTGACGCAGGATGTGCTCATCGGCGGCGAAGAGTCGGGCGGCATCAGCATCAAAGGCCACATCCCCGAGGGCGACGGCGTGCTCCTCGGTCTGCTGTTGCTGGAGATCGTAGCCGAATCCGGAACAACGCTGGAGGAGCTGGTGGCGCAGCTCTTGCGCGATTACGGCCCGGCGCAGTACGCGCGCAAGGATTTGCGCCTGACGCGGCCTGTGGCCAAAAAGGAAATGGTCCGCCGCCTGACCGAAAGCGCCCCGGCTTCCATTGCCGGCCTGAAGGTGGCGGCGGTGGAGAACCTGGATGGCGTGAAGTATGTGATGGACGACGACTCGTGGCTGCTCATCCGGCCTTCAGGAACGGAGCCGGTGTTGCGCGTTTACGCCGAAGCGCGCAGCGACGAGGCGGTGGCGGCATTGTTGGCCTATGGGCAGCAGGTGGCGGGCGTTGCCTGAAGGTCTGACTCCGCCATGCCCGAGTTCGTCCCCTCTTTCCATCGTTATCTGGCATCCAAAAAGACGGTAGATGACCGCGCGCTGAACGCGCTCGTCTGGGAGACGCTGGCGCAGTTGCTGAAAGGTCGTGAAGAGCGTCTGACTGTGCTGGAGGTGGGCGCCGGCATCGGCGTGATGGCCGAGCGCGTCGTCGAGCGCGGGCTGCTGACGCGCGCCGCGTACACACTGCTGGACGAACAGCCGGAGAACATCGCGATAGCCCGCGAGCGCCTGGCTGCCTCGCCGCTGAAGTTGACCCTGCTGGCCGCCGACGCGCTGGAGTTCTGCGCCCGGCCCGAGCAACGCGGCGGTTACGACCTGCTCATCGCCCACGCCTTCCTCGACCTGCTTGACTTGCCGATCGCCCTGCCGTTGCTGTTGCAGGTGCTCAAGCCGGGCGGCCTGTTCTACTTCACCTTGAACTTCGACGGCACGACCATCTTCCAGCCGGAGATTGACCCGGCGTTCGACGCGCGCCTCGAGGCGCTTTACCACAGGACGATGGACGAGCGTATCACGAAGGGCCGGCGTTCGGGTGACAGCCGCAGCGGGCGGCATCTGTTCGGATTGCTGCGCCGGTGCGGCGCGGAGATTCTGGCGGCGGGCAGCTCCGACTGGACGGTGTTCGCCGAGCCGGACGGCCGTTATCCCGCCGACGAAGCTTACTTCCTTCGCTTCATACTGCACACCTTTCACGGCGCGCTGCGCGGTCATCCCGAAATCGAAACGGCGCGCCTTGATTCGTGGATGGCCGAGCGTTACGCGCAGCTCGAACGCGGGGAGCTGGTGTACATCGCGCATCAGATGGATTTTGTCGGGCGCACGGTTGCGGAGTCAACCACGAATTGACACGAATGGGTGGACACGAATGAGCACGAATGAGGACGAATTGACACAAACGGGTGGGCATGAATGAGCACGAAGGAGGCGAATGGACACGAAGGTGGGGGTGTTCACAGTCGCAGGTGGATGCCGCAACTTATTTTCGCGAAGAAAAAAGTGCAGGTCGCTGAGCTGCGCCAGGGTCACGCCGTCCCAACTGCGCGGCAGGCGTGGCAGGCGAAGGGTGAGGCGCTCGACGCTCAACCAGGCCGGCTCGATGCGCCAGATGTACCAGGCAGCAGACGACGTGCTGAGCACGCCGGCGGCCAGCAGGTTGCGGGCGGCGCGCACGCGAGACAGGACGGGGCCGGTCGCTCATGGCGCGTGCAGGGTAAGATGAGTGACTTCGGGTGGGCAGTTGTAGCGCAGCGGCAGACCCACCACGCCCAGGCCCCGATTCGTGTACACCAGCATCTCGCTCACGCGGTTGAGGCCGCGCGGATATTTGTGATGGCCGAGGCCCCACAGGATGAGCGGCTCCAGAATGGGCACACGCACCTGCCCGCCATGCGAGTGGCCGCTAAGCTGCAGGGCCACACGACCTGTGCGCGCCGCCGTCTCGGCGAAGTAAGGCTCGTGCGCCAGCAGCAGTACACAGGCCTCCGGCGGGATGCCATGTAGCGCACATGGCAGGTCGTCGGCGCCCGCCCGCACATCGTCCACGCCGGCCAGGTATAGCGCCGCCCCATCGCGTTGCAACACAACGTGCTCGTTACGCAGCACGCGCACGCCTGCCGCCTCGACAGCCTCTGCCACCCGGTCACCGTCCTCCCACCAATCGTGATTGCCCAGCACTGCAAAAGCTCCTTCCGTTGCGCTCAACCGGCTCAACTCACGCTGTAACCACTCGCCTTCTGCGCGAGTAAGACGGCTGACGAAATCGCCGGTGACAACGAACAGGTCGGGCCGGAGCGCGCGGGCCACGTCGAAGGCGATGCTCAGGCTCGCCGGCTCCACCAACGGGCCGTAGTGAAAGTCGCTCAGTTGCACAAGGGTAAAGCCATGAAAGGCGCGCGGCAGGTGCGGCAGGCGGATGGTCACACGCTCGACGGTCAGCTGTTCAGGTACGAGGCGATAGCGCCAATCGTACCGTTCAATGACGGATTCGCCGAGCCGCCGGAGGAACTTCCACTGGTGCCGGTGACGGCGGGATGATTTTCTCGGTGCGAATTGCAAACGCGAGGCGTGTTTCGAGAAAGCCACTCAGCGCGCCTCCACCACCAGCACGGTAAACGCCTCGGCAAGCGGGTTGCCGCCGGCCAATTCGAGGAGATGGGCCAGCAGCGCCTCGGCCAGCTTCTCGGCGTTGAAGGAATCGCGCAGATGGAGAAAACGTGCCACGGCGGGGCTATCGGCGATGCGCGCTGCGCCGGGCGAGAGGGCGATGTAGGCGTCACCGGCGGACAGGGTCAGCGTCGGGCCGTGCCAATGCGCGTGCCGGGGGAGCGGCCTGTGAAGCGCGGGCGGATGCGCCGGCGGCAAAGGGACGAGCGTGGCATCGGTCAGGCGAAAGTAGTGCAGCACGCCGGGCTGCGCGACAAAGTGCAACATTAGCGCTTCGGGATCGAGCCGCAGTTGCAGCGCCTCACCGAGCGTAATGAGTGTTGGCGAGATGGACGGCGCCGCAGGCGGCTGCGACCGGCCCGGCCAGGTGCGGTGTGCGATGACAAGGGTCGGCATATGTGCAATCCTACCATCGGGCCGAGAAGTGGTCTGCAACCTCGCAACCTCGCAACACTGCCGGTTGCGCGGCACAAACCGCATGGTAGACTCCCGGCAACCATAACTGTTCGGGAGGCGCATGTATGGGACGCATGTATCGCGTTCAGGAGGCCAAAAGGCCCAAGAAGGGGGTTGACCCGGTCTGGCGGGGCATCGGCTGTGTGATGTTTGTGTTGCTCACCATCGGTGTCTATTTCGGCGTCGGCTGGGCCATCGAGGCCATCAACGAAGCCCATCGGAGAGAGCCGTTCCTCTCCGGCCCGCTGGCCGGCGGCATCCGCACGCTGCCGATTGAGATTTACACCTACGAGTTCCCGCGCCCCGTCACCGAGTTCGGTCCGCTGCGCTTCGACCCGCCACTACGTCGCATCCCCATTACCTTTGATGCCCTCAATGGCATGGCAGCCCTGCTAACCGCCATCCTGCTGTACGCCCTGATAACCTTGATTTGGGCCTTTATCAACCCACCCAAGCTCGGCCCGAAGGACGCACCGCCGATCTATCGCAAGATTGACCGAAGCAAGGTTCGATAGCGGCGAAGATTCGGAATGCGTCTGGCCGCCGCCCTGCGCCTGCGTGACGGCGACATCATCGCCGTGATGGGCGATTCCGGCAGGCTGACCGCTCTCTTTCGTCTGGCAGACGATCTGGTCGAGGCCGGGGGGCGTGTCATCAGCACTACAACGGCGCCGCTGAGCACAGCGTGGCTGGAGCGCGCGCCGCGCCACCTCTCTGCCTTTGCCACCAACCGCGCTGCCGTCGAGGCCACACTCGAAAGATACGCCCATCTGCTCCTCACCGGCCCGGTAGACCACACGCTCAGGCGCGCTGCCGGCGTCACGCCCGGCCTGCTCGAAACGCTCCACGCCATCCCCGGCCTGACCGCAATTCTGGTCAACACAGAGCTGTCCACTTTCGACTTTGCCACGCGCGCGCTCTGGGTGTGCGATGCGCCGTACAACGCACCGGCCCTCACTGCGCCGGCCACACTTCTGCTCAACCAAGTCGAGACGCTCGAAGCGCTGGAGGCCGCGCGCCGCACAGCCGCAGACTTGCTGACAAACGAAAACGTCGAGGCGGTGCTGCTTGGCTCGGCGCGGAAGCCGAACGCGGTGCGCGAGATTCACGCCCGCGTCGCTGCCATCGTGCTGGCCGCCGGACGCTCCGTGCGGATGGGGCGGCTCAAGCAACTGCTGCCCTGGGCGGGGACGACTTTGCTCGGCGAAGTCATCAACCGCCTGCGCGCCACCTCCGTCTTCGACATCGTCGTGGTGACCGGGGCGGAGCGCGAGGCCGTTGAGGCCTCGCTTGCAGAGGTGATGAAGACAGATAGGCGCGTGTGTTGTACCTTCAACCCGGATTTTGCTGTCGGCGAGATGGCGCGTTCGTTGCAAGTCGGACTGCGTGCCCTGCCCGCCAACCGGCAGGCAGCGCTGGTGGCGCTGGCCGACCAGCCGCGCATTGAGCCGGCCGTCGTCGAAGCTGTGCTACAGCGCTGGCGCGAGACGCAGGCGCCGGTGGTTGCGCCGGTGCACGCCGGCCGACGCGGCCATCCCTTGCTCGTTGACCGCGCACTCTGGTCGGCGCTGCTTGCCCTGCCGCTTCACGCCAACCCACGCGACGTGGTGGAACAGGCCGCTATCGAACGAGTCGAGGTGGGCACCGAGAGCATCTTCTTTGACGTGGACACGCCGGAGGATTACGCGCAGAGGCCTTAGAAGGGCGAGGAACGCCGTACGGTGCACGGGCATAGAGTGCACTTCCGGAGTACACGAATGAACACGAAGCGTTCGTGAGAATTCCTGTCCATTCGTGGTATGAAAGTACAATCTATAGGCGCTTGCAATATATAATTTCGGTATGCAACGTGACAGGGTTAATCTCAACGGTATCCACATTCACTTCAATGTGGAGGGGCATGGGCCGGACGTTCTCCTCATTCACGGCTGGAGCAGCTCGCGGCGGATGTGGGATAGAGTCTCGGCGGCACTGGCAGACCGGTTTCGCTGCTGGGCGCTAGACCTGCCCGGCTTCGGCGAGAGTGACAAGCCCGAAGACGCCTGGTACTCCATTCCCAATTACACCGAGATCGTCTATCACTTTGCGGAAACGATGGGTTTGCGGCAACTGCGCGTCGTTGGCCACTCGATGGGTGGGTTGATTGCGCTGGATTTCGCGGCCACGCATCGCGAGCGCATGGCGAAGCTGGTAGCCATCAACCCCGTGGTGACCGGGCGCACCTACCTGGGCGCCTTCGCCGATTGGCCGCACACTATGCAGTTGCTTTACAACGCGCACGAAATATCGCGACGTCTCGTTCGGCCAATGCTCAACCATCCGCTGGCCGGTCGCTGGAGCCGGCCGGTCAATCGCCTGCGTCGTCGCACCGACGAGTTCACTCAGGCCACGCCGGATTCGCTCATACACAGCGGGCGCGCCGTTGTGCGCTATGACGTGCGTCCTAAGCTGGCCCAGATCGGCGCCCCTACCCTTATCGTGCTCAGCACCTTCGATGCCAGCGTCCCCAATTCTGAGGGCCACGTGGCCGCCGCCGCCATCCCTAATGCGCGGCTGGCCGTCTTCAACGCCGGCCACACCGTCACCGACGACCGGCCTGCCGAGAGCCTGCGCCTGATTCGCGAGTTCCTGCTTTGACCGAGACGCTGCGCCTCTTTGCCGCCCTGGAGTTGCCTGCGTCCATTCTGACGCAGCTGGCTGCGCTGACCAAAGCATTGCAGGCCGGTGCGCCCCAAGGCTCCGTGCGCTGGGTACGGCCCGAGGGTGTGCATCTCACACTCAAGTTCTACGGCGAAGTGGAGGCGAAGCAGGTGAAGGATTTGCAGGCCGTTTTGACCGAAGCCGCGACGACAGCCGGCCCGCTCACCTTCACGCTCGCCGGCGTCGGCGCCTTCCCGAACCTCACGCGCCCACGGGTGATTTGGGCCGGCGTGGCGGGCGACGTGGCCGCGCTCAAACGCCTGCAGACCGCCGTAGAGGCCGCCTCGGTACGCCTCGGCTTTGCACCGGAGGCCAAGCCCTTCAATCCGCACCTGACACTGGGTCGTGTCCACCGGCCACTGCGCCCGCAGGAACATGGCCGCCTGGCACAGGTACTCGAGCAGGCGCAGACGCCGCCGGGCGAGCCGTTCACACTTGATGCGCTCAGCCTGATGCGGAGTGAGCTGCGTCGGGGCGGCGCGCTCTACACACGTCTGTTTTCTGCGCCGCTGACTGTTCGAAACATCTAGCCGGTGTTACAATTCGGACGGATCGTTCAGGAGAACTTGAGTATTTTCGCAGCCCTTTCCCTGCACTCAGACGCGGCGTCGGCAGGCTTGGCCGATTGCCGCGTCTGTCTCGTTTCCGAGGTCGGCCGCTTCACCCAACGCAACTTCTGAGCTGCTTACTCTCGTAGCGGAGGTCAACTCTGAAACCGATAGAACTGGCTCGCTCCCTCGTTGAAACCCTCGAAGATAAAAAAGCCGAGGACATTGTCCTGCTCGACCTACGGGGCAAATGCTCATTTACAGATTATTTCATCATCTGCTCCGGCACCAGCGAGCGCCAGCTTGATGCGCTGGCGGAAAGCGTGGCGGAGACTGCATATAAGAAGCACCGCCTCAAGTCGCCGCGCTTCCAGGGCCATGCCGCTGGCGGCTGGATCTTAATTGATTTCGGCGATGTGATCGTTCACGCCTTCTCCCCCGAACAGCGCAAACGCTACCGGCTCGAAGATTTCTGGCGTGAGGCTCGGGTGGTGGTGAGGATACAGTAGGGGTCTCGCGCCAAAGCGCAAAGACGTGCAGAGATACCCTGAACGATTTAGCCTCCCGGTGCGAGACAATTTCTGCGCAGCCTACGGACAATCTCATCCAAGTCGGCAGGGCTGGGAAAAAAACCCGTCAGGGGTAAACCTCCACCAGCACCGGCTCGTAAAAGACGCGCGAGCGGCCAAGGGGACAGGAACAGCCATCGGGCGGGAGCTTCGGCGCCCGGTCTTTGGGATAAGCGCCCTGGAGTGAGAAGCACACCGGACAGGCATCCTCGGAGATGGAGACACGAATGAGCGCGACGCGCTCGTTATTCTTCAGGCGCTCAAGCACAGCAGCCAGTTCTTCTTCTTTTGAAGAGACCATAGTCGGGTTTTGTTTGCCTTTGTAGCTGACGTTCGGCAGCGATTATATCAATGCCGGGGCAGCCGCCTTGGGCCGACGGAGCCGAGCGTAGACGGCCTTGTGTTCTTTGTGGGCAAGTGGGCCGGCGAAAGGAAACACGACGGGTGTAGCAGAGTCAGGCGAATGGCGCTTCGAATTCGTGTCATTTGTCAGTTGCCGAAATAGCCCGTTTTCGCTTCAATCGTTCACGAGCGATTCAGAACATCTCAGGAGAATTTTATATGTCCAAGAATCTGCGCATCGGCATCCTGACCGGCGGCGGTGATGTGCCCGGACTGAACGTTGCCATGAAGGCGATCGTCACACGCGCCCAGCACCACAACATTGAAATCATCGGCATCCGCCGTGGCTGGATGGGACTGTTACACTACAACATGGACGATCCGGCATCTTCCGAAAAATGGTTGATGCCACTGACGCCGGAACGGGTGCGCACCATTGACCGCACCGGTGGCACCATCCTGCACACTTCGCGCACCAACCCGGCGAACGTCAAATCCAATGAGGTGCCGGATTTCGTCCGCGCCGAGGACCGCCTGACGACCCCGAAGGGCACCGCGGATTGTACCAAGCATGTGCTGCGTGTGTTAGACCATCTGGGCATTCAAGCCCTCATCCCCATCGGCGGTGACGATACGCTGAGCTACGCCTGTCGCCTGCATAACGAGGGCGTCCACATCATCGCCATCCCCAAGACGATGGATAATGACGTGTTCGGTACCGATTACTGCATCGGTTTTTCAACGGCGGTGACGCGCTCGGTGGAGGCCATTACCGCCTTCCGCACCTCGGTCGGTTCCCACGAGCGCATCGGCATCGTCGAGCTGTTTGGCCGCAACTCCGGCGAGACGTCACTGTTCGCCGCTTACCTCGCGGATGTAGACCGGGCCATCATCTCCGAAGTTCCCTTTGACATTGACAAGCTGGTTGCCTTTCTTAAGGAAGACCGGGCGCGGAACCCGTCGAACTACGCCATCATGACCATCTCAGAGGGCGCCACCTTCAAGGGCGGCAGCGTGGTGCAAAGGGGCGAAGAAGACGCCTATGGCCACAAAAAGCTGGGCGGAATCGGCCTAATCACAGCGGAGGAGATTAGGGAGCGCTCCGGCATTAACATCATGTATGAGCAGCTGGCCTACCTTATGCGCTCCGGCGCGCCCGACTCGCTCGACCGAATGGTGGCGATCGCCTACGGTTCACTGGCGCTTGACCAGGTCGCGCTTGGCCACACAGGCCGCATGGTGGCGTTGCAACAAGGAATCTATACGACGGTGCCGCTGGAGATGGTGGTGTCCGGCAAGAAGCGTGTGGATGTGACGGCGCTGTACGACGCCGAGAATTACAAGCCCAAAGTGCGCGACATGCTCGGTAAGCCGATGTTCCTGTATTGAACGCTACCGAGAATGAAACGCCCCCGACCTCTTGCCGGGAGCATATTTTATACAGGTCAACGCCGTTCACCGTACTCGCGCGCCAACAAGTACCACACTACTTCTCCCCGATTCACCGCCGACATTTTATCCGGCAGGCTGGCCGGCCGGTCGTCGCTGAAGTCCAATGCCCGTACCGGCGCGCCCAGGCTCGCGCGCAACGTCTCGAGCTGCCTGGTAGCCTACTCCTGCACCCGGTTCAGGCAGTGAGCGGCTTCGGACAAGATATGGGTCAGCCAACCGACCAAGACCTGTCCCGGACTGAGCCCTTGCCGGTTGCCGTGCGACTTGAAGTGCTCATCGGTCAACTCGACCAATCCTATGCGTGTCATCCAGTCTATCAGGAGTGGGAGGTCGTCTACGCGCTTGGTCGTTACGGTAAGTGCAGCGGTCATGCCGCCGGCTTACCGCATTTTCCAAATCCGGTCAAGAAATGAGCGAACGGCGAACGGAGAGTTCTACTTTCTACTTTTTTTACCGATCTCATACCGCCCCTCAGCCCAGTTGCGTCGGATGATGAGGATGTCACGGAGCATGCGCAGCGGCTCGCGGATGGGGTCTACGCGGCTCTCAGAGCGGTAATACCAGTCAATCGGCACTTCCACGATTTTGTAGCCGCGCCGTCGGGCGATGAAGAGCACTTCCACGTCGAAGCTCATCCCGTCCAGCAGCTGTACCGAGAATAAGTCCCTGGCCGCCGCCGCCGTGAAGCATTTGAAGCCGCACTGCGTGTCCTCGAAGTCGGGCAGGGCCAGCAGCTTCACCAGGTTGCTGAAGACGCGCCCCTGAAAATGCCGGTACGCCGGCTCGTTGAAGCGGCGCGAGCCGGGCGCTTCGCGCGAGCCGATGGCGACATCGTAGCCGTTCAGGCGAGGCGGCAGGAACTTGGCAAGATCTTCGATCGGCATCGAGAGGTCTACATCGGCGAAGAAGCGATATTGGCCACGTGCTTCCAGCATGCCACGCCGCACGGCCAGTCCCTTGCCGCGCCCGCGTTCGCGGATGACGCGCACTTCGGGACGGTCATGCTCGGCGGCGAAGGCTTCGGCGACCACGGCGGTCAGGTCTCGGCTGCCGTTCTCAACGACCAGAATCTCGCTAGAGTACGGCTGCCGGCGCAGGTAGGCGTGCGCCGCTGCCAGCGAAGGCGGCAAACGGTGCTCTTCGTTGTGCGCCGGGAAGATGAGAGAGAGGAAGAGGTCGTCGGGCATGAAGGGGTGTGGCGTGTTGTGTATTGCGTATCGCGTATTTCGTATTGCGTAGTGCGTACAGTCAACGAGCTACGTAACACAGCTTACGGAATACGAAATACGAAATACGAAATACATCTCACACTCCGGTCAATAGCGAAAGCACGTACTCATCCGAGACCCGGCGCGTGGCCTGCACGGCTCTGCGTTTCGCCAGCATCTTCGGGATGCCGAGCAGCCCGGCAAGTTGGCCGCGCAATCGCGCCCGGGCCGCTGCGCCGCGCCAGGCGTGCAGCGCCTCCCAGGTGATGTGGAGCTGTGCGGCGATGATCTCGCGCCAGTAGCGGCGCCACACTATATCCGGCACGTCTTTGACAAGCAGATAGATGAAGTTGCGCCCATCGTAAAAGCTGGCCGTCACGCCGCCGCCGCTGGCTGAAAGTTTATGATACACGACCGCACACGGTGCATACACGCACTGCCAGCCGGCAAGTTGCGCCCGCCAGGCCAGGTCTACATCTTCACATGAGTAGTAAAAGTCATCGTCGAGCAGGCCAATAGAGTCGAGCATCGCCCGCCGGTACGCGGCGCTGCCGCCGTTGGCGGAGAACACCGGCCCTTCGGCAAACTGCCCTTCATCCTTCTGCCACACCCCGCGATTTCCGGGCGTGCCGTCGGTGCGGAAGATGTCGCCGGCAGTGTGCAGCGTGTCGCGCCGGTCGAAGAGCAACATCTTCGAGGCAACGATGCCGGCGCACGGATGGCGCTCGAAGGCGGTCAGCACCTCCGCCAGCCAGCGCGGGTCGGCCTCGGTGTCATTGTTGAGCAGCGCCACGATCTCGCCGCGCGCCGCCCGTATCCCGGCGTTGCACGCGCCCGTGAAACCGAAGTTGCGTTCGAGCCGAAGCAGGCGAACTTCAGGATAGCGCGCCAGCACGTCCAGTGACGCATCGGTCGAGGCGTTGTCGGCGACGATGATTTCAAAATCCCGGAAGGTCTGC
>JAVQXV010000094.1:0-11356 GCA_033577755.1 Anaerolineales bacterium
CGGCGTCCACGCTATCCACGCAGAACATCTGAATCCAGCCGCGCTCGAGGTGCTCACGCAACGCTTCGATCATGCCGCGATCCTCCCACTCATAGAACCTGCCCAGCGAGGTGGGGAAGACCAGCATCCGCGCGCCGCCGTACCCGAAGAGCAGCAGCTCCATGTCGCGGTTGAGATGGGGGCTGTACCAGCGGTGATATTCGCGATTCATCTCTGTCTCCTAATAGATGGCCGTCGTTCCGGTGAAATCAGTTGCAGTTGTTGGACGACGAGATTCTCCGGCTCACGATAGAGCCGGCCAACGGCGGGGTCTATGGGATTGTTGCACAAAGGGCACGACAGAGAAGCAGGCACGCGCCCATTCTAATACGGGAAACTGAGGGAAGAAAGAAAGCCGGGAAAAGAGGCTGAGTTTCCTTCCTTTCCCGGCTGTTCCGGTGTTTACCGGCAGTTGTGTTTCAGCTCAGGTAATCGCGAAGCTGCCGCGCGCGACGCGGGTGGCGCAGCCGGCGCAGGGCCCTACCTTCGATCTGGCGGATGCGTTCACGGGTCAGGCCGAACTTTTGCCCCACTTCCTCAAGGGTGTAAGCACGTCCGTTCTGTAGGCCGAAGCGCAGGCGCAGGATGCGGGCTTCGCGCGGCGTCAGGGTCGTCAGCACTGCTTCGAGCTTCTCGCGCAACAGGTTGGCGTGCGCACTTTGCGTCGGCGTGGGTGTGTGTTCATCTTCGACAAAACTGCCAAGCTCTTCATCCTCATCTTCGCCTATGGGGCTCTCCAGTGAGAGAGGCTGCCAGGAAACTTTGAGCATCCACTGTACTTTGCGCGAGTCGATTTTTAGCTCCCGGGCGATCTCTTCCGGTGTGGGTTTGCGGCCTAGGGCCTGCTCCAAGTCGCGCGCCACCTTATAGAGGCGGCGGATGCGGTCGCTCATGTGGACGGGTACGCGGATGGTGCGGCCCTGATCGGCGATGGCGCGGGTGATGGTTTGCCGGATCCACCAGGTGGCGTAGGTGGAGAAGCGGAAGCCGCGCCGGTAATCGAACTTTTCTACCGCTTTCATCAGCCCCAGATTACCTTCTTGGATGAGGTCGAGGAAGGGCACGCCCCGGCCCATGTACTTCTTGGCGATGGAGACGACCAGCCGGGTATTGGCCTTGATGATGTGCTCGCGCGCGCTGCGGGCATCTTCGATTTGACCGAGAAGTTCGGCGCGGCGTTTCAGGCTGGCGTTAGGCCGCAGTCGCGCTAGAGCCTTGGCTGCCTTTTCGCCGCGCTCCAGCCGCTTGGCCAAGTCCACTTCCTGCTCGTTGGTCAGCAGTGGGGTGCGCGCCATCTCCTTCAGGTACAAGCCGAGGGTGTCGTCGGTAGAGATGTGGCTAAGGTCGAATTCCTCATCCTCCAGCCGGCGGCGATGCACGGCACGGGCACGCAGCTGTGTGGGCACATCGCGTCGGTCATCGTACACTTCGATATCGCAGCCCTGGAGAAAGGCAAACAATTCCTCGAGGTGCTCTTTCGCTTCCTCGGCGTGAGGAAAGGCTTCGATGATGTCATCGGTCAACAGATATCCCTGAGCGCTGGCGCGATCCATCAGCATGGTCAGCATTTCAGCATCGCGGCCGGTATTCTGGGTATATTTCATGGTGCAATCTCCTAGCAGGGGGGTGATGGCGGGTTGTTGTCGAGGAGCCGTTTCAGCACGGCGAGACGCGGGTCGCCCTTATCGGTGGGGCAGTCGCAGGGGCCTTCATTCCAGTTCTGGCCACAGTTGGGGCACAGCCCTTTGCAGTCTGAACGGCACAACGGCTGCAGCGGCAGGGAAAGCAGCATGTCCTCGCGTACCACTGCGGAAAAATCGAGGTTCATGTCTTCCGGGATGAGGTTGTCCCCCGGAGACGCGGTTTCAGGTGGATAGTGATACAACTCGGAGAAGGAGCTGAAGACCGTTTGCGCAAATTCCACCAGGCAACGGCTGCACTCGACGGTCGTTTGGGCGTGTAGGCGGGCGGAGGCGTACAGGCCTTGTGGCGTACGGGTGAGGGTGAGTGATCCCCGCAAGTCTTCAACGGTGAGGTCGGCGGCGATGGCCAGGAGGGGTTCATCCAGCAGGATTTCACGGCTGTATCCCACGCTTTCCTTCAATAGGAAGCCGACGTTCAACCGGAGGGGAGAATGTGGCTTGGTCAAGGTTCGAACCGGTTCGGCTACCTGCGGTTTTGTAGACAGCCTAAATTGTAGCCTATAATGACCGTCAAGTCAACTATCAAATATTTAAGTTGTACATAAATACAGAAATCTTAGATGGTTAAATACCTATATATTGGAAGTAAAAATAGATAATGCCTGTTAACAGGCATCAGTTTTCTTGCGGATAGCGAATATGAAAAAATTAACAAAATTGCTAATCGGCACCAGCAACCCCGGCAAGGTCGGTGAACTTCTGTCCATCCTGGCGGAGTCGCCGTTCGAGCTTGTAACGCCACGTCAGATTGGGCTTACGCTCGAGGTGGAAGAGACCGGTACAACTTATGCGGCCAACGCCCGGCTGAAAGCGACAGCATTTGCCCGCGCCTCGGGCCTGCTGACCCTGGCGGACGACTCCGGTTTGGAAGTGGATGCGTTGGGAGGCGAGCCGGGTGTTTATTCGGCACGATACGCCGGCAAGGGCGCCGGCGACGCCGAGCGCCGCGCAAAACTCATCGCCACGCTGCGCGACGTTCCACCGCCCCGGACGGCGCGCTTTCGCTGTGTCCTCGCCATCGCCGATCCGCAGGAAAGCGAGCCGGCGGACCCCTTAAGTCCGCCGGCTCTTGCGTTGTATTTCTTCGAAGGAACGTGTGAGGGAGAGATCGTTCTGGAAGAGCGCGGTTCAGGCGGCTTTGGCTATGATCCTATCTTCTTTGTCCCCGAATACGGCTGCACCCTGGCCGAACTGCCGGAAGAAGTGAAGAATCGGATCAGCCATCGCGCCCGCGCGGCTCAGGCCGCGTTGCCTTTCCTTAGGTCGCTCCTTAGGTCGCGGCTGGCCAGGGGCCGATGAGCTAGGCCTTCATCAGCTCCTTGTCGTGCAGCGATTCCAGATAACGTTCGGCGGAGATGGCAGCCATGCAGCCCTGGCCGGCGGAGGAAATGGCCTGTTTGTAGATGGGGTCCATGATTTCACCGGCGGCGAACACGCCCGGAACCGAGGTCTGCATGTACTTATCCACAATGAGGAAGCCCTGTTCATCCATCGCCAGCTGTCCCTGGAACAGTTGGCTGTTAGGAAAGTGGCCGATGAAGATGAACACGCCGTCGGTTTCCCAGGTTTCCACCTTGCCACTGGTGAGGTTGCGCGCCTTCACGCGCTGGACTTTGCCTTCACCCTCGATGCGGTCAATCACAGTGTTATAAACGAACTCGATCTTTTCATTGGCGAAAGCGCGCGCCTTGAGAATTTCGCCGGCGCGGAGCTGGTCTCGGCGATGAACGATGCGGACACGGCTGGCGTACTTGGTCAGGAATAAGCCTTCCTGCAGGGCAGAGTCTCCACCGCCGACTACGATCACGTCCTTATTTTTGAAGAAGAACCCATCGCAGGTGGCGCAGTAGCTCACGCCCTTGCCGATCAGTTCGTTCTCGCCCGGAATGCCCAATCGTTTGGCCGAGGCACCGGTGGCAACAATTATGGCATCCGCTTCATATTCCCGGCCATACGTCTTGAGCTTGAACGGGCGACCGTGGATGAAATCCACTTCCGTCACTGTGTCGTATTCCAGGCGCGCGCCGAACTTTTCTGCCTGAGCTTTCATTTTCTCGACCAGGTCTGGGCCGAGGATGTTATCGAAGCCGGGGAAGTTCTCTACATCACTGGTGATGGCGATTTGCCCGCCCAGTTGCTCCCCAGCGATGACGAGCGGATTGAGGTTGGCACGCGCGGCATACAACGCAGCGGTCAGCCCTGCCGGGCCTGAGCCGATGATAATCAATGTTTCTTTTTGCACGGCTTTTTCCTCTGCTTTCAGGATGGTCGCATTGTAAAGAGTTTAGATTAGAGCGACAATAGTGCGGCGGAGAGGCGGAGAGGTGTGCACGCAAAACATGTCAGCCGCACCCTGAGCGGACGCTGAGCGAAGCGAAGCGGCAGTCGAAGGGGCGGCCTGTTCCCTGATAACCTGTGCGTGCACAGGCAGAGAGGTGTGCACACAAAGTCTGTCGGAGAGCGTGCTGCTCCTTTGTTCTTAGGAGGCATGCTTGGCGAAGCGAAGCCACACTCGGGATGCCCTCACGCGGCAGAAGAAAAAGATTGCTTTTTCATTCGTCAGTGTGCATCCGCGACTCATGATGTCCGAACGCATGCTGAACGAAGCCAAACGATTGGTCGAAGAACGCCCGTTGCTCCCCAGAGCACGCTCACCTGAGCGAAGCCAAAGGGTCAAGATGCCACGGACATGTTTTGCCTGCACACATTGAGAGTTTGATTATCGAGCAGGCCGGGGAGGACGTGGCTCCGCTCGGCTGGAGCGGCCGGGGTCGTTTCGCTCTTCGAGCAGGCTGAGGCGCCGGTCGAACTCCTGCAAGAGCAAGAGAATCTGGCCGATGGCCTGCTCGGTCGTAAGTATGCCCTTTTTCCAGGCCAGGATGATTCCGTCCAGTCCGTAGTGGCCCATATTGCCTCCCGATGTTTACGTGAATTCATGTTTCGCGCCGATTAATTTTGAGAGCCAAGCTCTGCTGAATAGCTTACATGAAATCATGTAGATTGTCAAGAGGCAAAATGGCACGGTTATTCCTTGTCGGAAGAAGTGGTCTTATACACAAAGCCGGCACGCTCTGCGATCAGCTGCAAAAGTTTGACGGAGGGGCCCTTCGGGATATGGTAGCCGCATTCCCACTCGCTGACCGTCTGTTGCTGCGTGCCGAGCTCCTGTGCAAATTGTGTTTGCGTCATACCCAGGTGATCGCGCAAGGCCTTTACGCGCTCGGCATCCCAGACATACTTGAGGGGACGACGACTGCGGGCGGGGCGCTTGCGTTTCGGGGCGGGACGACTTGGCATATGACGATTTCCTACTCCTGCGAATTGGCCAAGGGGACGAAGACGGTAATGCGTGTGCCTTTGCCCTCGGTAGAGTCGATGCGCACCATGCCGTTGAGCATATCGGCCCGTTCGCGTATGTTGACCAAGCCTAGGCTGCCGCGGCGGTCATAGTTTTCTTCGATGTCGCCGAGGTTGAAGCCCACGCCATCATCTTGAATGTCCAGCACGAGCGTATCGTGATTGACTTTGAGCCGCACCCAAACATGTTCAGCTTGAGCGTGCTTGCGCGCGTTGTTGACGGCTTCTTCGGCAATGTAGAACAGCACGCCTTGCTGATTCTTCTCCAGCAACTCGTCCACGTTGGGATCGGTCTCCACCAGGACGTTCTGACCATGCGTGTCACGCATCTTTTCCGCCAGCTGCTTGAGCGCCGCGCTCAGGCCCTGGCTTTCCAGCACGAGCGGACGCAGGGTGAACAGCATATGGCGGATCTCTTTCGTCGTCCGGCGCGCCAGGTCTTCCATCTTAAACAGTTCTTCGCTTGCGGCTTTCGCGTCCCGCTCCAGCAGGCGGCGGGCGAAGTTAGCACGCATCGCCAGTGCAGCGACGGCTTGCGTCGGCCCGTCATGCAGGTCACGGGCCAGCTTCTTGTTGGCTTCCTCCTGAACCTCAATCAGGCGCTCTTTCTCTTCGCGCAGGCTTTGGTATAGGCGTGCATTTTGCAGCGCAATGTTGGCCTGATTGACCATTGCCGTGAAAAACGCTCGCTGGTCTTCATCGAAAAAGTCCGGTTGCGGGTGACCGTACAGGATTGCGCCGTATGTTTCCACACCTACGCGCAGGGGCAATGCCATCAGTGACTTACAGTTGCGGAATCCGACAAACTGCTGCAGCTCCGGGTCGCGGTCCGGCTCAGTAATCACTATCGGGTCACCTAGGCGCGTCACTTGGGCCAGCACTCCCTCGCGCGCCGGGCAAATGACGCGATGGTCGGCGGGTGGCAGGCGCCAGCCGCGGCTGACGTGCAGTTCATCGTTCTGGAACAGCAACGCCGCCGCAATCATCTTGGAAGCGTTTTGCGGCAGGCCCTCCGCGCCCATCGCACTATAATTGAGCGCCGCATCCAGGACTTTATCGTAATCCAGGGTTGCCGAGACCATAGAGGCCATATCGTAGATGGCACGAGAGTGTTTACGCAGCGTCTGCGCCCGCTGCGCGCTGAACCGATTCTCGCTGCGGGCGCGATGGTTGAGGATACGGCGTAGCTGATTGGCGGTGAGCAGGGTCAGCAAGCCGGCGGGCACAAGCAGCAGAGACGTTGCCGACATTAGGCTAGAAATGAGAATTGGGTTGTCGGCGTGGATCCAGAAGGCAATGGCCGCCTGCCCCAGTAAGAAGGTGACGGTAACAGCCAAAGTGGCCGGCCAGCGATGTCGCAGCCCGGCAGTCAGGATCGGCAACAGGCCGATCCACATAATAGGGCCTTCATTGGCGCCTGTGGCCGCGAACAGTAACAGGCCTAGGGCCGAATCAACCGCTAAGGTTACCATGCCGAGGACCGGCCACCACAGGCCAAAAAACTCGAAGAAATTGAGCAGCAGGTTAAAGGACACCAGCGCCACCAGCAGATAGAACTCCGTGTCGCTGGGCGGATTAGGCATGGGCCGTGTATAGACGAGGATGGTTGTTGCAGCAATCAGCAGCCAGCGGAAGCTGAAGACCAGCCATTCCATCTGGTTAGCGGCGTAATCACGCTGCAACGCCATAGCAGTTACAGCTTAGCGGCCAGGCAGGTGTTGCCAAAATTGCGAGCCTGACCGATGTAGAGCGAGCCAAGCGTTACGAAGGAACGAGCGCTATTCGGACGGCTCGGCAGGCGTTGGGCACGCTTAGCTTTTGCGCTTCCGGCCACCCGATTTTTTGGCAATGCTTGAACGCGCCTTGGCCTGGCCTCTACGTGCAGTTTGTTTGTCTTCCACCGGGCGCTTGAAAACGAGGCCTTCGCCGCCCGTTAGCCCTGTATTCATGTCGTCCAAAAGCTCCCAGCCGTCTGCACCCAGACGGTTGAGAACGGCCGGCAAAATGGGGAAGCTCAACGAGGCGTGCATCTCTTCAAACTCCCGATTGTACTCGCGAAACTGCTCTTCCGTCACCTCGACCGGCATGTGCGGTTCGCGATAGTTGAAGACCCGGTTGACATACCATTTGCTGTCCGGGCCGTTGCTCATGCGAGTAAGGATGCAATATTCCCAACGAACTGGCATGGCAGTTGTGCTCCTGTTTTGAAAGGCTGCGTAGCTACAGGATACCCGGCTTGGCGAGCGGCGTCAAAAGCCCGCTCTTACCGTGCGCAGCGGAAGCCGATAAAGTTCTCGCGTCGCGTAGGGCCGTAGTTGTAGCGGCTGGCAGCGCGAACTTCACGACTCTCCGAGTTCCAGGCGCCACCGCGCAGGACACGCAGCGTCCCTGTCGTGGGGCCGAGCGGGTTAACGTCCGGCGCTTCGAGGTAGTATGCCCCCCGGTACCAATCGTTCACCCATTCGTAGACGTTGCCGGCCATGTCCAGCGCACCGAAGGGACTGGCGCCGTCGGGGTAGCTGCCCACGGCGGTAGTATCGCTGCGGGCACGGTTGAAATTTGCTCGGGTCGGTGAGGGCGCGCTATTGCCCCAAGGGTAAAGCGCACCGTTCACGCCGCGTGCCGCTTTCTCCCACTCGGCTTCGGTCGGCAGGCGGCGCCCGGCCCACTCACAATAATCGCGCGCTTCTGCCCAGTTGACGTAGATGACGGGATAGTTGCTGTAAGCCGGATCGGAATAGTAGTTCGGCCGCGTTGCCGAGCGCATGCTGACAGGCGGGACGCAGCGCCCGGCAGCCACACAGAGCGCATATTGGCCGTTGGTCACCTCCGTTTCGTCAATCCAAAAGGCATCCAGAGTCACGGTGCGCTGCGGCCATTCGAAGGCCAAGGCGTTGACATCGTTGCGGTCCGAACCCATTAGAAACGGCCCGGCCGGTACGAACCTGAGCCGCATGCCGTCCACTGCCGAGATTGCGACGGCGCCGGCTTCGAGCGTGGGGGTGAACGGCGTTGCTCCGGCCGGCGTTGCGGTAGCGGCGACCGTTGTCGTGGTTGTAGACGGGATGGTCGCTGCGGCGGTTGCCACAGTGGTTGCGGGGGCAGTCGCTGTTGGCTCGCGGATCGGCGGAGGCGATGTGACTATTGCCGTAGCAGGCGCCTGAGCGGTGGCTGTGTCTGCTTCGGTAACCAGGTTGTTGGAGTTCAGCAGGGCCGCAATTCCACCGACGAGCGTGAGCAAAACCACACCTGTCGCCGCCACCAGCGCCAGCGAATGGTTTCGCCGCAACTGTGCGCGGATCTTCGGTGCGCTAAGCGGGATAGTGCGTACACCCCCTTTCGCGGGCGGGAAGACGCCGGATTCGGGGATGGCTACCTGCAATGCCTGCACCATCTCGCCGACCGTAGCAAAGCGCTCATCCGGGTTCTTGGCCAGCGCCCGCAGGATGACGCGCTCGACGTTTTCAGGCAGTTCTGGATTGAGTTCGCGCGGCGGTCTGAGTGGGTCGTAGATGTGTTTAATGACGACGGCGATGGGTGTATCGGCTTCGTAGGGCGGATGGCCGGTCACTAATTCGTAGAGGATCACGCCGAGCGAATACTGATCGCTGCGGCCGTCAATCTTGTGACCAAGCCCCTGCTCCGGCGACATATAGGCCGGCGTGCCGGTGGTGGCGCCGGTGGTGGTGAGGCTGCCGTTGCTGGCAATCAGCTTGGAGACGCCGAAGTCCGTTAACAGGCAGTTGCCGCGTTTGTCAATCAGGATGTTGCTGGGCTTAACGTCACGGTGAATGATGCCGACCGAGTGGGCATAATCGAGCGCGTCCCCGATTTGTGAGATGATTCGCCGCACCACCGTCAGCGATAGCGGACGGCCGTTCATCAGCGAGACCAGCGTGCCGCCTTCGATGAAGGACATAGCCAGATAGGTGTAGCCACCCTCTTCACCAAAATCATGGATGGGGACGATATGGGGATGTTGGAGCTGCGCCAGCGCCCGCGCCTCCTGACGGAAGCGCGTGACGAAGGTCGGATCGGCGGCCAGCTGGCGTGGCAATACTTTCAGTGCAACTAGACGGTCTACGCCGGCCTGGAAGGCTTTATAAACCGACGCCATGCCGCCCTCGCCCAACGGTTCGAGAATCTCATAAGGGCCGAGCTTCCGGCCGGTTAGGTCTTCTATCAATAACTTGCGCATACCGGTTGAGATTCTCTCTAACAGATAGAATCTCATGCTACGGGCAAAATATGCTGTGGCATTATATGAGAGGGCGATGGGCCGGTAGGGTCACCCTTTTCGGTGTTTCTAACCATTATCAACCGCTATGACCTGGCTGACCGAACGGATTTTTGTGGCCGGCGGCGACTTTGTTGTGGCCGAATGGAAGAGCGTTCAAGCTCAGACCGGCCTGAGCGCCATCGTGTCCGTGGACGCCGAACCGCCACGCCTCTTCATTGAGCCTTCACCCTGGGCCTGGTTGTGGCTGCCGGTGGCCGGCGAGGACGCTTACACACTGGAATACCTGAGCCTGGGCGTTCAGTTCATCGAGGCCGCCCTGGTCGCCAATCGTTCCGTCCTGTTGCATGGCCCGAAAAGCATGCACCGCACACGCCCATTGTTTGCAGCGTATCTGTTGGCGCGCGGCATATCGTTGGCCCGGGTGCTGCGCGAGATCGAGCTGAAGCCCTGGCTGCCGCCGTATCGCGGAGATGTGGAATTGCTCAAGCGGTTCCTGGAGGGCCGGAGATAGTTAACACGAATGGACACGAATGACAACGAATAAGCACGAATGAGTACGAATAGCTATGAATAATCAAAGCTCATTGGTGGAATTCGTGAGCATTCATGTCTGTTCGTGTCCATTTGTGTTCACGTGCAACTGACCGCATATGCCTTTCATCACTCGTGATGATGTGCACTTGCACTATGAAACATACGGCGCGGGAACCCCCGTCGTGTTCCTGCACGGCCTCGGCTCCGGTGCGGATGATTGGGCGCTGCAAGTCCCGGCCTTTGCCAAACGTCATCACGTGATTACTGTAGACCTGCGCGCGCACGGCCGGTCCCGGCACGAAGGAGCGCTGACGGTGGAGCAGATGGCAGGCGATGTGGCCGCGCTGCTGGAGCATCTGGGCGCGGCCCCGGCGCACGTGGTGGGGCTTTCGCTGGGCGGTTGCGTGGCACTGGCCCACGGCATTCATCACTCGGAGCAGGTGCGCTCGCTGACTCTGGTGAACACTTTTGCTCGGTTTCAATCGGCAGGGGTGGGAGGGCTATGGCGCGGCGTGCGGCGCTTGTGGTTGTTGCAGTTCCGCCCCATCCGCGAATTGGCGGAGTTCGTGGCTTCCGAGCTGTTCCCGAAACCGGAGCAGAAGGATTTGCGTGAATCTGCCATCGCCAGCCTAAGCCGCAACTCGCGCGAGACTTACCGGGCGGCGTTGCGCGCTATCCTTCGCTTCGACGTACGCGCACAGCTCGGCAACATTCGCTGCCCGACGCTGGTAGTGATAGGCGAGCGCGACCGCACCGTGCCGCGAGCGGCGGGCGAGCTGCTGGCCCGCGCCATCCCCGGCGCGCGTACGCTGGTGCTCGCCGATTCGGGCCATGCCTCGCCGATGGATCAGCCGGAGGCGTTCAATGCGGCGGTGCTCGGGTTTTTAGAAAGCAGTGAGTAGAAAGTGGTGCGTAGAAAGTAGTGCGTAGAAAGTAGTGCGTAGCGCGCTGTCCGCTCCTCCAATCTCTACTTTTACTTTCTACCTACCTATTCCCCCTCCCCAACACGCTCTGCATCGAACCCTGATAGCCGGTTAGCTCTACGTAGCCCTGGCCGGTGACGGGCTGGCTGCCGCTGACTCCGGTTACGCGCACAGCGCCCTCCCAGTAGGTCACGGATAGCCGCATCTCCTGCGCGGGGAAGAACGGCTCGACTGTCAGGTTAACTCCGGCCTCGGGCACGTGCACGCGCCAGCCGAGCGGGTACACGGCCTGCGTCTCGGGGCTGGTCCAACTCGCGCCGGACGACTCGATCGCGAACTGGCCCAGCTTGACCGGCTTTGGGTTGCCATCGCGCTCCACCACCGTCCCGCCGGAGACACGCTCCACGCCGCCGTCTTCCAGCCGCACCAGAAACAGCATCAGCTCGCGCCCATCGCTCAGTTGCAGGCTGAACCAGTCCCAGCCGACGGCGTTCGGCCCGAGCACGCTCGTGCTCCACTCGTGGTCGAACCAGCTCTCGCCGGCGACCGCGACGGTGCGC
>JAVQXV010000430.1:0-1270 GCA_033577755.1 Anaerolineales bacterium
CGTTTGAGGACGGTGGTGACCGGATTGTAACCGATACGGTAAATCACGTCCTCGAACGTCGGCGTGTCCCAGAGCTGGATGTCGGCGAGCTGGCCGGGGGCGAGCGTGCCCCGGTCGGTTAGGGCGCAGGCGCGCGCGCCGCCCCGCGTGGCCGCGAGCAGGGCTTCTTCCGGCGAAAGGCCGTGCTGGCGGCAGGCGAACTGCATCACCAGAAACATGCTCTCCACCCAGCCGCCGGGGCACAGGTCGGTGGCCAGGGCGATCGTCATGCCCTCCGCAAGCATCGCGCGCGCGTCGAAGGGGCGCGGGTGCTTAACGGCGAAGTCAATGAGCGGCATGAGCACGCCGACCACGCCGGCCTGCGCCAGACGTTGCATCGTCGGGCGTTCGGTGTAGTTGAGGTGGTCGGCAGAGACCACGCCCAGCTCGGCGCACAGCTCCGAACCTCCCAGCGCCGAGTATTGGTCTACGTGCGCCTTGAGCTTCAGCCCGTGCGCGCGGCCCGCCTCCAAAATGCGGCGCGTCTGTTCCGGTGTGTAGTAGCCCTCGTCGCAATACACATCGCAGAACTCGGCCAGTTTCTCTTCGGCGACGCGCGGCAGCATTTCGTGGATGACTAAGTCCACGTAGCGCTCGCGCGGTATCTCCGGCGGGAAGTCGTGCGCGCCGAGGAAGGTGCTGACGATGTCGAGCGGCACAACTTCGGCGAGCCGCCGATTCACTTCCAGCATCTTTAGCTCGTCGGCTATGGTCAGGCCATAGCCGCTCTTGCTCTCCACCGTTGTTGTGCCGTGCGCCAGCATCCGCTGCAGGCGCGCCGCTGCACTCTCCGTCAGCTCTTCCACCGAGGCCGCGCGGGTCATCGTCACGGTGGCGAGGATGCCGGTGGGGATCCCCATCGCCTTGACCTCGGCGGCGGTGCGCGTCAGCCGGGCGGCGTATTCCTGCACGCGCGACCCGCCGAAGACGACGTGCGTGTGGCTGTCCACAAATCCCGGCGCGGCGATGCGTCCGCCGCAATCCATGATTCGTAGCTCGCGGTGGGTATACTGCGCCCGCACCTCGGCCTCCGGCCCGACGGCGGCGATGCGCTCGCCTTCAATGGCGATGGCGGCGTTGTCCACCCGGCCAAGAGGATCGTGGGCTGAGGGCACGCAGGTGATGGCCTGGCGGAGGTGGGTGAGAAGGAGCATTTGGTCTCGTAGTCAAGTGGTCGAGTGGTCGGGTGGTCGAGTGGTCGAGTGGTCGGTAATCCGTTTTATCCGTTCAT
>JAVQXV010000431.1:0-1268 GCA_033577755.1 Anaerolineales bacterium
GCCGGCGACGGGCCGCGCGTGCTCTTCCCGCCGGAGGTAGTGGAGCGCGCCATCGAAACTACACCGCGCGAATTCACCCTCTACACGCGCGATGGCCGACCGCACGCCACCCTCGGCGGCGACCGCGTCCACTTTGTACCCGGCTCCAGCGGGTTGAAAGTCCTCGACCATCGCAGCGGCGAGACGCGATTGGCGAACACGCGCGACTTCATCGAATACGTGCGACTGGCCGATGGCCTGGAGCACATTGCCTACCTCGCCACCGCCTTCAGCACCAACGATTTGGAGCCGCAGGTGAGCGATGCTTGGCGGCTGTATCTGTGCTTGCTCAATTCGCTCAAGCCCATCGTCAGCGGCGCGTTCACCGAGCACGGCACGCCGCGCATGGCCGAGATGATGCAGCTGTTCCGCAGCGACAAGGCCGACCTGATTGCGCGACCCATGTCCATCTTCACCATCACGGCGACAGGCTTCTATCGCTACAGCGAGGACTCCTGCCAGAACCTGCTGGACTGCACCGAGTGGGGCATCCCGGTGGAGATTGTGCCGGTGACGCTGATGGGCCTGATTGCGCCGGTGACTCTGGTGGGCGCGACGGTGATGCACGTGGCCGATGTGCTGGCCGGGCTGACCATGGCGCAAGTGGTGAAGCCCGGCCATCCGGTGCTGTTCGGCGGCGCGCCGGCGGCCTTTCACATGAAAACGGCCCAGTCGCCGATGGCGGCGATTGAAGCGCTCTATCTCGACACTGCCTACGTCGCCGTCGCCAAGCACCTCGGTCTGCCCACGCAGAGCTACATGGCGCTCAGCGAGAGCAAGTTCATTGATGCGCAGGCCGGCGCGGAGACGTTCGGCAGCGCCCTGCTGGCCGCGCTGGCCGGGGTGAATTCCGTCAGCGGGCCGGGCATGCTCGATTACGTGCTCACCTTCAGTTTGGAGAAACTGGTGTTGGATAACGAGTTGTGCGGCCAGGCCCTGCACTTCGTACGCGATTACGAAGTGAAGGAAGACCTGCCCACCGTTGACCTCGTCCGCCAGCTACTGGCCGAAAAGCACCTGCTAACGAGCGAGCACACGCTGAAGTACTGGCCGAAGGAACTGTATCTGCCCGGCCCGGTGTACGACCGCACCAACCGCGAGCAGTGGGCCAAGGAGGGGAGCAAGGATTTGCAGCGCCGAATGCGCGAAGAAGTCGAGCGGCGGCTGGCCGCCTACACCTCGCCGGAGACCGACCCACGCGCTGCTGCCGAAATGCTGAACATCATCCG
>JAVQXV010000095.1:0-11270 GCA_033577755.1 Anaerolineales bacterium
GCGTTTTTTGCTTCCGCCGAAGTTGGCATAGCGGGCGCCGGCGTTGCCGAGGTGTTCTGTAGGGAGGGAGTTGACATCAGATACACTCCGCGTACTGTCTTTGGTCAGTTCTTCGACTCATCGGCGGCACCTTCTTTACTCTCGGCGGCCACCGGTCGGGTTCAGCTGAATTATCAGGTGTTTGGCATATGCCGACCATAAAAGTCACGTTAAGATTCGGCTTGAACGGAAAGCGGCTCGCAGGCCGGCGCGGCCAGCGGCAACGTCACGGTAAAGCAGCTGCCGCGCCCGACCGTGCTCTCCACGGCAACCTGACCGCCGTGCTGCTCGACAATCGCCTTGACGATGGCCAGGCCGAGGCCGCTGCCCTCGATGCCTTCACGGTCGTTGGTGTGTACCCGGTAAAACTTCTCGAAGATATGCGGCAGGTCGGGCGCCGGGATGCCCAGCCCGGTATCGCGCACCTGAAACTGTCCGGCTTGCCCGCTGGCCGAGGCGCTCAGCGTAATTTGTCCGCCCTCGGGTGTGTACTTGATGGCGTTGCTCATCAGGTTGCGCAGCACCTGCAACATTCGCGCCATGTCCACCTCGACGATGACCGGCTCGGTGGCCGGCTCCAAACGAACAGTCTGATGCTTGACGGCGGCCTGATTGCGAAAGTCTTCCAGTTCAGCGGCGAGCAGGTCATGCAAATCCAGGCGTTCTTTACGCAACTCCAGGCCCATATCAATGCGTGCCAGCTCCATCAGGTCTTTGACTAGGTCGAGCATCCGGCTGGAAGCGGTTTGAATGCGCTGAATGAATTGCTGCTGGCGTTCGGTCGGTGCATCCACGCGCAGCAACAAGTCGGCATAGCCGATGATAGCGGTAAGGGGGTTCTTTAGGTCGTGGGAGGCGGAGGCCAGGAATTCATTCTTGATGCGCTCCATGTCCTTGAAGTGCGTAACGTCATGCAGCATGACGACCTGACCATCCGGCTCAAGCGGCGTGACCAGGACGTTGAAGATGCGCCGGTTCGGCCAGTGCAACTGGTGCGTGAGCAGCCCGGTCTGAGTCATGCCGCGCGTCCGGTCGAGGAAGTGCACCAGTTCATCGTAGGGTGTGCCCTTCGGCAACGGTTCGCCCAGGTGCAGGTTAACGCCGTCCCAGAGGCGAACGCCGGCAGGGTTGATGAATTGCAAGTTGCCCAGGCCGTCCAGGCCTAGGATGGCTTCAGGCGCGGCGTTGAGGACGGTTGCCAGCCGTTGCTTCTCGCGCTCTACAGATTCGAACCAGCGGATGCGCTCCAGTGCGGAGACGACCTGCGCAGCCAATGTTTCCAGCAACACGCGGTCGCTTTCCTGGAAGGCGTTGGGGAAGCGGCTGTGAATGGCGAGCACGCCGATGACCTTTGACTGTTCGTAGAGCGGCACGGCCAACGCGGAGTGGGTCGGCAGCTGGCTGGTGGCAACCTTGACGGCGCGATGGCCGGTGCGCTCTTCCACCGAACCGGAGAGGCAGACCGGCTGGCCGGTGGTGGCCACCTGTTGCGGGGCCAGCGCTAGAATGGACATACGCGGCGCGTTTTCCAGTCCGGCAGAGCTGCGCAGTTGAAGGGCAGCTGGGTCGGAGCGTTCGGGGGGCATGAGCCACAGCGTCACAGCAGGGTATCCCAGCGCGCCGCAGATAAGCTGTGGGAGTCGGTCAATCAGCTCTTCGGAGCGCATCATCCGGCCCAGCTCTTGCGAGAGCTGATTCAGGGCCACCAGCTCGCTCACGCGCCGACGCTCGGCGGCGTACAGCTGCGCGTTTTCGAGGGCGATGGCGGCCTGGCTGGCGATGGCTTGTAACAGCCCGATGTGGTCTTGGGTGAAGTACGCGGGCGATTCGTGTAACAAGGTGAGCGTGCCGAGTGCGCCGCGCCGGCCCAAGAGTGGCACACAAATCGCCGAACGCACGGGGCTTTCGTCGGAATCGAAGCGGGGCCAATGAGCATTGCCGGCCGTATCGGCCAGGATGGCGCCCTGCCCGGAGTTGATTACCTGCGCGATCAGGCCGCGTGCCGTCAGCCAGGCCTGCGCCCGTTCCCAATCCCAGCCGGCGAGTTCACGCGCCACGTAGTTATGGTATTGCCATTGGTCGTTCAGGCCGACGAGGGCGAGATTGCCGCTGGCTGCGCCGAGCACCTCCACAGCACGGCACAGCACCACATGCCCCAGCTCGTCTACGTCGGTGCGTGCGCTCAGATCCCGGCCGATGGCCGGCAGCAGGCTGAGTTCACGATTGCGGCGACGCAGCTTGTCTTCGGCGTACTTGACGCGCAGCTTAGAACGGATGCGGGCGGCCAGCTCACGCCAGTCAAAGGGCTTGGTTACGTAATCGTCTGCGCCCAGGCCAAGGCCCTCGCGGATATCGCGCACCGAAGTGCGTGCAGCGGTCAACACGATGACGGGGATGTGGGCGATGTCCGGGTCGGCACGGATTTCGGCAAGCACCTCAAAGCCACTCTTGCCCGGCATGTTCACATCGAGCAGCACCAGGTCGGGCTTTTCCGCGCGAACCTTCTCCAGCGTCTCTCGGCCGTCGTTGGCGGTGATAAACGCGTAACCCTCACTTGACAGGCGCGTCGCCAGCAATTGCACGCTGTCGGATTGGTCATCGGCGATGAGGATGCGGAACTGCGAGGCGGGCGGCATCTCAACGGCCGGCGCTACAGACGCGGGGCGGGAGAGCGCCTCTATGGCCCGACCAACGAGGTCACGTATCTTCTCCGGCTGAACGGGTTTGATGAGGTAATGGTTGACTTTGAGCCGACGTGCAGTAGCGGCCAGGCCGGGGCTGTCATACGCGGTGACCAGGATGATATGCGCCGGCGCCTGCTTCTTTTGTGCCTGCTCAATCAGCTCCAGGCCGTTCATGCCCGGCATCATGAAATCGGTGATAAGCACTTCCACCGGCTGCTGATGCATGATATCCAGCGCTTCGCGTCCGCTGCGCGCCGTTAGCACCTCGACCGGCTCGTTGAATTGTTTGAGGGCCCGCGCCAGCATCGAAGCGGTATTGGGATGGTCATCAACAATCAGGATCCGGGCCGGCGCAGTAGGAGATGAGACAGAAGTTATGGGCGGCATGCCCCTATTATTGCAGGGACTTTATTATCTGATCTGTTTGGATTACGCAGAATTTAGTTGGGAAAGGATACGTTGCCCGGCACCGAAGATGAGCGCGGCACGGGAATTCTAGAAGGAGAAGATGGGATTTTTATGGAAGGTGCGGCAGCCTCAGTCTACAACCAAACGATAACCTACGCCGCGCACATTCAGAATGTGATGTGGGTTGCTGGGGTCAGGCTCAAGCGATTCACGCAGTTCGTGGATGTGCCACTTTGCCAGTTCCTGCGCTTCGCGTCGGTCGGCCTGGTAGCCCTGGGCTTCGTTGACCAGGGTCTGATAGTCCACCACATCCGGGGCGTGGCGCATGAGCACCGCCAGATAGTCGAAGGCTGAAGGCGGCAGTTGTAATTCGCGCTCCGCAAAGATGGCGCGGCGCGCCTGCAGGTCGAGGCTCAGCTTGCCCAGCTTGAGGAAACGGCTGCTTTGCAGCGTATTGGCCGAGGGCGGCGGGGCCAGACTTTCTTCCAGCCGGCGTAGTTCTTCCTGTAGGTTGATGACCTGCGCCTGGAGCTCACGGCGGCGGCGCTCCACCGCCTGTTTTTTGAGGATGGCCTCCGTGCGCGAGATGAGCAGCTCCGGGTTGAGCGGCTTGAGCAGATAATCGGTCGCGCCCAACCGCATCGCTTCGATAGCGGTATCCAGCGAGGCATAGGCCGTGAACAGCACCACCGGCATCTGCGGGTACAGACGATGGATCTCGCGCAGCACCTGCATGCCGTCCATCTCCGGCAGATGAATGTCCAGATAGGCCAGGTCGTAGGTGGCGGTGGCCAGGCGCTGCAGCGCCTCGACGCCGTTGGCGGCAGCGGTCACCTCGCAGCCGGCCTGGCGCATGATGCGCGTCATGGTTTGGCGCAGGCTGGCTTCATCTTCGATGATGAGGATGCGTCCGGTGAGTTTCATGGTGCCCTTCCCGCTGAGGATTTCTTAAGTTCACGAATCAAACGGTGCATCGGGGTTGGACATCATGGTGCGCGTTACCGGTAGCCATACCCGGAACGTCGTTCCCCGTCCAACTTCGCTCTCCGCTTCAATGCGGCCTTGATGGCGCTGGATAATCTCGTGGGTGATGAACAGGCCGAGGCCGGTGCCGCCCTGCTTGGTAGTGAAGAACGGCTCGAAAATGTTGCGCAGGTTTAACGGGTCAATGCCCTCGCCGGTATCAGAGATGGTCACCAGCACCTCACCTTGCTTCGGGAGATATTCGGTGCGCAGACGCAGCTCGCCGCCTCGTGGCATGGCCTCCACCGCGTTCAGGCACAGGTTTAGGATGACCTGTTTCAACTGGTCACGCAAGCCGGGCACTCTAGGCAGGCGCGGATCCGGCTCAAAGCTAAAGAGTACGTTGTTATGGCGCAGGTGCGTGGCAATGAGCTTCTGTACCTCTTCAATAATCGAGTTAAGTGATTCGTAGCTAAATTGCTCTGCTGTGGCCGGGCGATACGTCTCACGCAGCCGGTTGATGAGTGCAGCCATGCGGTCGGCCTCCGTCAGCGCCACCTGCAGGTCTTCGCGCGCCTGGGGGGTAAGCTCGTTCTCCTGAATAACTAGGTAAAGGGAGTTTTGAATGGCCTGTAGTGGATTGTTCAGCTCATGCGCTACCGAAGCCACCAGCCGACCCATGGCGGCCAGCTTTTCCGTCTGCACCAGCTGGGCGCGTATGGATTTCTCGTGGCGCAGCGCACGTTCCAGGTTGGCGTAAAGACGCGCATTCTGGATGGCGAGTGAGGCCTGCCCGGCGAAGGCCGCCAGCCGGTGCCCATGCTCCGCAGTGTAGAAGCCCGGTTCCAGTTTCTCCAGTGAGAAGAAGGCGATGACGCCCTGGCCCTGCACCACGATCGGCGCGCCCACCCATGAGCCGATGTGGGCAGTTGCGGCGCGCGGCAGCCAGCCGGGGTCGGCGCGCACGTCGGGGATGACCAGCGGCTGGCCGGTCTCGGCCATGTGGCGCAGGCGCGGCGTGACGGTGATGTCGAGCGCCAAGCCGCTCACGGCGTGCACCACCGCTTCGCCGAATCTCTCGTAACCGCGCTGGCGCACCGTGCGCGCGTATAAGTTGCCTTCCACCAACATCAGCGCGGCCATATCGAAGGGAACGAGACGGTTCACCTGTTCTAGTAGCCGATCGAGCACACGCTCGTAGTCGAGCGTCGAGCTAAGGATGGTGCCGATTTCGCCCAGCACTTCGGCGTCACGGCGGGCGCGGCTTTCGGCGGCCAGCAGGCGCGCGTTCTCGATGGCCAGCGCGGCCTGAAGGCCGAGCATCCGCAGCAACTGCTGGTCATCGGCGGAGAAGGCGTACGGTTCGGCGCTTTGCACACTGATAGTGCCCAGCCGCCGGTCGCCGCTTTGCACCGGGGCAACCAGCAGCGAGCGCATGTTGTGGTGTGAGCTGCCGGGCAGGTAGCGCGGGTCGGTGCAGATATCGCCGACGTTGATGGGAACGCCCTCGGCCAGCACACGCCCGGCCACACCTTCGCCGGGCCGCATCGCCAGCTCGAAACGGCTGAGCGGGTCGTCGCCGGAGTAGGCGGCCGGGCGCAGTGTTTGCGCATCTTCATCCAGCAGGTGGATAATGGCACGCTCGACCTTCGGAATGATTTGCCGGGCCGAGTCCACAATCATCTTGAGGATGGTGTCGAGGTCATGGGTCTCGTTGAGCGCCTGGCTGATGACGCTCAGCGCCTCGCTTTCCTGAAGGCGGCGCTCCAGAAGTGCATGCTGGCGGGCATTGCCGATGGCGAGCGCAGCCCAGCTGGCGGCGGCCTCGAGCATCTGCACGTCGTCTTGCAAGAAGGCCGTCGGCGCTTCGTGCACCACCTCGATCACGCCGATGACCTCGCCCTGTAACTTAAGGGGGGCCGCCAGCAGCGATTGTGCCTCGTACACGGTGAACTGCTCCAACGGGCGATAGAGCTGCGTCCGGTCGGCCTCATCCTGAATCACCACCGAGCGACCGGTGCGGACGACTTTGCCGGCTACGCCGGCGCCGGCCGGCATTCGCCGCCCGATGAAGCTGACGGTGCCTGAACCGCCGACGGCAGCCATCACCAGCTGTTCTCCCTCCAGCAGCAATACCGCCACACCGTCTACGCATAACAGGTTGAGGGTTTCGTCAAGGATGCGGTTGAGAACGATGGTCTGATCCAGGCTGGAGGTCACCGCCAGGCCCATCTGGCTAAGCGCGGTGAGCTGACGCGCGCTGCGTTCGAGCTGAAGCTGGGTCTGGCGGCGGGCAGTGATGTCTTCGAGCGTGCCTTCGTAATACAGCACCCGGCCGGCTCCGTCGCGCACGGCGCGTGCCCGGATTTGCACCCAGAGACGCGTGCCGTCTTTGCGATAGATTTGCACTTCCTGGATGGGAGCATTGTCCTCGGCTTCCAGCTGGCGCAGATAATCGTCGTATTGTTGGGGCAGGACGTAGAGCTGATTGCGGATGTCGGTGACGGCGGCCATCATCTCTGCGGGTGAGGCATAACCGCACAGCTGCGCCAGCGTGGCATTGATAAAAAGAAAGCGCCCCTCCGCCGTGCTCTGGAACATGCCGTATCCACTCCGCTCCAGAATCTCGCGGTAGACGACTTCGGCGGGCGCTGTCGAAGCAGTGGCGGGCGTGTCCATTCCAAAACCGAAGCTCCTACCGACCGACCGGTTCACCGCGCACGAAGCAGATGATGCCGTCAATCACGCCCTGTGCCACCCGATGCGGTTCCTCGGTCAGGATGCGCCGATCCAGATACATGAAGCCGGTCTCGATGATGGCGGCCGGCGTCGTCGCATGTATCTCATCGAATCCGTGATACTGGGTCATGTCCGGCGTGATGGAGTTGGCATGGAAGCCCAGGCCGGTGGCCTTGTGATATCGGTCAATTAGGCAGGCCACCAGCTGGTCGGAGCGCTCGGGCGTCCGGCTGTAGAGCGCACGCGCCACCTTGAAGCCGGTCGCCAGCTCGTTGATGTACTGGCAAGAGTCGTTGTGGATGGAGACGAGCGCCAGTGCGCGATAGCCGGTCAGCCGGTTATCGAACTCGTCCAGGATGTCCACCTGAAATCCGGCGGCCTCCAGCCCGGCCTTGACGCGCAGGGCGATGTCGTAATTCAGGTCGGCCTCGGTCAGGCCGTCCGGGCAGACCGCGCCGGAGTCGTTACCCCTGTGGCCCGACACCAAGCCGATGCGCGGCGCGCCGGGAAGCAGCGTGGGTGTGGGCGGCAGCGGCGTAACCGGCCTAGGCAGGCCGGCGTTCTGGGGACTAAGGGCGCCGGCAAACTGGCCGGCCAGCGTGGTTATTGAAAAGCTGCCGGGCGTCCAAAGGGTGAACACGGTGGCGAGGGCCATGCCGACCATCATCACCAGCGCGAACCGGCGCAGAGCCTGCACGAGGATAGAACCAAAGGATGGTGCATTGTGCATGAGACAATGGTATACAGGCCTATCCGTTCGGGCAAGGATTTGCGTGTCAGAAGCGTTAGCCGGAAGTATGTCAGGCACGGGGCCGCTGCAGGACTTGCAGCCGTTTTCCAGGGTCAGCAACTGGATTTTCTTCTCACTCGCCTAAAATTTCATTGCAACAACTTGCCATCATTGGCAAGTTATTACAACGAAACAGGGCAGGGGTGTGCACGCAAAACATGTCAGCCGCAGTCTGAGCGGAGTCGAAGGGGCAGCACAGTCCCTGACAACCCCTGCGTGCACACGGGCATGGAGAATTTACTCCCTTGCGCTAGCGCTGGACCAACGGCAAGTACACGCCATAGGTGAAGCACGGGCGACTGCGGAACGGCATGAAGTCCACGCCCGGCAACGCGCCCGGCCCGAGCGGCAGGCCCCACCAGTTCCCTTCCGCTTCGATCTCCGTGGCCATGAGGTTCAAAACCGGCAGCGCGTTGCCGATGAAGTTGTTACAGCCTGCGCTCGCGCCCAGTGCGGTCAGCTTGGCAGGATCGTCTGGGTCGGTGTTGCCCAGGTCGGCGAGGCCGGCGCCCTGCACACGCACGCTCGTGCCGTTGCCGGCAAAAACAGTGTGCGCCACCAGCGCCTCGCCGCCGCTCACGTCCAGGCCGAGGCCTAGTTGATTGAAGCTGCCGTTCGTCACCGTGACCGCCGCCCCGCTGCGCAGGACGAGGCCGACACCGGAGCCGGTGAAGCTGCCGGTGTTGAGGAACGTCGTCCCGGTCAGCACGGCGCGTGCGCTTAGCTCAAGACCGGTCGCAAAGTTGGAGAAGCTCAGGCCGGAGAAGCGCCAGCGGTCGTTATCACCGAAAAGCAGCAGGAATCGGCCGCTGCGCGCGCCACCATTAATCGAAGCCGGGCCGCTCACGGTCACGCCGCTCACCCCGCCGGGCACGTTCAGGCGCAGATTGTCGCCGGTCGTCGCCGGGTTGCCGTCCGGCCCGGCGGCATAGGCAACTTGCGCATTCGCCTCCGTCCAGTCGAAAGCGCCGGAGAGGTTCAGCGTCTGCCCGGAGGTCACACAGCCGAAGGCGTTGGCCAGCCGCCGGTAATTGTTGTCTGCTGCGGAGAAACCGCTGTTGAGTGCGGTCACGGTAAACGAGGCCGGCGGTTGCCAGCCGGGCTGTGCTACCTGTCCGTCCGTATCGTATATCAGCCAGGGACGGAAGCGCAGCTCGCCAGTGCTTGTCGTCGTCACCACCACGCTCTGGCCTAGGCCGCCGGGGTTGCCGCGAAATGCCGGGCCGGAGAGATGGCCATACCAGTTGCAGGTCGCATCCACCACGCCCGCGAGCGTACCGGGAAGGTAGAGGGTGTTCGTCAGGCTGGCGGTGAAGATGTTGTAACGCAGTTGAAGAAAATTGTGGTTGATCGCGCCGGAGATGTTGATAGCGCGGCCCGCCTCTGTAAAGGTGTTGCGCAGCACACTGACCGTGCCGGTGAAGGCCGATCCTTGAAGAAACAATCCATCCCTGCTCACCTGCGTCACCGAGTTATCCACGATGGTCACATTTCGCGCCGTCCCACTCAATTGCAACCCGTCCCGTGTGCCCGTCAGGATGTTGCCGGCGATGAGCACCTCCTGATTGTTCAACAGCAATATGCCGGCGCCGGCGGTCACATTTCGGATGACATTGTTGGTAACGGTCAGGGCGTTGACGTTGCCCAGGCTGAAGGCGTTACAGGTCTGGCCTGCACTGCAGGCGCTCACCGTATCCACGCGATTGTCCGTTACGACCCAGTTCTGGCCAGGCATCAAGGGGGAAAGGCTAGCCCAGATAGCGTGACGGTTGCGAATATCAATAAAGCGATTGCGGGCGAACGTCAGGTTACTTACCATGCCGCTCGTGCTACTGACCTCAATGACGCCGGAGCTGCTGAGCGTGCCGCTGATGGTTTGGAAGGTGAAGCCCTGGATGGTGACGTTGGCAACGCTTCTGCCGGTGAGGCGCAGCTGTGCACCTACACCGGTGAGGACGGCCTCGGGCGTGCGTGCCCCGAAGTTCGGGCTGATAAAGGCGTTCGGGCCGTTGAGCGTCACCGCACGGGTGATATCCACCGTCCCCAGCAGATACTGGCCGGCGGCAACGTTGACTACACCGCCGGTAGCAACCAGTTGCAGCGCCCGGCTAATTGTGGCTACGGCGCACAGCGGCGCGACAGACGCCGAGTAATCGGCATCCATCACACCGTTGCAGGCGGTATCATTGCCGCCGGGCCGCACGTAAATCGAGGTCGCCGCCTGCGTCGTCCGAGTTAGCGTTCCACTCAATCCCCATATTAACAATACAGCTAAACCTGCCACTCCCCCAAGCCGTTTCACGAATCTCCGAAGCTGCTCCATTTGAACTCGTGATTGTCTTCAGTCTGTCGCCTCAAGAGCGCCGCGCGGTATGATTCGGAGCAAGCGGAATCATGCCGGCCGGTGGTTCATGGCCAAACCGCAACAGCGGGAACGGTGGAACCGTGAACAATCTACTGTACTAAGCCGGAAGCTGCCTATCCATCCCGTGTACTACCGGTGTGCACGCAAAGGTTGTCAGGGAACGTGCCGCCCCTTCGACTCCGCTCAGGGTGCGGCTGACATGTTTTGCGTGCACACTACTACCAAAAGGATTACACTCAGGCTGACGCATGAAAACTTCTGAAACGACCGAACCACCCCGTCGCGCCGTCTCCCGCCTGGCCGCGTTCCGGCATGCGTTCGCCGGCTGGTGGCACGTGCTGCGCACCCAGCCCAATGCCTGGATCCATAGCTTCGTCTCGGTGGCGGTTTTCATCCTGGCCGCCTGGCTCGGCCTGAGTGCCTTCGAGTGGGCCGTCATTTTCCTGACGGTCGGCTTTGTCTGGGTAGCGGAATTCCTCAACACCGCTATCGAGGCGGTTGTGGACTTGGCTTCGCCGGATATTCATCCGCTGGCGAAGATCGGCAAGGATGTAGGCGCCGCTGCCGTGTTGGTCGCGGCCCTCTCCGCCGTCCTCGTCGGCTTGCTCATCCTCGGCCCGCCGCTCTGGGCGCGACTGTTCTGACTCCCGGAGCCGGGTACAATTGCAACGCGTTCCTGAAATCTGTCATGAGTGCACTAAAAAACGCACCGCAGAGTTCTTTCGTGGTTATTTCTTCGCCTGCTCTACGACTTGGCGGTGAAACATCCTTTTTGCAGTGGACTCTGCCGTTAAGTTTGTGAAATGATCCGGCGCGGGCGCGCTGCGCCGGCCCATCTCATCCCACGTTACCGCTCATGGATGTTGACATCGAGCTTTACCGCCGCGAGGTGCTCATCTCGGAGAAGCCGCGCCTGCGGCTAAGCGCCATTGATCTGGCCCCGGATCGCCCGGCGCGGACGATGGTGTTCATTCACGGCTTCGGCGGCCAGGCCTCGCAATGGGTGCACCAGCTGCGGCACTTCTCCGACGAGTCGCGCTGTATCGCCCTCGACCTGCGCGGCTTCGGCCAGAGCGACAAGCCGGCCAACTCGGCCTATACGATGGAAGAGATGGTGGGAGATATTGACCGCGCGCTTGATGTGCTGGGGGTGACCGAGCCGTTCGTGCTGCTGGGCCACTCGTTCGGCGGCGCGGTGGTCACCGAGTATGCGCTGGCCCATCCGGAGCGCGTGTCCCGGCTGGTGCTGGTGGCTGCTGCCGGCGAGTATTCGCTGACCTGG
>JAVQXV010000096.1:0-11241 GCA_033577755.1 Anaerolineales bacterium
TTCCAGCCGGGGCCGATCTTTGCCAACCTGGTGCTGGCCGACGAGATCAACCGCGCCACGCCCAAGACGCAATCCGCTTTGCTGGAGGCGATGCAGGAGCAGAGCGTCACGGTTGCCAAACGCACCTATAAGCTGGAGCCGCCGTTCTTCGTCCTTGCCACGCAGAACCCGCTGGAGATGGAGGGCACCTACCCGCTGCCCGAAGCGCAACTTGACCGCTTCCTGTTCAAGGTCAACGTGCCCTTCCCGTCGCCGGACGAGCTGGTGGAGATTCTGGCGCGCACCACGGGCAGCGCGCGCCCGTCGCTGAGCAAGGTGACGCACGGCGCGCAGATTCTGGCGATGGGCCGGTTGGCGCGGCAGGTGCCGGTGCCCTCGCACGTGAGCGAGTACGTCGCCCGGCTGGTCGTTGCCACGCACCCTGAGCACGAGAGCGCCGCGCCGCTGGTCAGGCAGTTCGTGCGCTACGGCTCGTCGCCGCGCGGCGCGCAGGCGCTCATCCTCGGCGCGAAGATTACGGCGCTGTTTGCGGGCCGCGTCAACGTCGCCTTCGAAGACGTGGCCGCCGTCGCCCCCGCCGCGCTGCGCCATCGCCTGCTGCTCAACTTCGAGGGCCAGGCCGAGGGCATCACCACCGACCAGGTCATCGCGGAGCTGTTGAAGGTCGTGCCACAGAAGTAAGCAAGAAGCAAGCAGGAAGAAGGAAGAAGGAACAGGAGAATTCGCTGTGACCGAGTTGCACCTGCCGGGCTATCGCAATTTGAAAGTATGGCGAATGGCGTTTGAGTTGGCGCGTGAAGTCTACATGGTTACACGCGCGTTTCCGAAAGGGCATTACCGGTTGATTGATCAGATGCTTGGCGCATCTGCTTCGGTGCATGGCAACATCGCTGAAGGTTACTGCCGCAATCGGCTGGGCAGCTACGTCAACTCCTGTGAGATCGCGCGCGGCGAGTTAGGAGAGTTGATAAGTTACATTCATCAATGCGAGCAGGAGGGGCTTATCGCAGGCGAGGCCGCCGGACGTATCAATCTGCTATGCAATAACCTGTGGCCGGCTCTTGGTGGACTCATTGCTACTCTGGACAAGAAACTCCGGTCGGGAGAATGGGACAACATACTCCGCCCCGACGTCTCTTGACTCTTCTTCCTTCTTGCTCCTTCCTCCTTCCTGAACATCATGGCGCTCTTCTCCGAAGCCACCCTCCGCAAACTCGACCGCCTGGCGCTCGTCGCCTCCCAGGTGCGCGCGGGCGTTATCAAGGGCGAGCGACGCTCGACGAAGCGCGGCACCTCCATCGAGTTCGCCGATTACCGCGATTACGTGCGCGGCGACGACCTGCGGCGCGTGGACTGGAACGTGTTCGCCCGGCTGGAGCGCCCGTTCATCAAGCTGCTCGAAGAGGAAGAAGACCTGGCCGTGCACGTGCTGGTGGACGCCTCGCGCTCTATGGAGTATGGCGAGGGCGAGGCGCATAAGTTCCGCTATGCCCAGCGACTGGCCGCCGCCCTTGGCTACATCGCGCTGGCCGCCGGCGACCGGCTCTCGCTGGTCGTGCTGCAGGGCGAGGCCGCCGTGGCGCAGTTCGGGCCGGTGCGCGGACGCGGGCATGCGCTGCGCCTGCTGCGCTTTCTTGAAGCACAGACAGCCGCCGGCCGGACGGAGCTGAACGCGGCGCTGCGCGCCTATGCGCTCTCGGCGCGGCGGCCCGGCCTGGCCTTCCTCATCTCCGACCTGTTCGCGCCGAATGGTTTCCAGGACGGACTGGCGCAGTTGCAGGGCCGGGGCTACGAGGCGACGTTGTTACACGTGCTCGCTCCCGAAGAACTTGACCCGCCGCTGGCCGGCGACCTGCGGCTGATTGACTCCGAGACCGGCGCGCCGCAGGACATCACCCTCGACGGCGGATTGCGCGACCGTTATCGCCGGCGCGTGCTGGAGTGGCGCGATGAGATCGAGGCTTACTGTCTCAAGCGTCGCATCCACTACGTGCCCATCTCCACCGCCACCGCCTGGGATGAACTGGTGCTGCGGCAGTTGCGAAGCCGAGGGTTGATTAAGTAGCGAGTTGACGGTTGAAAGTAGCCTGCATCTTCGCGCCATGGCCTTCCTCACCCCCCTCTTCCTCGCTCTTGGCCTGCTCGCCGTCCCCATCCTCATCCTGTACATGCTCAAGCTGAGGCGGCGTGAGGTGGAGGTCTCATCGGTGATGCTGTGGCAGATGCTGCTGCGTGACCGCGAGGCCAACGCGCCCTGGCAGCGCCTCAAGCGCAACCTGTTGCTCCTGCTGCAATTGCTGCTACTGGCACTGCTCGTCATCGCGCTGGCCCGCCCGTTCCTGGCGGTGCCCACCGTTGCCAGCGGCGCGCTGATTGTGCTGCTCGATGCCTCGGCCTCCATGAACGCCACCGACCTTCAGCCGACGCGCTTCGAGGCTGCGAAGGCCGGCGTGCGTGAACTGATTGACGGCCTGTCCGCCGACAGCCGCATGTCGCTGATCCTGGTGGGACGTCAGCCCGTCGTGCTGGCCTCGGCCAGCAACGACAAGGAAACGCTGCGAAACGCGCTCAACACCGCTACGGCGACGCAAGGCCCTGTGGACTGGGAGGCGGCCTTTGCCCTGGCAGGCGGCGCGGCGCGCGCAGGCCTGCTCAATGAGACCCGCATCGTTATCTTCTCTGACGGCGGCCTGCCCCGGAACCTGCCGCCGCTGCCCGGCGATGTGCGCTACGTTCCCCTCGGCGCCAGCGCCGATAACTTAGCTCTGGACGCGCTTTCGCTGCGACCGGCGGGCGGCGGCCCGCAGTTGTTTGTGCGCGTGGCGAATTACGGCGATGTTGAACGTCCGGTCATCATCTCTATCTTCCGAGCCGGCGCGTTGTACACCGCCCAAC
Organism: Anaerolineales bacterium; assembly: GCA_033577755.1. Taxonomy (GTDB): domain Bacteria; phylum Chloroflexota; class Anaerolineae; order Anaerolineales; family UBA6663; genus JANWXR01. Next base: position 2,896 of record JAVQXV010000096.1, read on the forward strand.
AGGTCAACGTCCCGGCGGGCGGCTCGGAAGACCTGATACTGACCGATTTACCCGACGCGCCCGCCATCTACGAGGCCAGGTTGAGCGCACCGGGCGCAGCGGAGGGCGCACCGCTGGATGCCCTCCCGCTCGATGACACCGCCTGGGCGGTCTATCAGCCGCCGGCCTCGGGCCGCGTGCTGGTGCTCTCGCCCGGCAACATCTTCCTCGAGCAGATGCTGGCGGCGCTGCCCGGCCTGCAACCCTTCCGCGCATCGCCGGACGCGCCGCTGCCCGAAGACCCGTTCGATCTGTACGTGTATGACAGCGTGACCGAGACCGTGCCGCTGCCGCGCGCCGAGCTGCTCATTGTCAATCCGATCACGAGTTCGCTCTTCACCGTAGGCGAGACGTTTACCAACACAAAGCTCGTGCGCGTGGCGCAGAACGACCCGCTGACGCAATTCCTTGACTGGAGCGGCGTGAGCGTGCTACAGGCGAAGCGCGTAGAAGTGCCGAACTGGGCGCGCGTGCTGGTGGAGGCCGAGGGTGGGCCGCTGGTCTTCGCCGGCGAGACGGGCGGGCGGCGCGTCGCCGTCATCACCTTCCGCCTGCAGGACAGTGACCTGCCGCTACAGCTGGCCTATCCGGTGCTGATGTCGAACCTCATCAACTACCTGGCGCCGGCGCAGACCTTCTCTGCGCCGGACGGCCTGCGCCCCGGCGAGACGCTGCTGATTAAGCCGCGCGGCGGCGACGCGGCCATTGCCATTGATGACCCGACCGGCGTGCGTTTCGCAGCACTTGCCACCGAAGCCGGTGTGCTTTTCACCAACAGCGATAAGCTGGGCGTGTACACCGTCGTCTCGAATCAGGACGTGCTCGGCAACTTTGCCGTCAACCTGTTCAACGCGGCGGAGAGCGACATCCGCCCGGCGGCGACCATCACCGTAGGCCGCGCCGACATCGCCGCCACGCCGCGCCAGGAGGTGGGCCAGCTCGAAATCTGGCCGTGGCCGGCGCTGGCCGCGTTTGCACTGCTGCTGCTGGAGTGGTGGGTGTACCATCGCGGCTCGACGCTGCCGGCTGCGCCGCGGCTGCGGAGAAAGACCGTCAACGGATGAACAACGGATGAACGGATGGAAACGGATGGGTTGCGCCCAGCTCCATCCGTTTATCTTTCTCAGTGGAGAAACTGTGTTGAAGGACTGTTGACGAACGATGATACGGACAAAAGAAAGGAACCGTACCCATGGACTCTCTGCTGAGCCTCCTGACCCAAGGCTTCATCAGCCTGATCTTTGGCATCATCGGCGGCTATGTGGGCAGCTGGATTCAGTACCGCTTTGCGCGGCGGCTGGAGCGCGAGCGTGAGCAGCGCGCCCTGCGCGAGAAGCTGACGAAAGGCGTGGCCGAGGCTATGGAACAATCGCAGAGCGCCGCGCTCTCCGAGGTCGAGGGCGTCAGCCCGCAGCTGGATCCGCTGCGCCGTTTGCCGGCTTCGGTAGCAGTGCTAACCGTCGCCGTGCTGGCCTTCGCGCTCTCGCCGTATGCCGGCATGGCGGTGATGTTCGTGACCGGCCTCGTCGCCGGCGGGCGGATGAGAGTATGAGTGGGTCGCGTTATCTATCAATGGATATGGCAACGGATGAACGGATTGGAACGGATTTAGCGGATGGCAAACCTAAACCACCCATCCGTTCCCATCCGCGAATCCGCTCGCTATCCGTTGACACCTGGCAATAGTACAGCGTACGCTGAAACCATGCTCGACGCTACTCGAACCATCCGTTCCCATCCGCGAATCCGCTCGCTATCCGTTGACGGCTTATTCGGTGATTGACGCAGAGCACGCTGAAACCATGCTCGACGCCTATCGAACTATCCGCTATCCATCCGTTACATCCGTTATCCATCCGTTGCCCATCCGCTGACAGGAATGAGCTTTAGCTCTCCCCTCTTTCTTCTTCTGCTGCTGACCCTCCCCCTTATCGGGTGGCTGGGCTGGCCCTCGCGCGGGTACGGTCGGCGGCGGGAGATCGTCAGCCTCGGCCTGCGCCTGCTTTTGGCGCTGCTGCTGATCCTAGGGCTGGCCGGGCTGGAGGTGCGGCAGCCTTCCAACGCGCTCTCCGTCGTCTTCCTGGTGGATAGCTCGGACTCGATGACCGTGCCCATTCGGGTGGGGGAGATCGAAACGACGCCGCGCCAGCTGGCGCTGGAGTACGTGCGCCGCGCCCTGCGCGAGATGGGGCCGGACGATAAAGCCGGCATCATCCTCTTCGGCGGCGATGCGGTCGTGGAGCGCGCCCTGTCCACGAGCCGGCAACTGGAGACGCCGACCTCGGTCGTGACGAGCCTGCAAACCGACATCGCCGGCGCCATCCGCCTCGGGCTGGCGCTGTTGCCCACCAACACGGCCCGCCGTCTGGTGATCCTTTCTGATGGGCTGGAGACCACCGGCGACGCGCTCGAAGCCGCGCGGCTGGCCGCGGCCACCGGCACGCAGATCGTCGTCGTTCCGTTCAGCGTCAGCGGCGGGGCCGAGGCGCTGATCACCTCGGTCAAAGCACCGACCCGGCTGCGCCAGGGTGAGCAGTTTGCGCTGGAAGTAAGGATCGACTCCACCGTCAACCAGCGCGTGGGCGTGCGTGTGTTGGCCGGTGCGGACGTTGCCTACGAAGGTCAGCTTGAGTTGCGGCGCGGCTCGAACGCCTTCTCCCTGCCGCTGAGGGCCGGTGCACCCGGCTTCAGCGCCTACCGCGTCCAGATCGTCCCGAACAATCGGGCCGACACGTTCTACCAGAACAACGAGTTGGCGGCCTTTTCGCAAATTGAAGGGCCGGCGCGCCTGCTGCTGGTGACCAACCCCAAGCCGCGCGATGGCGTCCCCGGTTATGAGGAATTGTTGCGCGCCCTGCAGAGCGCGGGCTTGCAGGTGGAAGTCACGGAACCGGGCGGCCTACCCTCTGAGCTGCCCGCGCTGGCCGAGTATGCTTCGGTGATCCTGGTGGATGTGCCGGCGCGGCAGCTCTCGCAGCGCCAGATGACGGCGCTGGAGACTTACGTCCGCGACCTGGGCGGCGGCCTGGTCGCCGTCGGTGGGCCGACCTCCTTCGGCGTAGGCGGTTACTTCAAGACGCCGCTCGAACGTGCGCTGCCGGTGGACATGGAGATCAAGGATGAGAAGCGCCGCGCGCGCCTGACCCTCGTCTTCATCATTGACAAATCCGGCAGCATGAGCGAGATCAGTGGCGGCGTGCAGAAGATGGAACTGGCCAAGGAGGCCGCAGCCCGCTCCATCGAGCTGCTCAGCCCGTCCGATAAAGTCGGCGTCATCGCCTTCGATGACACGGCGGCCTGGGTCGTGCCGATTACGCCGCTGGACAATCCGGACGCCGTCATCAACCAGATCGGCACCATCCGTGCCGACGGCGGCACCGACATCATGGCCGGCGTGCGTCTCGCCTCGCAATCGCTGCCGCAGGACGACTCGGCGGTTAAGCACATCATCCTGCTCACCGACGGCATCGCCGATCCCACCGGCATCCCTGAGCTGGTGCGCAAGATGAATCAGGAGGACGGCATCACGCTCTCCTCGGTCGCCGTAGGGCAGGGCGCCGCGCCCTTCCTTGCCGACCTGGCCCGCGAGGGTGGCGGCCTCTATCACTTCACCGACGATCCTGCCTCCATCCCCAGCATCTTTGCCGAAGAAGTGACTATGGCGACGCGCTCGTACATCATCGAGCAGGAGTTCTTCCCGCGCCAAACCAGCCCTAGCCCGATCCTGCAGGGCATCGAGTCGGCACCGAAGCTGCTCGGCTACGTTGGCGCGACGGCCAAGAGCGCGGCGCAGGTCATCCTCGTCAACCCCGATAGCCCCGATCCTCAGAACCCCGATCCCATCCTGGCGGCCTGGCAATACGGCCTCGGCAAAAGCGTGGCCTGGACGAGCGACGCCACCGGTCGCTGGGCGAAGAACTGGGTGGGCTGGGAGCAGTTTGCGCGCTTCTGGGCGCAGGCCGTGCGCTACACCGTTGGAGAAGGCGCGCAGTCCTCAACCGACGTACGCATTCAGCGGCAGGGCGAAACGGCAACCATCATTGTGGATGCGAAGTCGGAGCAGGGCGCGTTCCTCAACGGTTTGAATGTGCAGGCCAATGTGATCGGGCCGGATGGGACGACGCAAGTTCTAACGCTGACGCAGAGCGCACCGGGCCGGTACATCGGCAGCTTCAACCCGACCGAAGAGGGCGCTTATCTAATCCGCGTTACAGGCGGCGAGGCCGGCGCGGAGGGCGACTCGGCGAGCATCGGTCAGACGGCGGGCTGGGTGCTCTCGTACTCGCCCGAATACCAAATTGCGTTGCCTTCGGAAGAAACCCAGAACCTCGACCCGCCGAATGTGCGCTTTCTGTTGCAGCTGGCGCGGGTCACCGGCGGCGGCAGCGTGGTCGGCGAGTATGCGCGCGTGTTTGCGAACGACCTGCCGCCGCCGCCCGGCTCGGCGCAGCCTCTCTGGCCGTGGCTGCTGCTGGCCGCCGTCCTGCTCCTGCCGTTCGATATCGCCGTGCGCCGCGTCGTCGTCTCGCGTTACGATATGCAGCGGGCATGGGCGCGGGTGCTGGCTTTCCTCGCCATCCGTGCGCCGCAACCCAAACCGCCTTCGCCGCAGCGCGCAGAGCAGCTCTCGTCGCTGTTCAAGGCCAAAGAGCGCGCCGGTGAAGCCGCGCCGCGCGCCGCCGAGCCGCCGCCCATCATCACGTCCTCGCCGCCGTCCGTTGCGCCGCCGGCGCCTCCTTCGCCCGCCGCCACCCCTCGCCCGGCGGTTCCGCCCAAAACCGCTGCGCCGACGTCCGCCCCGGCGGTCACCTCCACCACGGCTGCGTTGCTTGCCAAGAAGAAGGCGCGCAGCGAGCGCGACAGTTCAAAATCCTGAAATCGTCGGGACTACGCTCCGACTTCCGTCCTTTGGCGATCGCGCCGGTGCGGGCTTCAGTCGGGGATCGGACGACGGCCTGTGTTTTCCTGCGTCGCTATCTCACGTGCTCCAGAGCGCCTAAGACCGTATCGCGCAGCGCCTGCAGACCTTGCGCCAATGGCCCGGTCTCGATGTATTCATCGGGGCGGTGCGCGTTGTTACCATGCGTCAGGCCGATGCAAATACAGGGGCGTTGTTGGCTGAGGGGGAGGTTGGCGTCGGTGGAGCCGGCGTCGAAGATGGGCGTCAGGCCCACCGCTTCAAGCGCCTGAGCGGCAATCTGAACCAGCACATGGTCGCGCGGGAGCCGGCCGCTGGGCCGGTCGCCGATGCATTGCCGGATGAGCTGCGCTCCGACAGCTTCGGCAGTGCGTCGGTGGACGTGGTAGAGGGCCTGCACCTGCAAATCTAGTTCTTCGAGCGCTTCTGGCGTCTCCGAGCGCAAGTCAAGGTCGAGCGAGGCCTCGCGCGCAATCGTGTTGATGGACGTGCCGCCCGACACGGTGCCGATGTTGTAGGTGGTCTTGGGGCGTTCGGGAACCGAGAGCTGCGTCAGGTCGGCCCCGAAGCGCAGTAGCAGGTGAATGGCCGAGGTCCGTCCAAAGTTGAGCCAACTGTGGCCACCTTCGGCTATGGCGGTGAAGCGATAGCGACGCACGCCAATTCCGTTGTGATAGATATGGCCTAGTGCCATCCCCTCCAGCACGATAGTGGCTTTGACGCGGTCGCCCAACCTTTCGACCACGCGCCGCATGCCGCGCAGGTTGCCCAACCCTTCCTCTCCCACGTTTGCCGCCAGCCAGACGTCGCCCGGCGCTTTCGTCTCGGCCAGCATCCAGGCCACGCCGAACAGGCCGGCCACGCCCAGGGCGTTATCGCCGATGCCGGGGCCGTGAATGCGAGCGGCGCTGCGGGTGAGCGTGAGCGGCGTATGCGCCGGGAAGACCGTATCGGTGTGAGCGGTGACGAGCACCGGCGCGGCGTTGCCCTGGCCGGGCCGGCGTGCATAAACGTTGCCGATGTCGTCGGTCTCCACATCGCATAGGCCCAGCTCTTGAAATTGCCGATGGATAAACTCGGCGCGCTGCTGTTCGTGGAAGGTGGGCGCCGGGATCTGCTGGATGGTGCAGGCAAGCTCTAAGATGCGCTCGGTCAACGCGGACATGCTCTTTGACTCTTCAAACGATGCGGACCGAGTGGCGCAGCGACTCCAGCCGGGCCTGTGCCAGGCCGGTGGCGCTGTCCAGCGCGTAGAGCGCGCCGACGCCTTCCACGACGAGCGAAGCGGAGACCGTGCCACGCAGCGCGGCCTGCACCGGATCTTCCGTTTCGGCCAGGCCCACGAGGAAACCACCGCAGTAGGCGTCGCCGGCGCCGGTGACATCGCGCACGCGGGCGGGGTAGGCCGGCACGTGCCATTTGCGGCGCGTCGCCGTTTCGTACACATACTGGCCGCGCGCGCCGAGCTTGATGACGACCAGCCGCGCGCCCAGTGCGCCGAAGGCCTCTGCCGCTTGCCACAAGTCCTTCAGCCCTGCGCCGAAGAAGGCGCGCACTTCCATCTCCGAGGGTAAGAAGGCATCCAGGCCGTTGACGACCTGTTTCACTTCTTCGCTGAAGGAGGGCTGCATGTAGCGCACCGATGGATCGCAGGTGATGAAGCGAACGCCGTTGCGGCGCAGCGTGGCAGGCAGCGTCTGATGCACCACGTACTCGCACGGCGCCAGGTGCGCGCCGCGCGCATGCAGGTAGCTGCGCGGCGTTTCGCTGGGGCGCACCGCCAGCGGCCCAAAGCGGCGTCGTTCCTCCTGACCGTTGGTCGAAGAAACGTAGCCGCTGAGCGCCTCCGGCAGCGGCTGTCCGATGCGCCGGAAATGTTCGGCCGGATTGGTATCGTCACGCTCTTCGAGTGAGAGATAGGCGTAGAAGGTGCGGGTGTCCTGCGGTGTATCCAAGACTTTGATACCGCGCGTATCAAAGCCACGCTCGTTGAGCTGTTTCAACCATTCCGGCGGATAATTGCTACCGACGCGCGCCAGCAGCCCAACGTGTTCCGTCCAGATGCGCGCGCCGACGGCGGCGTACAGCGCGTTGCCGCCGATTTCGCGTAAACGCACTTCGCCGTCGGCGCCGATGCAGTAGTCTTCGCGTAGTCCGCCCGCGAAAATATACTCGATGGGTTTCAGAGCAGTCATAGGGCTATGCTGATGCTAATCAAACGCCGCATCTTTATTACAAATACACCTCTTGCAATGTCAAGTGTGAGTGCACTGAAAAGAACGCACGGCAGAGACCGCTGAGTTCTTCCTTAAAGTTATTTCTCCGTGTGCTCTGCGATCTCAGCGGTGAGACATCCTTTTTGCAGTGGACTCATACAATGTTAAGTGTGCACGCAAAACATGTCAGCCGCACCCTGAGCGGACGCTGGGCGAAGCGACAGTCGAAGGGGCGGCACGTTCTCTGATAACCTTTGCGTGCACATAATGTTAATGACTCGCTTGCCCGGCAGCGCGAGTCTCATTATAATGCCAGCCGCCTAATCGAATGCCGCACAGCAATTTGTTCTAGACTCCTAGGCAGGCATGACTATGGCAAACGCGAAAATTCTCTTGGTGGAAAACGAGCGTATGACGGCGCCGTCGTTCCAGGCTGCGCTTGAGAAGCGGGGCTACACGGTCACCATCGAGCATTCGGCGCCTGCGGCCATCAAACGCAGCAGCACCTTCATGCCCGATGTGGTCGTGCTGGATGCCTCTTCGCTCAAGACGAGCGGTGCGCGGATGTGCCGGCAGCTGCGCGCGTCGCTTAACGGCACACCTATCCTGCTCGTGGCCGACAAGAAAAACCTGCCGGACGCCAACTGTGGCGCGTCCATCGTGCTCACCACGCCCTTCACACCGCGCAAGTTGCTGAACATGGTCGCGCGGCTGCTGCCTGCCGAAGAGGGCGCTTCGCTACAGGTTGGGCCGATTCGGCTTAACCTGGCGCAGAAGCGCATCCGCTGCGGCGACCGCGAAGAAAAGGTGACGCCGAAGCAGGCGCGCCTGCTGGAGATGTTTATGCGTTCGCCGGGCCGCCTGCTCACGCGCAAGGAAATTATCAAGCATGTGTGGGAAACGGACTACATCGGCGATACGCGCACGCTGGATGTGCATATTTCCTGGCTGCGCCGTGTGATCGAGCCAAACCCCCGCAAGCCACGTTATCTGCGGACGGTTCGCGGTCAGGGCTATCGCCTGGATGTCTCCTGACTCACGCTTTCACTTACGCACCAACGCCCAATCCCTCGGATTGGGCGTTTTTCTTTGTCGTCTAGCGGCTTCTCTTGGGCTTTCAAAAGATGTGGCGTAGCTTAGGGCCGGTTTACCACAAAGCGATACGTATGCGTC
>JAVQXV010000097.1:0-11098 GCA_033577755.1 Anaerolineales bacterium
TAGCCGGGCTGGCCGGGCCGGTTCCACAGCGGGTTGTGGCCGCTGACGACGGGGATTTGGGCGAAGTTGTAGTCCGGCGGCGGCGAGGTGGTGGCCCACTCCAGCGTCGCGCCCTCCCATGGATTGTCGCCGGCGGGCACGTTCTTCGCGGCGCTGTAGAAGAAGTTGATGATGAACAGCAGCACGCCGATGGCGATGGTGAATGCGCCGAGCGTGGAGAGCAGGTTCCAAATCTCCCAGCCCTGATTGGCGGCATAAGTGTAGATGCGGCGCGGCATGCCCTCGATGCCGGCGAAGTGCTGCGGGAAGAACGTTAGGTTCATGCCCAGCAGCATGATCCAGAACGTCCAGAGGGCCAGCCGCCGGTTGAGCAGAAAGCCCGTCATCTTGGGCAGCCAGTAGTGGAAGGCGGCGAAGATGCCGAAGACCGAGCCGCCAAACAACACGTAGTGCAGGTGCGCCACGACGAAGTAGGTCTGGTGCAACGTCCAGTTCACCGGCACCGAGCCGAGCATCACGCCGCTCAGCCCGCCGATGATGAACATGGTGATCATGCCGAGGGCGAAGAGCATCGGCGGCTCCAGCCGCAGGGCGCCGCCCCAGAGCGTCGCCGTCCAGTTGAAAATCTTGATGCCGGTCGGCACGGCGATGATCATCGTCACCAGCGAGAAGAAGGTGTTGACGGCCAGGCTGGAGCCGACCTGGAACATGTGGTGCGCCCAGACGCTGAAGCCGAGCACGGCGATGCCCACCGACGACATGGCGATGAAGTTGTAGCCGAAGAGCGGCTTGCGCGAGAACACCGGCAGGATTTCGGAGACCAGGCCCATCGAGGGCAGGATCATGATGTAAACTGCCGGGTGGGAGTAGAACCAGAACAGGTTCTGCCAGAGCAGCGGGTCGCCGCCGCCGGCCACGGTGAAGAAAGACGTGCCGAAGTGCCGGTCGGCCAGCAGCAGCGAGATGGCCACGGCCAGCATCGGCGTGGCAAACAGCACCATGATGGAGGTGATGACCATAGACCAGACAAACATCGGCACTTCGAGCAGCTTCATGCCCGGCGCGCGCATGTTGAAGGTGGTCACTAGGAAGTTGATGGCGCCGAAGATGGACGACAGGCCGACCAGGTGCAGGCCGAGGATCCAGAAGTCAATGCCGGGCAGGGCTGTGGCGTCGGCCGTCAGCGGCGGGTAGGAGGTCCAGCCCGCGTTCGGCACGGCGTCGAAGAAGTAGGACGAGTACATCACCAAGCCACCGAAGAACAGCAGCCAGAACGAGAGCGCGTTCAGGCGCGGGAAGGCCATGTCGCGCGCACCGATCATCAGCGGCAGGAAGTAGTTGGCGAAGCCGGCCCAGATCGGCACGATGACCAAGAAGATCATCGTCGTGCCGTGCATGGTGAAGATTTCGTTGTAGCGGTCGGCGTCCACGATGCGCAGGTTCGACCAGGCCAGCTGCGCGCGGATGACGAGCGCCATCACCCCGGCCAGGATGAAGAAGAAGAAGTTCAGGCCGAGGTAGAGGATGCCGATGCGTTTGTGGTCAACCGTGGTCACCCACTCGAGGAAGTCGGTCAGCACGGATTTTTGTTCACGGACGGTCAGGGCGGTGGTAGCCATAGTTTTTCTCCAAACGTAGGGGAGTGGCAGCCAACGAAACTACTTCAACGTCGTCAGGTAAGCGACCAGATCGTTTACGGTCTTCTCATCTAAGCGGCGGATGACCATTTTGTTGCCGGGCTTCACGCCTTGCGGGTCACGCAGCCAGCGTGCCAGGTTCTCGGGATTATTCTCCAGCACGCCGCCGGCGATGTGGGCGCGGCTCATCAGGTGCGTCAGGTTCGGGCCGATCTTGCCGACGGCTTGCGGCACACCGTCAATCACATGGCAGGCGATACAGGCGTTCTGTGCGTCCACGAAGGCCGCCGCGCCCGCCGCAGCGTTACCGGTCAGCGTCTCGACCGACGCCGCCGGCTTTTGGTGAGCGGCGACCCAGCTCTCGAACTCGGCGCGCGGTACCACGATGACCGAGAAGCGCATCTGCGCGTGCTGCACGCCGCAGTATTGCGTGCATTGTCCGCCGTACTCGCGCTTGCCGACCTGCGTGGGCGTGAATTTTAGCCGCGTGGTGTAGCCGGGGATGGCGTCCACCTTGCCGAACAGCTCCGGCGCCCAGAAGCCGTGCTCTACATCTACAGACTCCATTTCGACTTCAACGGTTACATCCTCGGGCACCACAAGCTCGCTGGCGGTGATGATTTCTTTAGCGATGCCCTTCTGGACGGGATATTGAAACTCCCACCAGAACTGATGGCCGATGGCCTTGACGCGCAGCACCTCGCCGATGGATGGCCCGCGAATCTGCGCCATGGCCTGCAGGCTGAAGCCCATAATGACTATCAGGACAACGGCCGGCGCAATCGTCCAGGCAATCTCCAGCTTGGTGTTGCCGTGAGTCTGGATGGCGCTTTCCGGCGGGCGGTTGCGGAAGCGGTAGATGGTGTAAATAATCAGGCCTTCGACGGTGACGAAGACGCCGATCGCCAGCACAAGGATTAGATTGTAAAGAAAGTTGGCATAGCCCTGCTCGATGGAGGCCGGCAACAGGGTGGAGGGCCGATTGAACTCATACGGGCAGGCCGGTGGGCAGGCAGAAAGCGACGGGCGGGCGTTGCCGACCGTGCTCCACAGGAACAGGCCAACGGCAACCGCCAGGATTACCGATAGAACAAGGAAGGTCGCCCACCAGCGACCAGGTAGCGGAGATTTCAATTGGACCTCCTCGTGGACGTTCATGGCGTCAAGGGCATAACCGGGTGAAATTATACAAAATCGAGTGTCCTCGTCAAAGTTCCAAACGATTATCGTCCGAATAAAGAAAGTCTTATGCGCTGGGGGAACACAGAATTGCCGTATGCACGCAAAGGTTGTTAGGAAACGTGCCGCCCCTTTGTCCTTCGGCGGGCTTCGCTAAGCGAAGCCACGCTCAGGATGTCCTGCGCGGCGGGCATCCTGAGCGGATGCTGAGCGAAGCCGAAGCGGTAATCGCCGGACGCCCGCCGCTCCCCTGAGCGCGCTCCCCTGAGCGAAGCCGAAGGGTCAGGGTGCGGCGGACAGGTTTTGCGTGCACACAGAATTGCATGCGCGTTGACGCCCCTATATCGCTATGGTAAATTTGCGCCAATTCTGCCCCGGTTCTGTATGGAGAAATCAATGGCTTCCACTGCCCACGAGCATGGTGCGCACGACATTCACCTGCCTCAGCCGACCTACTGGCCCATGCTGGCCGGCCTGGGTTTTGTAATGCTGCCGCTGGGTTTCATTGTATGGCAACGCTCCGGCCTTGCTCCGATCGTCGGCCAGGGCGTGATGGGCGGCGGCTTCGTTCTTCTGCTGATTGCCATCTTCGGCTGGGTGATCTCCGGTATCCAGGAGCGGATTAGGACGAAGGCGGAGCCGCTCGGCGGCGCGGAGGCGGCCAAGCTGGCGATGTGGCTCTATCTGGGCACCGAGACCATCATCTTCGGCGGGCTGCTCGCGCACATGGTGTATCTGTGGTTGCGCGACCCGGATATCAACCATGCGCTGCATCATCTTGACGCCCTGCTTATCGTCTCGGTCAACACCTTCTTCCTGCTGACCAGCAGCCTGTGTGTGGTGCTGGGCTTGGCCGAGATTCAGAAGGACAACCGCCTTGGGCTGGCGCGCTGGCTCGGCGCGACAGCGCTCCTCGGGGCGACGTTCGTTGGAATTCAGGCTTACGAATACTCCAAGCTGATCCACGAAGGGATTACGGTCACCTCCAGCCAGTTCGGCATGGGCTTTTTCTTCCTGACGGGTTTTCACGGCCTACACGTGCTGGTCGGCGTGCTCTGGGCCTTGGTCTTGATTGTGCATACGCTGCGCGGCGGCTTCACGCAGCATGAGCACATGGGCTACGAGGTCTTCGGCCTGTACTGGCACTTCGTGGACGTGGTCTGGATTTTCATCTTCACCCTGGTCTATCTGATCTGACGCTTATGGAACACACACACGCCCCCGCCGGCCGCGCCGCCGAAAAGTCACATCATCCGCCGGCCTCGGTCTATATCAACGTCTTCAAGTGGCTATTCGCGTTCACCATTATTGAGTTATTGGTGTCGTTCCTGCCCTCTGCAATGGACTCGGTCAAAGTGCCGCTGTTGGTTCTTTTTGCAGTCCTGAAAGCCTCGCTGGTGGCGATGTTCTACATGCACCTCCGCTATGACCGCCTGCTGTACACGGTCATCTTGCTGATCGGGGTCTTCTTCGCAGTGCTAATCGGCTCGTTCCTGCCCTTCATACAGCGATAGGGGCACGGCACCGCTGGGCAGCGCCGGTTCAGCCCTTTGGGCCGATCGGAGGTAGTCTGCCCGCACTGCCGAGCGGGATTGCGCCTTCGTCGGCCCCGCGTTAATGAGTCCATCGGCTTGCCCGACGTTCGTTTCCCGGCAATTTCAGGCGTAGAAATTTATCAAGAAAATTTAAGTTAGGGGGTATTGACTGCCTCCCAAAAGTTGCGCTATTCTGCAATCCCATGTGCGAAATATGGGGGTAGGTAAAATTACCTACGCCATATATGGCGTTTTTTCCGGTTTCGTTAGACCGACGGCCAAAATAACGGACATTTGTTCCATTCAGCCTGATTTCCTATGCGTTGCCCGTACTGCTCCGCCGCCGACTCCAAGGTGATTGACACCAACCACGACGCTAAGGGCGGTGTGCGCCGGCGGCGCGAGTGCCTGGCCTGCCGGCAGCGCTTCAGCACCTATGAGCGCGCCATCCTCGCCACCCCGCTCATCATCAAGCAAGACGGCATGCGCGAGGAGTTCGACCGCGAAAAGCTGGCACGCGGCATCCGCATCGCCTGCGCCAAGCGCCCGGTGTCCGCCGCCGACATCGAGCGTCTGGTCGGCGAGATCGAGGCCACCCTCCAGACGATGGGCAAGGCCGAGGTCTCCAGCCGCGTCGTCGGCGACATGGTCATGGCCGGCCTCAAGGAACTCGACCTGATTGCCTACATCCGTTACGCCATCGTCTATCTCGGCCTGGACGACCTGAAGGCCGTCCGCGACGAAATCAACCGCCTACTGGAAAGCTGAGGGTTAGTCGGCGCTGCGCGGGCGAGTCGCGCGCCGTTTCTGACTCTTAATTTTTTGGAGGAACACCATGCGCAAAGACTCCACAATGCCCACCAACGGTAACGGCCACACCAACTCTCGGCCTAGCCTGTTCCCCGAACTTCGAGTGACGCCGGCAACCATCGTCAAGCGCGACGGGCGCGTCGTGCCGTTTGACAGCGAGCGTATTGAGCGCGCCATCGGCAAGTGCTTCGCCAGCCTCGGCTATAAACCGGTCACGCCCATCCCCGACCTGACGCGGCAGGTTGTCAACATCGTCGCTGCCAAGTATCAGCAGCCGACCGTGGAGCAGGTGCAGGACATTGTCGAGATGGTGCTGCAATCGGCGGGCGAATATGAGGCTGCCAAACATTACATCCTCTACCGCGCCGAGCACGCTAAGATGCGCAAGGAGCGCCCCATCCCCGAAGAGGTGCGCCGCGCCTTCGCCGAGTCGGATGCCTACTTCCCAACGCAGCTGCAGAAGTTCCAGTTCTACGACAAATATTCACGCTTCAACTATCAACTCGGCCGGCGCGAGACGTGGATCGAGACGGTGGACCGCGCGGTGAATTACCTGCACGAGCTGGCCGGCGACCGCTTGCCCGCCGCGACCTACGACCGCATCCGCCGCGCTATCCTGGAGATGCGCGCCATGCCCTCGATGCGTCTGCTGGCGATGGCCGGCGAGGCCGCTCGCCGCAACAATATCACCATCTACAACTGCTCGTACCAACCGGTCGAGTCCATCGATTCGTTCGTCGAAGCATTGATTATCTCGATGAGCGGTTGCGGCGTGGGCTTCTCCGTCGAGCGCAAGTATGTGGAGAATTTCCCGCGCATCAAGCGGCAGTTGGGCAAGAAGCCGGTGACCTTCGTGGTGGCCGACTCCGCTGAAGGCTGGGCCGATGCGCTGCGCTTCGGCCTGCAAACCTGGTTCGAGGGCGGCGACGTGAAATTCGACTTGTCGCAACTGCGACCCGCCGGCGCGCCGCTGCGCACCAAGGGCGGGCGCGCTTCCGGCCCGGAGCCGTTCCGTGTGATGCTCGACTTCGTGCGCGCGCGCATCCTGGCGCGGCAAGGTTCCTTCCTGCGCCCGCTCGACGCGCACGACATCATGTGCGCAGTGGGCAACGCCGCAGTCAGCGGCGGCGTGCGACGCACCGCCATGATTTCGCTCTTCGACGCCGACGACGACGAGATGCGACTGTGCAAGAGCGGCGACTTCGAGCGTGAGAACAGCCAGCGCTGGAACGCCAACAACTCCGCCGTCTGGCTCGACGGCAGCCTGACACAGCAGGAGTTCATCCGACACTTCCTGGAAATGGTCGAATCCGGTCGCGGCGAGCCGGGCATCTTTAACCGCGCCGCTGCCAACAACCTCAGGCCCGCCCGCCGCGCGCCGGCAGAGTTCGGCACCAACCCGTGCCTCACCGCCGATGCCTGGGTGATGACCGGCGAAGGCCCGCGCCAGGTCAAAGACCTGATCGGCAAAGACTTCACCGCCGTAGTGGATGGCCGGACGTTCCCGGCCAAAGGCTTCTGGGAAACGGGCGTCAAGCCGGTGCTGAGGCTCAAGACGAGGGAGGGCTACACGCTGCGGCTGACGGCCAACCACAAAGTCCTGGCGGTGCCATATCTTTCACGCAAAGTTGAGAAGCCGGAGTGGATTGAAGCCGGGCAACTGAGGCCGGGAGACAAAATCAAACTGCACAATCATCGTGAGTTCACGTGGGACGGTGAGGGCACCTTCGATGAGGGCTGGCTGCTGGGCGCGCTGGTCGGCGATGGCACGTTCGATCGCAAGACGGCCAAACTCACTTTCTGGGGCGAGCACCGCAACGAGATGGCCGCGCAGGCGATGAACTCGCTGCGCGCCGCGGTGCGGGTGCGCGCCGACATGCAGGGCTTCGACCAGGCGGAGCACGACCGGACGGTCGTGTCGTCCACCGGCCTGCGCGACCTGGCCGCCGACTACGGCATCTACCGGGGCCACAAGACCATCACGCCGTTTATCGAGCAGGCGTCCAGCGCGTTTTATTGCGGCTTCCTGCAAGGCCTGTTCGATGCGGACGGGACTGTCGTCGGCACACAGGCCAAGGGCGTGAGCGTGCGGCTGGCGCAGTCCGATCTGGCGCTGCTCAAAGCTGCCCAGCGCATGTTGCTGCGGCTTGGGATTGTCTCCACGATTTATGAGAACCGCCGGCCCGCCGGCCCGCGCCTGATGCCGGATGGGCGCGGCGGCTATGCCGAGTATGAGGCGCTCGCCGATCACGAGCTGGTCATCTCCAACGATAACCTTGCCCTGTTCGCCGAGTTGATCGGCTTCTCCGACCCCGACAAGCGCGAGCGGCTGGCCTCCAGGCTGGCCGGTTATCAGCGGCAGATGAACCGCGAAGGCTTCGTGGTGACGGTGGAAAGCCTAGAGCCGGACGGTGTCGAAGCGGTGTACGACTGCTCGGTGACGGACATCCATGCCTTCGACGCCAACGGCCTGTACGTTCACAACTGTGGAGAGATCAACCTGCGCCCCTGGGAGTTCTGCAACCTGAGCGCCGCCGTGGCGCGGGTGGATGACACCTTCGAGACGCTGCGCGAGAAGGTCGAGGTCGCTACCATTATCGGCACCATCCAGTCGCTGGCCACGCACTTCCCCGGCCTGCGCCCGATGTGGAAGCAGAACTGCGAAGAGGAGCGGCTGCTCGGCGTGGACATCACCGGCCAAATGGATAGCCCCATCGCGCAGGATGCGGAGGTGAAGGCCCGGCTCAAACAAATCGCCATCGAAGTGAATCGCCAGGTCGCGGCGCAGCTCGGCATCAACCCCAGCGCCGCCATCACCTGCGTCAAGCCGAGCGGCAACTCATCGCAGCTGTTGGACTGCTCCTCCGGCCTGCATGCGCGCTGGGCGCCGTACTACATCCGCAACGTGCGCGTGGCCGCCCACTCGCCCATCTTTAAGGTGCTGCGCGACGCCGGCGCGCCGATGGACCCGGAGAACGGCCAGACCGCCGAGAACGCCAACACCTGGGTGGTGCACTTCCCGGTGAAGTCGCCGCCGGGCGCCATTACCCGCAACTCGCGCTCCGCCGTGGAACAATGCGAGTACTGGCTGCAAAACAAAATCTACTGGACCGAGCACAACCCCTCCTGCACCATCACCTACCGCCCGGATGAAGTGATTGACCTGATGAAGTGGGTGTGGGAGCATCGCGACCAGATCGGCGGCCTGAGCTTCCTGCCCGCCTTCGACGCCAACTACGCCCAGATGCCGTACGTCGAAATCTCTCAGGAAGAGTATGAGCGGCTGGCGGCGAAGTTCCCGGTGATTGACTTTGCCAAGCTGTATTACTACGAGGACGAAGACCTGACGACGGCGGCGCAGGAGCCGGCCTGTGTCGCCGGAGTGTGCGAAGTGGACTTCGGCAGTAAGTGAGCGACGCGCTACAAGTCGGTTTCCGTCAGGAAAGCGCCCGGCCGGCCCAACCGGGCGCTTTTTTGTGGCCCGACGCCGCCCCCTGAGCCGCTCGGCGTTTATAGCCTGCGCTTTGCCGGATTTTCAAATTTGAGTGCACTGAAAAAACGCACCGCGGAGAACACAGAGACCGTAGAGCTCTTTATTACTCCACGCGCTCTGTGACTCGGCGGTGAAATATCCTTCTTGCAGTGGACCCGAATGTGAACGTGTATGAGCCCAACACAAAGCGAAACGTCGAGAGCGCCGAGAGCGCCGAGAGCATAGAGTTCTTAAGTGTCTCCACACTTTCGCAGACCTGGTGCACTCTCTCGGTGGAAATAGGCCTTTTGTAGTGGACTCAAACGCAAAACTTCGGCAGAATCCAAGCGAGGAACGCCGTGTTCGGTAGTAAAATCATGGCGTGGAGTTTCTGGCCGGCGCATGTTGAAGACCAGTGAGTGGATTGGCCGCGAATTAAACGGCTACACTATCGTCGAATTGATCGGCTCGGGCAGCATGGCAGATGTGTTCCTCGCCCGCCAGCCGAGCATGAACCGCTGGGTGGCCGTCAAGGTCCTCTCCGGCGCGCTTATCAACGACAGCCAGTTTGTCGCCCGCTTCCGGCAGGAAGCGCAAATCGTGGCGGCGCTCGAGCATCCCCACATCCTGCCCGTTATTGATTACGGCGAGGCCGAGGGCACGCCCTATCTGGTGATGCGCTACGTCAGCGGCGGCACTTTGCAGGATTTGTTGCAGAAGGGGCCGCTGCCGCCCAGGGACGTGCTGCGTTACCTGACCGAGATCGGCCAGGGGTTGGATTATGCGCACAGCCTCGGCGTCGTCCACCGCGACATCAAGCCCAAGAACATTCTGCTGGATACGCGCGGCAACTCCTTCATCTCGGATTTCGGTCTGGCCAAGATCGTGCGCGGCGGCAGCCTGACGCACAGCGGCGTGGGCATGATCGGCACGCCGCATTACATGAGCCCGGAGCAGGGCCGGGGTACGACCGTGGACGGCCGCAGCGACTTGTACTCGCTGGCCGTCATCCTGTACGAGATGCTCACGGGCCGCGTCCCATTCGACGCCGATAGCGCCGTGGGTATTGTCCTACAGCACATCAACGACCGCGTGCCGGCGGTCTCGCGTTTCAACGGCAGCCTGTCGCCCAAGCTGGATGAGGTCATGGAGCGCGCGCTGGCCAAAAACCCGGATGAACGTTACCAGACGGCGCATGACCTGACGCAGGCCGTGGCCGAAGCCTTCGGCGCCGACGTGCTCATCGGCCCGGTGCTAAGCCGTCCGGCAGTTTCACTAGTAACCCGTGCGCCGGCAACGCGCCAACGGAGCACCGTCTGGCCGCTGTTGGCCATCGTCGGCGGGGTACTACTGGCGCTGATTGCCGGAGCCGTGCTGTGGGGGTCCGGCGTCCTGACCGCCTCCGGCCCCACACCGACCGCCACGGTTACAACAGCGCCTGCGGTGGCAGCGGCGACTAGCACGCCCCTGCCTCCTACTCACACAGCCACACCCACCGAGCTGCCCTTCACGCCGACTGCTGTCGCTCCCACAGCGACGCAGGCGCAGGTTGTCGTCGTCCCGTCTGCTACCATGTCACCGGGCGTTGTCATATCCCCCAAAGACCGGATGGAGCTGATCTTCATCCCGCCGGGAGAGTTCCTGCTCGGCGCAGCGGACGATGACCGTAATGCCGAGCCGTTCGAGAAGCCGCAACTGCGCGTATACCTGAACGGCTTCTGGATTGACAAACATGAAGTGACCATGGGCCAGTTTCAAGACTTCGTCAACGAGACCGGCTATCAGACGACTGCACAAAACCCGATCGGCAGTTTTGGCGAGTACGTGGATTGGGGCGGCCTGGTATTTGCCCCGACCGAGACGCGCTTTGTGTTGAACGCTACCTACTTGCTGCCGGAAGGGCCGGGCACAGAGCCGGCCACGGCTTTTTCGCCGGTGGTGCAGGTGAGCTGGCGGGATGCGCAGGCCTACTGCCGCTGGGCGGGGCGACGCCTGCCCACCGAAGCAGAGTGGGAGAAAGCGGCGCGTGGCGAGGATGGCCGCCTGTATCCCTGGGGCGATACCTTCGACAAGACGGACGGGACGCGCGCCAATTACTGCGACCGCAACTGCCGCTTCATTCAGCGCAACTCTCAGGCCGATGATGGCGCGACCCGGCGCCAGGACGTGGGCAAGTATCCCGCCGGTGCCAGCCCTTACGGTGTGCTTGATATGGCCGGCAATGTGCAAGAGTGGGTGAATGCGCTGTTTGACATTCGCGGCTATTTCCGCTTTCCGACTCCCAACCCTACCGGCACCGAGTATGTGGTGCGTGGCGGCAGCTGGCTCGATAAGGCCGAGGGGATTCGCACCACGGCCAAGACCAAATATCCGCCCTACGCGCGCAATAACATCACCGGCTTTCGTTGCGCCACCGATGCCCCCTGACGTCCGCATCATTCCTTAAAACTCTGTTTGACAACAGA
>JAVQXV010000098.1:0-11077 GCA_033577755.1 Anaerolineales bacterium
ATACGCAATACGCAATACGAACTACGCAACCCCCTCTCCCCCGCCCCCTCACGTATAATCCCCGCATGTTCTCCGCCCTGCGCCGTCCGGCGCGGCCTGCCGACGAGAAATTCATCCCACCTTCGCGCACACAGGTTCTCCGGCTCCTCCGTTACCTGCGGCCTTACGTCCCGCAGATGACGATTGCGCTGATTGCGCTCGTCATCAGCTCGGCGCTCAGCCTGGTCTTTCCGTGGATCATGCAAAATCTGGTGGATGCCGTCTTTGGCCGCAACGACCCTGCCGAGCTGAACCGCATCACGCTTATCCTGCTGGCGGCCTTCCTGGCCAACGCCGTCTTCCGCTTCATCGAGGGGCTGGCCCTCACCTACGTCGGCGAGCGCATCGTGGTGGACCTGCGCCGTGAGACGTACGCCCACCTGCACACGCTCAGCGTGCGCTTCTTCGCCGACCGGCGCACCGGCGAGCTGCTCTCGCGCCTGGCCTCCGATGTAACGGTGGTGCGCGCCGCCCTCACCAACAACATGGCCACCGTGCTCGGTCAGGCAATCTCCTTTCTCGGCTCGTTGGTGTTGATGCTGGCCCTCAACTGGCGGCTGTCGCTATTCATCCTGGCGCTCGCGCCGGCCATCAGCATCAGCGCTGCACTCTTCGGGCGACAGCTGCGCCGGCGCTCCACCGAAGTGCAAGACCAGCTGGCCGAAAGCAACGCCGCTGCTGAAGAAGCGCTGAGCGGCGTGCGCGTGGTCAAGGCCTTTACGCGCGAGGCGTATGAAGTCCACCGCTACGTCAGCCAGGTTGAGCGCACGCTGAAGGCGGCCATGCGTCTGGCGGTGGTGCGTTCGGCCTTCGGGGCGTTCATCTCCTTCGCCGGCTTTGCGGCGCTGGGCGCGGTGCTCTGGTTCGGCGGGCAGGAGGTGCTGGCCGGGCGGCTCACCGTCGGCTCGCTCATTGCCTTTCTCGTCTACGGCATCAACATCGCCGCCTCGCTTGGCGCGTTCACCGGGCTGTACGGCCAAGTTCAGGAGGCGCTCGGGGCGACGCGCCGCGTCTTCGAATTATTGGACGAAACGCCGGAGGTGCGCGACGCGCCGAATGCCATCACGCTGCCGCCCGTGCGCGGGCGCATCACCTTCGAGCACGTCTACTTCACCTACCTCTCTCCATCTCCTTCCCTCTTCCAAGATGGTGGGTTCGGAGGTGAAGGAGACGTATTGCACGACATCTCGCTGGAAATACAACCGGGCGAGGTGCTGGCGCTGGTGGGGCCAAGCGGCGCGGGCAAGACCACGCTCTTCAACCTCATCCCGCGCTTCTATGACCCGACCGCCGGGCGTGTGTGCGTGGACGGCTACGACCTGCGCACGGTGACGCTGGCTTCGCTGCGCAAGCAAATCGGTCTGGTGCCGCAGGAGACGCATTTGTTCAGCGGCACGGTGCGTGAGAACCTGCGCTACGGCAAGCTGGAGGCCACCGATGCCGAGCTGGAGGCGGCGGCGCGCGCGGCCAACGCCGCCGAGTTCATCGAGCAACTGCCCAACGGCTACGACACGGTCGTCGGCGAGCGCGGCGTGAAGCTGAGCGGCGGCCAGCGCCAGCGCATCGCCATCGCCCGCGCCCTCCTCAAAGACCCGCGCATCCTACTGCTGGACGAGGCCACCTCCAGCCTGGACTCCGAGTCCGAACAGCTGGTGCAGGAGGCCCTCGACCGGCTGATGAAGAACCGGACGACCGTCATCATCGCCCACCGCCTGAGCACTGTGCACCGTGCCGACCGCATCGCCGTGCTGGAGCGGGGCCGGCTGGTGGAGCTGGGCACGCACGCCGAGCTGTTGGCCCGCGACGGCCTGTATGCGCGGCTCTATCGGATGCAGTTCCGCAGTGAGGCGCTACCGTTCACTACGATGCCGGAAGCTGTTGCGGATTGAGTGATGTTCAACGGTCTATTTCTTTCTCCGCGTCCTGTCATCGCCATGATTCACGTGGCTGCTCTGCCCGGCACACCTGCCAACCGGCACAGCGTCGCCGAAATCGTTGAAGCGGCGGTGCGCGAGGCGCGGCTGTATCGCGCTGCCGGCGTGGACGGCCTCGCCATCGAGAACATGCACGACGTGCCGTACCTGCGCGGGCGCGTCGGGCCGGAGGTTGTGGCAGTAATGACTCTGGTCGGGCAGGCGGTGAAGGCCGAGAGCGGGCTGCCGGTCGGCGTGCAGATTCTGGCCGGGGCGAACATGGAGGCGCTGGCCGTGGCGCACGCGGCGGGGCTGGACTTCATCCGCGCCGAGGGCTTCGTCTTCGCCCACATCGCCGATGAGGGCTTTATCCAGTCCTCCGCTGCGAAGCTGCTGCGCTATCGCAAACTCATCGGCGCCGAGCGCGTGCAGGTGTGGGCCGACATCAAGAAGAAGCACGCGGCGCACGCCATCACGGCGGACGTGAGCCTGGGCGCGACGGCGGAGGCCGCCGAGTTCATGCGCGCCGATGCCGTCATCGTCACCGGCAGCGTCACCGGCGCCCCGCCCCAAATTGCCGACGTGCGCGAGGCGAAGTCCCACTGCCGCCTGCCGGTCATGCTCGGCTCAGGCGTAGACGTGAACAACCTGGCGACGTTCTACCCCGAAGCCGACGGCTTCATCGTCGGTTCGCACTTCAAAGTGGACGGGCACTGGGCCAATCCCGTAGACGCGCGCCGCGTGGAGGCCTTCATGGCGCAGGTGCGTGAGTTGCGCAGGAATGATTGAAGACTGGAGATTGGAGATTGGAGATTGAACGATGACACGTTCAACCAAGACGGCGGTGATGAGGGTGCTGGCGATTGTGCTGATTGCGCTGGGGCTGTTGGTGCTGGTCAACGTTGCACCGGCCAACTTCCTCGTCGCGGCAGCAATCCTCACAGGGATACTGATGCTGTTGGGCTGGTAGGAATGGCGGGTAGCGGATAGCGTATGGCGTATAGCTTATGGCGTATAGCTGATAGCTGATAGCAAATGGCGATTAGCCATCAGCTATCCGCCATCTGCCATCCGCCATCTGCCATCCGCCATCTGCCATCCGCCATCTGCCATCAGCCAGTTGCCACCGGGCGTTGCGGGTCGCTGCACCACTCGCTCCACGAGCCGGCGTACACCCGAGCGCCGGGCAGGCCGGCAACCTCCATCGCCAGCACATTGTGCGCCGCCGCCACGCCGGAGCCGCAATACATCACCGCCCGCTCCGGCGGCACATCGCCGAGCAGGGCCAGAAAGCGGGCGCGCAGCTCTTCGGGCGCGCGGAAGGTCCCGTCGGCGTTGACGTTGAGCGCGTTGTAGTGGTTGACCGCGCCGGGGATGTGTCCGGCCACCGGGTCATACGGCTCGACCTCGCCGCGGTAGCGCTCCGGCGCGCGCGCATCCACCAGCTTCCAGGCCGGGTCGGTGCGTATGCGTTCCACTTCTTCCGCCGTTAGCCGCATCTCTTCCCTTGCCTGCGCCGCAAAAAGGCCGGGCACGCGCTGCTCCTCGCCGGCGCGCACAGGTCGGCCCTCCGCCGTCCACTTCGCCCAGCCCCCATCCAGCACCGCCACGGCCTCATGGCCGAAGTAGCGCAGCAGCCACCACAGGCGGCTGGCATACATCCCGTTGTTCTGGTCATAGGCGACGACTTGAGTGTGCGGCGTGATGCCCCAGCGTTTCACCCGCTCCAGAAAGTCGCCGGCCTCGGGCAAGGGATGCCGACCGTTGCGACCGGTCTTTTCACCGGAGAGGTCGCGGTCGAGATGAACGTAGATTGCGCCGGGGAGGTGGGCGGCGCGGTATTGCGCCTCGCCCCAGCTCGTATCGGCCAGGTCAAAGCGGCAGTCGAAGATGGCCCAGTTTGGGTCGTCGAGATGAGCGGCCAGCTCGGTGGTGGAGACGAGGGTTGTGTAGGGCATGGGGGAATTAAGACGCAAAGGCGCAGGGGCGCAAGGACGCAAAGATGCCGGATCGCTGCGTGCGTTTCTGCAATTCGACCCGGCTAGGGCAAAAGAAATTGAAGCACAAAGGCGCTGGGTTTCTTCTTGCGCCTCTGCCTCTTTGCGCCTGTGTGTCAAAAAGAGCGGAGAGGGTGAGATTCGAACTCACGGTGGCCCAAAGGACCACAACGGTTTTCGAGACCGCCCCATTCGTCCACTCTGGCACCTCTCCGGTGCACAAATTATAAAGGTCAAAGGGTGGAGTGTCGAGGTGGCTTGTCTGGATCGTATAGCGTATTGCGTATTACGTATTACGTATTACGTATTGCGTATTCCGTTTACGCAATACGCAATACGAAATACGAACTTCTCACTACGCACCATGCAACACGGTTCGCAACCCCTCCAGCAACGGCGCTTCTTCCTCCACCGCCACCGTGCGTGGGTCGCACACGACACGGCCATCCAGGACGCGGGCGATGATGGGCAGCGGCAGGGCGCGCAGTTTGGCCGCAACGGCGTTGGGAGATTTGACGTTGAACGCGAGCAGGCGCGTGGGCAGGGTCTCACCGGGCAGGCTGCCGCCGCCCACGGTGCTCTCGCCCGGAATGACCTCGCCCGCGCCCAGCGCCTCGCGCCAGCGGTGCGCCCGCCGCTCAAGCTCGTCGAGCGGCATGGCAATCATGCGCCAAATGGGAATTTCGCGCGTGGCCTCGTCTTTGAGGTAGTGCAGCAGCGTGGCTTCCATTGCCGCCAGCGTAATCTTGTCCGCCCGGACGGCACGCGCCAAAGGGTGCTTCTTGATTTTCGCCAGCAGCTCGGCTTTGCCCAGGATGACGCCGGCCTGCGGCCCGCCGAGCAGCTTATCGCCGGAGAAGGTGATGACCGCCGCGCCCGCCGCGACGGACTCCTGCGCCATCGGCTCGTGCGCCAGACCGTAGGCCGCGGTGTCCAGCAGCGCGCCGGAGCCGAGGTCATCCACCACCGGCAGGCCGAGCGAGCACAACTCCTCAAGCGACGGCTCGGTGGTGAAGCCGATGATTTTGAAATTGGAGTGATGGGCGCGCAAGATAAGGGCGGTCTGCGCGTTGCGCGCTTCCTGATAGTCGCGCAGGTGCGTGCGATTGGTGGTGCCGACTTCGATGAGTTTGCAGCCGGACTGTTTCATCACTTCCGGCACACGGAAGCCGCCGCCGATCTCCACCAGTTGACCGCGCGCGACAAGCACGCCCTTGCCTTTGGCCAGCGCCGAGAGGACCAACAGCAGCGCCGAGGCGCAGTTGTTGACGACCAGCGCCGCTTCGGCCCCGGTCAGGCGCGTGAGCAGGCGCTCGGTGTGGACGGTGCGCGAGCCGCGTTCGCCCCTGCCCAGGTCGTATTCCAGCGTGGAGTAACTTTGCGCCGCGGCCTGCATGGCGGCGATGGCCGCTTTGGAGAGCGGCGCGCGCCCGAGGTTGGTGTGCAGGATGACGCCCGAAGCGTTGATGACAGGCCGTAGCGTCGGCGCAGACAGGGCAACCAGTTGCGCACGCGCTTCCCCAAGCAGGTCCTCGGCGGTCGGCGCGGACGCGGCCCCATTCGCGGCCTTCAGCCGGGCGCGCGCGCGGTCGAGCGTTTCACGCAATGCCTCGGTGACGAGCGGTCGGCCATAAGCCGCAATCAGCTCGCTCGATCGGTTCAGCAGCTTTTCGACGGAGGGCAGGTCGCGCAGGCTCATTCGTCGTCAGGCGACCGGCGACTGCGGTCACGCAGGCGCAGGAACCATTCCACGCCGATGAGTGCGATGGCAATCAGGGCAACGGTGGCGCCGTTGAGCAGGCCGTTGCGCTGGAGCCAGGCACAGGTAGCGCCGAAGAAGCCGACCCACAGTGCCGTGCGCAGGATGACGTCGGCGGGCAGTCTCTGCCGGGAAAAACGTCGGCTGAGGTAGTTCACGAAAGGCACGGCGGTGCCGGTCAGGGCCATCAACCACAGGACGAAGAACCCCCACAGCGGCAGCGGCCCGAGGCGCGGATCCACATAGAACACCAGCATGACCAAACCGCCCCAGCCGACGAGCGCCAGCGCCCAGGCGGTCAGGCTCAGGCTGAAAGCATCGGCGCGTTCGCTCTGCATGTTCGGGATTATAGCCGAAGTGCAGCGGGCAGAGTCGCCGTTACCGCAAACGGATGACGCCCCGGCACGATTGTTGCAGGAACCGGCCGCCGGGAGGTTGAGCATGCTACGTCACGGGCCAAATGAGGGTCACGGCCGGCCGGAGTCGCCCGCGGTCAGAAGCGCGCTTGTTCGGGTTGGATATAATACTCGCCGCTTTCTGGTGGGCTTGCTCCGGCGTGCCGGCGAAAGCCTGTTGCTTATTTGCTTAGGACCGATTATGACGCAACAGCCGCGTAGTTCGACGCGTTCCAAACGCCGCTCACATGAGCCGCAGTTACCCCCATGGGCGCTGGGCGGTCTGGTGGCACTTTTCACCGTAGCAGCGGCGCTGGTCGGGTATCTGGTGTTCACCGGCGTGCGCGATGCGGTCGCGGCCTGGCAAATCACTGTGCCTCGCGGGCCGGTCTTCGGCGGCGACCCCGGCTCGTCCGGCGGCGTCAGCAGCAACAGCAGCAGTAGCAGCACATCCGTGACCATCATCCCACAGAAGTGGCAGGGCACGCAGCGCGTCACCGTCCTGCTGCTCGGCATTGACCGGCGCAAGATGGAGACCGAGCGCGCCTACCGCACCGACTCGATGATGGTCGTCTCGGTAGACCCGGTGGCCAAGACGGCGGCCATCCTCTCCATCCCGCGCGACCTGTGGGTGGACATCCCCGACTTCGGCGCAGACACCATCAACACGGCCAACTTCAAGGGCGACGCCTTCGATTATCCCGGCGGTGGACCGGCGCTGGCCGTCAAGACCGTCGAGCATAACATCGGCGTGGACATTCACTACTACGTCCGGCTGGATTTCACCGCCTTCGAGACGCTGGTGGACGCTATCGGCGGAATCGAGATTGATAACCCGACCGAGATCAACGACCCGTTCTATCCAGACGGCCACTACGGCTACGACCCGTTTTATCTTCCGGCAGGCCGGCACACCCTCAACGGCTACAATGCACTGCGCTATGCCCGCACCCGCCACAACTCCTCGGACGTAGACCGCGCCAAACGCCAGCAACAGGTGGTGCTGGCCGTGCGTGACAAGGTGCTCAACCTGAACATGTTGCCGCAGCTCGTAGCCCAGGCGCCGACGCTGTACGCTACGCTCAACCAAAGCATCCAGACCGACCTCTCGCTGCAACAGATTATCGAGCTGGCATTGCTGGCACAGGACATCCCGCGTGACCGGATTAAGAGCGGCGTGATTGATTACCGCTACGTGCTGGAGTATTCGTTCGTCACCAACGAAGGCGTGCTGCGCCATGTGCTCGTCCCCTTACGCGACAAGATCCGCGAGCTGCGCGACGAATTGTTCGCTGCTTCTGCCGGACTGGCTTCGCCCCTCCAGGCCGGCCTCGAAGCCGTTCGGGCCGAGGGCGCGCGGGTGCAGGTGCTCAACGGCGCCGGCAAGCCCGGATTGGCGGGCGCTACCAGCGCTTGGCTACAGGCGCAGGGCCTGAACGTCGTCGAACCCGGCAACGCCGACCGCTCCGACTACACCAACACCATTATCATTGATTACACCGGCAAGCCCAATACGGCACAATGGCTGGCGCAGGTCTTCGGTGCCGGTAGCGTGGTCAACGGCGCCAACCCGGCCAGCAATGTGGATGTGCAGGTGATTGTCGGGGCGAACTGGGAAGTGCCGAGCAGCCCTTGAGTATGCTCCGAAACGCTCCAGGGGACAGGGAGGATGTCTATCACCGTTCGTCCGGACAACCAAACGCCGCAGAGCCGTAAACTGCCGAGATACAGGTACCGGGCAACTCAACCCCTAACCGATTCTGCTAAATCCTTCCTGTTTTCGAGCTTGATGGCGACTAAAATCGCGCTATGCCGATGATCCTGATTGCAGATGCCAACGAGTCGTTTGCCGCGATGATGGCAGACGAGCTAGAGCGAACCGGCGGCTATCAGGTGACGGTGGTCGGCAACGGCCCCGATGCGCTGAAACAATGCGCCGCCCTCAAACCGCAACTGGCCGTGCTCGATGGCGAACTGCCGGAGGGCGAACCGGCCAAACTGATTCCCCTGCTGCGCGCAAGCGTGCCGGACTTGCCGATTATAGTAATGCCGGTCTCCGCCGCACAGTTGCCGCCGGACGTGACGATTCAAGGCGTGCTCATCAAGCCTTTTTTCTTTCCAGACCTGGTGGAGATGATTCACCAACTGTTGGGGCCGGCGGCCTCGCCGACGAGCCAACCGCGTTCGACCGTCACCGGAAAACTGCCGCCGCCCTCGGCGCTCCGGGCGCGCCTCGGCACCGGCGGCCTGAACCCGGCCAACAGACCGGCAACGATGACGCTCAAAGACAACGTGCGTCGCGCCATCGAGAGCCGGCTTGAAAACCTGAGCCGCGCGCTGCACGATGAGACCGTGCTGCTGGCACAGGGCGGGCGCGTACTGCTCAGCGTGCCGCGCCTGAGCGCCACGGCTTCGGCGGCGCTATCCGGCGTAGTGGCCAAGGCCTGGTCGGCGACGGATGCGCCTCCTGAAGTGCTACGCTTTGAAGGCACCGGCGAGTCCAACCATTACCTGCTGTACTCTCTGCTCGTTGCCGGCGACGTGACCCTGTCCGTTGCGCTGAACAGCCGCATCCCCCTCCCCATTATCCGGCGCGTCACACGCCAGGCCGCCGGCGAAATCGCCAAACTCATCAACACCGACACGCCCCCTTCGACGCCGGAACAGCCCTCGAAAGCAACAACGTAGCGCCTTGAAGCGAAGCGCGCCCGCAAACCACGGCTGCGCCGCACGGTATCGTTCGTACGCCGTTGCGCGTACAATGGGGGACATGCCCAACCGCAACCTCCTGTACCTGATTGACGGGCACGCGCTGGCCTACCGCACCTACTTCGCGCTCACCGCCGCCGGCGGCGATTCGGGGCGCTGGATGACCAAGAGCGGCGAGCCGACGGCGGGCACCTACGGCTTCACCTACGTCCTGCTCAACCTGCTGCAAAAAGACCGGCCCGACTACCTGGCCGTAAGCTTCGACGCGGGCCGTACCTTCCGCGACGACCTCTACGCCGAGTACAAGGGCACGCGCGCCAAGATGCCCGATGAGCTATCGGTGCAAATCGAGCGTATTCAGGAAGTCGTAGCCGCCTTCGGCATCCCCGTGCTCACCGCCGAGGGCTACGAGGCCGACGATGTGCTGGGCACGATCGCCCGACGCGCGGCGGCGCAAGGCGTCTCGGTCAAAATCATCACCGGCGACCGCGACCTGCTGCAACTGGCCGACGAGCGCATTACCATCAACCTGGCCGGGCAGAAGCTTTCGGAGGCGATGGACTACGGTCCGGCGGAAGTGCAGGCGCGTTTCGGCCTGACGCCGGCGCAATACGTCCACTTCAAAGCTCTGGTGGGCGACGCCAGCGACAACATCCCCGGCGTCAAGGGCATCGGCGAGAAGACGGCGACGGCGCTCTTGCAGACGTACGGCTCGCTCGACGGCATCTACGCCAATCTGGATGCGCTGGCAAAGGGAGTGCGCGCCAAGCTCGAAGCCGGTAAAGAGTCGGCCTATCTTTCCCTCAAGCTCGCCACCATCGTCACCGACCTCGACCTGCCCTTCGACCTCGAGGCCTGCCGCGTCCGCCCGCCAGACCGCGCGCGCATCTTCGAGCTGTTCCGCAAACTGGAGTTCAACTCGCTGCTCAAGCGCCTGCCGGAAAAGGAGGAAGAAAGGAAAGAAGAAGGGGAAGCCATCGGTCCTCGGCAGGCCGCAGTCGGCAAGCAGATAGGCCTGTTCGCCGAGGCGGCTGCGCCGGCGCCCATGCGTGAAGGGCCGACGCGCACACACATCGTCACTGACGAGGCGGCGCTGGCGGCGCTGCTGCGTGAAATAGAAGCTGCAACGGACGGCATCGCCTTCGACGTAGAGACCAACGGCCTCAGCCCGATGCGCGCCGGCCTGGTGGGCATTGCGCTCGCCGTCAAGGGGGGCGAGGGCTACTACATTCCGGTAGGCCACGCGGAAGGCCAACAGCTGCCGCCGGCGCGCGTCCTCGAGGCGCTGAAGGGGCCGCTCACCCATCCCAAGATACCCAAGCATGGGCACAACATCAATTTCGATTACATCGCGCTGGCGCGGCACGGCGTGCGCGTGACGCCGCTGGGCATGGATACGCTACTGGGCGAGTGGTTGTGCGACCCGGCCTCGCACAGCCTGAACCTGAAGAAGCTGGCGCTGGTGCGCCTCGGCGTGGAGATGACCGAAATTTCCGAGCTAATCGGGAAGGGCAAGAAGCAGATTACGATGGCGCAGGTGCCCATCGAGCAGGCCGCCGTTTACGCCGCCGCCGACGCCGACATTGTGCTGCGGTTGGTGCCCGTGTTGCGCCGCGAACTGGAAGAGAAACAGCAACTGGATTTGCTCAACAAGCTGGAGATGCCGCTCATCCCGGTGCTGGCCGAGATGGAGATGACCGGCATCCGGCTGGATACCGAGCTGCTTGCCGCCTTCTCCAAGGAGCTGGAGCAGCAGCTGGCACAACTGGAGCAGGAGGTGTATGCCGCCGCCGGCGTGACGTTCAACCTCAACTCCCCGCAGCAACTTTCCGACGTGCTCTTCGGCAAGCTGGCGCTTAAGCCGCCGGACCGCTCACGCAAGACGGCTTCCGGCAAATACTCCACCGCCGCCGACGTGCTCGAAGAGATGCGCGGCCAGCATCCGGTGATTGACCTCATTCTCGAACAGCGCGAATTGTCCAAGCTCAAATCCACCTACGTGGACGCGCTGCCGCAGCAGGTGAACCCGGAGACGGGCCGTGTGCACACCTCATTCAACCAGGCGGGCGCGGTCACAGGCCGGCTGGCCTCCACCGACCCGAATCTGCAAAACATCCCCGTCCGCACCGAGCTGGGCCGCCGCGTGCGCCGCGCCTTCATTGCCGCGCCCGGCCACGTCCTGCTCTCCGCCGACTACTCGCAGATCGAGCTGCGCATCGCCGCGCACTACTCGCAAGACCCGGCGCTGATGCGCACCTTCTTCGA
>JAVQXV010000099.1:0-11049 GCA_033577755.1 Anaerolineales bacterium
TGATACAGAGATCCCGTATGTCAGCGATAGCCTGCACGCTTACGGACTCACGCTCGAAAAGCTGGCGGGCTGGGACATCCGTGTGCTGGTGCCCGGCCATGGCAGCTGGACGAGCGACGCGGCAGAGATTCGCGCGCGGATTGCGACCGATCAGGCATACCTGTGGGAGCTTGGTTCGCGCGTGGCCGCCGCCCTCCGCGCAGGCCGCTCCATCGAAGAAACGGTCGCCGCCTGTGCTGACATGCCCCATCGCCGCTACCCTAACTGCGAGTTCGATCATCAACTCAACATCGAGAGCGTCTATCTCGAACTCGGCGGACAGGCCGATCCAAAGCGGCATGGGTGGAACAAGGACTGGAAGAATGCCGAAAGGCAATGGGAGTGAGATTTTTGATTTGTGATTTGTGATTGCTGATTGATAGGTCGGCAATCAGAAATCAACAATCAGAAATAGACATGATCGAACAAGCTTTACTCAACGACGCTGTGATCGTCCCGGACGCCCCCGCCGGCTTCGTCTGCCGGCGTTTCCGGGGCGAGGGCGACTTCCCGCGCCTGGCCAAAATCATTAACGCCGTGGCGCGCGCCTGCGAGCATGACTTCATCCAGCGCGCCGACGAGCTGGCCAACGACTACGCTCACCTGACGAACTGCGACCTGAGCACCGACTTCGTTTTCGTGGAAACGGTGGATGGGCGCGAGGCCGCGTACGGTCGTGTGTGGTGGGATCAGGAAGTGGACGGCCTATATCGCTATCACATCACCCTCAACGTGCATCCCGACTTCCGCGAGCCGCCCGACCTCGAGCGCGCGCTGCTGGCCTGGGCCGAGGACCGCCTGCGCGCCATCGCCGCCGCGCACCCGGCAGATGCGCCGAAGGTGTTTCAGGTCTGGGTCCCCAGCTCCAACATAGACACGCAGCGCGTCGCCCTTCTAGAAGCCGCCGGCTATCGAGCGGTGCGCTGGGGTTACCTGATGCGCCGCGATTTGAGCGAACCGATCGAGGAGCGCGCCCTGCCCGCCGGGCTGGAGGTGCGGCCCGTGACGCCCGCCGACTATCGCAAGGTGTGGGAGGCGCACCATGAGGCCTTCCGCGATCACTGGGGCTACCGCGAACCCACCGAGGACGAGTACCGGGGCTGGCTTACCTCGCCCACCTTCGACGCCAGCTTGTGGCAGGTGGCTTTCGCCGGCGATGAAGTCGCCGGCATGGTGCTCAACGTCATCCCGCACGACGAGAACGAGCAGCTCGGCGTGAAGCGCGGCTGGACCGACCCTATCAGCGTGCGGCGACCTTGGCGTAAAATGGGTCTGGCGAAGGCCCTCCTCCTGCGCAGCCTTCGCCTGCTGCGAGAGCAGGGCATGACTGAGGCCATGCTCGGCGTGGATACGCAGAACCCGCACGGCGCGCTGCAGCTCTACGAGAGCTGCGGCTTCCGCCCGGTGAAGCGGAGCACGACGTATCGGAAGGATTTGTGATTCGAGATTCGAGATTGGGGATTTCTGATTGCAAATTGCCGATTGTCGCCCAATCACAAAGCCGCAATCAGAAATCGGCAATGCCATGACGGTGATTAGCGGCAAAGTCCTCAAACTGAACGGCTGGCCGGAAGGACCGCTGATCCGGCTGGCGAAGGACGCGGCGCAGCGGTTGTGGGAGGCAGGCCTCGACCGAGACGCCATCCTCGAACGGCTGAACGCCGTGCGCGCGAACCCGGCGGCGTTTCAGAACGATGAAGCGGTGGGTGAGCTGGCCCGTGAACTGACGACGCATTACACCCGGCCTTCAACGCACGAGCGGGATGAGTCGCTGCGCGAGCAGCCGGTGAACTATCGCGTGTGGGGGCGCGAGTTCATTGACCCGGCGGCGCTGACGCAGATGGATAACGCCGCGCGGCTGCCGGTGAGCGTGGCCGGCGCCCTCATGCCCGACGCCCACGTAGGCTACGGCCTGCCCATCGGCGGGGTGCTCGCCACCGAGGGCGCCGTCATCCCCTATGCCGTCGGCGTGGACATCGCCTGCCGTATGCGGCTGAGCATCTATGACGTTTCGCCCATCGTGCTCGGCCAGAAGCCAAGCCAGTTCGAGAAAGCGCTGCTGCACCAGACGCGCTTCGGCATGGGTGCCAAGTGGGGCAAGAACGAGCGGCCCGACCATCCGGTGCTCGAAGACGAAGCTTGGGATGAGCTGCCGCTGCTGCGTCACCTGCACGACATCGCCGTCGAGCAGCTCGGCACCAGCGGAACCGGCAACCACTTCGTGGAATGGGGCGAGTTCGAGCTCCAACAGCCGGAGGCGCAGCTCGGACTGGCGCCCGGCCGCTATCTGGCGCTGCTCTCGCACAGCGGCTCGCGCGGCGTCGGCTTCAAAATCGCCGAGCACTACTCGCGGCTGGCGATGGAGTTGCATCCCAAGCTGGAGAAGTCCGTGCGCCACTTGGCCTGGCTTGACCTGGACACCGACCCCGGGCGCGAATACTGGCTGGCGATGGAGCTGGCGGGCCGCTTCGCTTCGGCCAATCACGCCATCATCCATCAGCGTGTGTCGGCGGCGGTGGGTTTGCAGGAAGTGGCCTCGGTGGAGAACCACCACAACTTCGCCTGGGTGGAGACTCTGCCCGACGGTCGGCGCGTCATCGTGCATCGCAAGGGCGCCACTCCCGCCGGGCCGGGTGTGCTTGGCGTCATCCCCGGCAGCATGGGCGACGCCGGCTTTGTGGTGCGCGGGCGCGGCGTGCCGGAGTCGCTCAACTCCGCGGCGCACGGGGCCGGGCGGCAGATGAGCCGCAAGCAGGCCCTCCACACCATCACCAAAAGCGAACGCGACCGTTACCTACGCGAGCGCGGCATCACCCTGCTCGGCGGCGGGCTGGATGAGTCGCCGCAGGCCTACAAGCGCATCGCCGACATCATCGCCGCCCAAAGCGACCTGGTGGACATTGTCGGCAAGTTCACGCCGCGAATCGTGCGCATGGCCGAGGAGCCGGGGGATTGGTGATTGAGGATTGGAGATTGGAGATTGATGACTGATGACTGAATACGCAATACGGAATACGCAACACGAAATACGAACATCCCCTACACCCTGACTCTCACGTGATCCACAATCTCGGCGGCTAAATCGTAGCGATTGAACTGCGGCATCAGGTAGGCACCGCGGATGGCGGGGATGGTCATCAGCTCGTCGAGCAGTTCGCCGGCGATGCGCACGCCCTCCTGTGGGGCGGCCTCGCCCGCCCGACGGATTCGCTCCAACAACAGCTCAGGGATGGTGATGCCCGGCACCTCGTTGTGCAGGAAGGTGGCGTGGCGCACGCCGTACAGCGGCAGCACGCCGACGAGAATCGGCAAGTCAAGCGGGCCGTACAGGTCTTCATAGCGGCGGAGAAAGTCGCGCACGACTGCCACGTCGTACACCGGCTGGGTCAGCGCGAAGTCCGCGCCGGCCTGCACCTTCTTCCGCAGGTTTTTGATTTCCTTCTCCACATCTGCTGCGCCCAGGTTAAGCGCGCAGCCCACGAAGAAGGCCGTCGGCGTGCCGATTTTGTTGCCGGCAAGGTCTACGCCTGCATTGAATCCCTGCTTGATAAGCTTGATCAGTCCGGAAGGCACCAGATCGTACTGGTCGTTGGCGGTCGGGTAATCGCCGATAGCCGTCGGATCGCCCATAGCAGCGAAGATGTTGCGCAGGCCGAGGGCGTGCGCGGCCAGCAGGTCGCCCTGCACGCGCAACAGGTTGCGCCCGCGCGTCGGGAAGTGCAACACCGTCTCCAGTTTGATCTCTTGTTGAATCAGATGGGCAACAGCCCAGGCACTCATGCGCATGCGGGCCATCGGCGTATCGGCCACGTCAATGGCGTCCGCGCCGGCCTCGGCCAGCAGGCGCGCGCCGGCCAGCAGCCGGTGCGTGTCCACACCCTTCGGTGGGTCTATCTCCACGGTGACGACGAACTTGCCGGCGGCCAGCTTCTGCGCCAGTTGTGTCGCGCCGGCCTGTTCTTCGGCAAAGTCGTCCCGCTCGGTGCTGACGGCGAAGACGCGCGGGAGAGTCGCCGGGCGCGGCTGATCGAGCGCAGCGCGCATGGCGGCGATGTGGCCGGGCGTGGTGCCGCAGCAGCCGCCCATCACGCTCACGCCCAGCTCGGCGAAGGCCAGCGCGTACTCGCCGAAGTAGCTTGGGCCGGCGGGGTACATGATACGGCCCTCGACCTGCTCCGGCCAGCCGGCGTTGGGCTTGACGGCCAGGCGGGCCTGCGGCGCCGCCTGCTTCATCTGGCTGATGATGCGCAGCGCCTGAGCCGGGCCGCCGGAGCAGTTGACGCCCAGCACGTCCACGCCCAGCTCGGCCAGGCGGGCGGCGACCCGGGCCGGCGAGTCACCCAGCAGCGTGCGGTCGTCGCGCGTGAAGGTCATCGTAGCGATGACGGGAAGGCCGGTCACAGCTTTGGCTGCGCGCACCGCCTCGGCGATTTCGTTCAGGTCGGTCATCGTCTCGATAAGAAGCGCGTCCACCCCGGCCTCCACCAGCGCTTC
Organism: Anaerolineales bacterium; assembly: GCA_033577755.1. Taxonomy (GTDB): domain Bacteria; phylum Chloroflexota; class Anaerolineae; order Anaerolineales; family UBA6663; genus JANWXR01. The sequence continues at coordinate 4,534 of JAVQXV010000099.1, forward strand.
GATCTGCTCGCGGAAGGCGGCACCGGCCTGTTCGGGCCGGACGCGGCCATAGGGCGCCAAGCGCACGCCCAATGGGCCGACGTCGCCGGCGATGAGCACATCCTTGAAGGAGGCCGCGACCACGCGCTGCGCCAGCGATACGGCGGCGGCATTGATCTCGCCGACGCGCTGTGCCAGGCCGTGCCGCTCCAGCTTGAAGCGGTTCGCGCCGAAGGTATTGGTTACGATCATCTGCGCGCCGGCCTCGATGTAGGCGCGGTGAATTTCTGCGACCATCGCCGGCTGCTTCAGGTTCAGTTCGTCGAAACAGGTCTCGAAGGACACGCCGCGCGCGTGTAGCATCGTCCCCATCGCGCCGTCGGCCAGCAGCGGGCCGCGTGCCAGGAAGTCGAAGAAGCGGGTTGTCATCTCTAATCTATCAATACCAGCAAAGATTAGTCAGCGCGTCAATTCTTCGATGGCCGCCTGCAGCGCCGGGTCGTCTTCCGGGCGAGAGAACGAGTCCCAATCACCTTCAACACGGATGTCGGGCTGAACGCCTGTCAGGCCGAGGTCTGTCCCATCCGGTAAGCGGAAAGAGGCGGTGATCAGCGAGAAGCGCGAGCCGTCCGGCAACTCGATCTCGGTGTGCAATTCGACGTCGCCGGGCGTTGGCAGGCCGATCACGGTGGCACGGCCTGCGGCCTGCAAGGCGCCGGCCAGGATTTCCGCCTGCGCAGCCGTGTCCGGGCCGACTAAGATCACCAACGGCGCGGTCTGCGAGCCGTTGACCTCGATGCCTTCCAGTTGGATGGTCTCGGAGAGCGTGCGGGTATAAAACTGGCCGAATTCGCCGTCGCCGAACAGCGCCAGCAATTGCAGAAGCGTGTCCGCCTCGATGGCGCGCGAGGTGCGCAGGTCTAAGATCAGGCCGGCCGGTTTCCGCGGTTGATTATCCAGGTCTTGCGCCAGCGTCTCGGCCAGGTCGCTCTCGGCCACGACCGGCAGGCGGTAATAGGCGATGCCGGCCGCATTGAAAAAGGTTCCGCGCAGCACATCACCTGCCGTGATGGTATCTCGTGTGATGGTCACGTCGCGGCGCTCCTCACCCGGTGTCTGCACCGTGAGCGTAACGGTGGTGCCTTTGGGGCCGCGAATACGGTTGACGATGGTCTCACGGTCTTCCACGCGGATGGGCTGGCCATCTACGGCGTAGATGGCGTCGTGCGCCCGAAGGCCGGCGCGTTCGGCAGGCGTATCTTCGATGACGGCCAGAATGAGGACGCGCGGCTCCGGCTCGGCCCGAAAACTCCAGTACACGCCAATGCCGGTAAAGGTGCCGGTGCTTCGGGTTTCGGCTTCGATACGTTCGGCGCGCGAGAGGTAACGGGCGTTGCCCGGCGGAAACTTACCCGCCAGCTCGCGCATGGCCTCAATAAATTCCTGTTCGTCCAGGCCGGCTTCGATGCGAGCACGGTACTCGGCGACGATGGCTTCCCAGTCCAGGCCGTCGAGGTCCTCGCGCAGATACTGCTCACGCACGGCAGTGTCCACAACATCCAGCACGCGCAGCTGGCGCGTGACGATATCCGGGATGGCGAGCCGTGCGGCGGTGGGCGTCGCCGCAAAAGGCAAGCGAGAAGTGACCGTAGTGCAGGCCAGCGTTGCGAAGAAAATTACCAATCCAACCAAAAACAGATACCGCCGGGTCATGTCGCTCTCCATTAAACTAAACGCGACGGCGGATGCTGCCACCCGCCGTCGCCGTTTCTTTGCTGTGAATCATTCTGCTATCGGCTCCTTGTAAATCTTCAGCTTGCCGATGGGCGCGCCGGTCGCCTTGCAGGCAACCATCTCGACGCGGAACTCGCGCCCGCCGCTCATCCATTTTAGGGCTTCTTGAATGATGCCAACGGCGGTGTGGCAGATGGGTTTGTCGGCGGTGCGATTCCAGCACATCGAGCAGCGCTCCAGCGTGTAAATGTAATGGTCGTCGAACTCGTGTGTGTTGCTAATCTGGTCGGTAGTGGCGTTAAAGACCTTAGCAATGGCCGGGACGGCGATCTTCATCTTGGTGCTAAGCGGCAGGACTTTGAAAGCCAGGTCACCGGCACCGGCCAGTGCGCCGAAGTTCTTCAGGCCGTTGGCGAAAAGCGCGCGCCCGGCCCGTTGACACAGGCCACGCCCGCCGCGCGGGCCGTACATTTCCTCCAGCGCCTGGTGGAGCGCGGCAATATCTTCAAAAGCGAACTCTTTGTTTAGATTATCGGGTGGGTAATTATCAATGTAATGCTCGAGCTTGGCCAGGCGCAGAATGGCATTCAGGCCATTCTTGCCCATGACTTCTTCCAAAGCGGTCAGATAAATCCGCCCCATCTTGTTGGGGTAGTAGTAACCGCTTTTGACTCGTTCCGTGCTCATGTGTTCTCCTTAGAAGAAAGGCGTTTCCCAGGGCGCCACCCCACCGCTCTGTTCCAGGGAGTGGCGGATCGGCCCGGCGAATTCGGGGTAGGCTTCGGCCAGTCCTGCCAGCAGGCCGAAGCACCCGGCAATCATCATATCACCAAATGGTACCGCAAAATACGGTTGTGGCCACGCGCCATGCATTAGGCTACGGCGGGGGCCGGTGACGGCCAAGAAGTACGGCAGTTCCATCGGCTCCGAATGATACACCAAAGCGCCGTGACCCATGTCGTTGAAAACGTCGGCATGGCGTAGGGTGGAGTCGGCCAGCGCCGCCAGCAGGCGTTCGAGCTTGGCACGGTTGACTTCGCCGGTGTGATGCTCGAATAGGCCGCCGATGCCGGCAGCGTTGAGGCGGAAAGCCAGACAGTGAAAGTTGCCGATGTTGGCGACGAGCGCGCCGCGCTCACTGTTCACAGCCTTAGCCACCACCGGATCGAGCGTTGCGCCGAGCACTGCCGCCGGCGCCGTATCCATCACCAGCAGTGGAACGTTCACGCCCTGCGCGCGGGCGGAGTCCACTACCGCCCGCAGCCGCGTCATGCTGGGCGGCACTTCTTCGGCACGGTGGGCGAAGGCAGAGAGACGATTGGCCCGACGCACCAGCGCGTCGAGGTAATCGAAGCGGAACTGACGGTCGGAGTAGCCGGGCGGCGCATCGCCATGGTCGAAGACGCAGACGGCCACCGCATCCACCTCCAGCGGCACGCCGTAGGCGGCGAAGGTTTTGGCAATCAGGGGATAGTCGAAGTCCTTCAGCTCCAGCCGGACGATATCGCCGTTGAGGGTGCGAGCTTCGTCCTCGCTGACGAGGCGCACGCCCATTTCGCGCTGCACGTAGTCGAGGTCGTCGTTGAAGGTGCGGGCGGCAGACGGGGTGGCGTAGAGCACACCGCCGGCGCGGATGTGGTCGCGCGCTGCCCACTGGCTGGGGCCGCCGCCCATCAGATAGCCGGTGAGTAGGATGTGCTCGCGTCGTTGGGTGGCAATCTTGAGCCGACGATAAATCATCATCGTCGGCGAGGGCAGCACGAGCTTATAGCCGTTCTCGATATCGAGCGCGGAGTCGTACAGAAAAATATCCTGTGTGCCCGTGCCGATGTCTACGGTGAGGAAGCGCATTTGTCAGGATCAGAAAAGCGAGCTATAGCCGTTTGGGGAGTGGCGTAATGCGGATTTGATCATCCTCCACGACAGCAAAGTTCCCGGTCCAATCAACCCGACTCTCCAGCGCAGCCACGATAACGCGGACAGTCTGGTCTACAGACGAAGCGGATATTCTAAAGAGGACAACGCCGCTGGAAGCGGGCAACCCCGCTCGAAAAGCAAGTTCACCAAAATCCTTATCGAAGGTGAGAAGTAAGCGATCATCAGCTTGCGCATGAGCCAGCACTTCCGGATCCGAGATACCGGGCGCTTCAGTGCGAATCCAGATGACATCGTGACCAAGTTTGAGCAAAGCCGCCACCGCGTCGCCCGGAAAATTCTCGTCAGCCAGAAAGCGCACAACTTAATCTCCAGCAACCGGGAGAGGATAAACACGCTCAGCCTTGAGCCGCTGACCGGCATACGCTAAACAGGCAAGGATGTCTTCATGGGTCAGACCGGGGTAGTTACGCAGCACCTCGGCTTCGCTCCAACCCTGGGCAAGTAGATCGATGATGAACTCAACAGCCAGGCGTGTGCCTCGGACTACAGGCTTGCCGACGAGAATTTGAGGGTCTATCACGATGCGGTTCTGGATAGTCATTCCACACCTCCGCCAATTAGCGATCGGATTATAGCCCTGTTGTGCCGGTCTCTTCCGGCTCGATGTGCCACGGCAGGATTGTCAGGAAGCCGTCATCTCATCAAACCACCCCGACAACAGCGGCAGCACGGCATGCGCCGTCAGGTCGAGCTGCAGTGGCGTGACGGAGATATAGCCCTGCGAGAGCGCCCAGAAGTCCGTACCCTCAATGAGTTCGCCGGTCGGCTCCTCTCCGCCGATCCAGTAATACGGCAGGCCGCGCGGGTCGGCGCGCGTCACTAAAACATCGCGATAAACACGCCGCCCCTGCCGGGTGACGCGCCAGCCCGCTATCGGGCCGATCGGCGCGTTGACGTTGAGCAGCACTCCCGCCGGCAAGCCGTGCTCGACCACACGCCGGACTACCGTCTGCGCAGCCTCAACTGCCGAGGCGTAATCGGCCGGCTTGCGCGCGCCGTTGGCAGAGATGGCGATGCCCGGCACGCCGGCAATCACCGCCTCCATTGCCGCCGTCACCGTGCCGGAATACGTCAGGTCCTGGCCGATGTTGGCGTTGGGGTTGATGCCGGAAACGACCAGGTCAATCTTCTCTTCGACGAAGCCGAGCAGCGCCAGCGCCACGCCATCGGAGGGCGCGCCGGAGCAAGCCCAGGCCGGCGTGCCGTCGGCCAGGTGGGTGCGCTCCAGCCGCAGCGGCTTGTGCAACGTCTTGCGGTGGCCAGAGGCCGAGTAGTTGCGATCGGGCGCAATGATGGTGAGCAGCCCGAGCGATTCGAGCGCGCGTTTGAGAGCCAGCAGGCCGGGTGCATGCACGCCGTCATCGTTGGTCAGCAGAAGATGCATACAAAAAATTATAGCGATGCGCCACGCGGCAAGATGTTCAGTTTCGTCGAAGTATGCACTCAAAGGTTGTTAGGGAAAAATGAGCCTGGGGGTAGGATGGGGTTGATAATCATCTAATCCACCCGAGGCTCACCTGTGGACTATACCACCAACCTTATCGCCGGCCTAGCCCGGCAAGTTGCCTAGGTTGCCTTCCCCGGCAAGCGAGAGCAGGCCGGCCACAAACGGTTACGAATGACCTATCAGTGCACTGAAAAAACACACCGCGGAGCGCAAAGCTCTTTTTTAGATAACTTCTCTGCGCACTCCGCGATCTCAGCGATGAAATGTCCTTTTTGCAGCGAATTCCCCCTGTGGGAAGGCTGCGTGGACGCCGTCCTGCGCGCCCTCGAACGCCTGGCGCCTCGCTGTGAAGTCGCGCACGGCGCGGTGACGTACTTCACCAACAACGCCCACCGCAGGCAGTATGCCCACTTCCGCGCGGCAGGGTATATGATCGGCAGCGGCACCGTGGAAAGCGGCTGCAAACAGATCGTCACCCAACGGCTCAGACGACCCGGCGCACAGTGGAGCGTCGAAGGGGCAGTGCTGACGGCCAAAGCCCGCGCTGCTTGGCTCAGCGGTGAGTGGGATGCGCTCTGCGCTCAACGTGCCGCACTCCCCCTAGCCATCTGACAACCTTTGCGTGCACACCACCGCTCGAGCCTCCTTGACGGTTAAGCAAACGTAAGGTAAACTCCGCATCCCTGCAGTAAAAAAACACACTATAGCGCTGCGGCTTAAGCCGAGGCGCGAACGCATACTCGGGAATGTGAGTGTAAGGCGAGGCCATCGTCACGCCATACGATGGCCTCCCTTAATGCCGGCGGACAGCCAAAGTCTCGGAGAACGAGCGTGCCGACGATTAATCAGTTAGTCCGTAAAGGACGCAAAGAGAAGAAAAGCAAGAGCAAATCTCCGGCGTTGCAGTTTTTGTTGAACACCAAGAAGCAGCGCCGTATCGAGCAGCCTAAAGGTTCGCCACAAAAGCGTGGTGTGTGTACCGTTGTGCGTACTCAGACGCCAAAGAAGCCGAACTCAGCCCTGCGCAAAGTGGCCCGCGTTCGGCTCTCGAACGGCCTGGAAGTTACCGCGTATATCCCCGGTGAAGGGCACACGTTGCAGGAGCACTCGGTGGTGCTGGTACGTGGCGGACGCGTCAAGGACCTGCCCGGTGTGCGCTACCACATCGTGCGCGGCACCCTCGACACGACAGGCGTCGAAAAGCGCCGACAGGGACGCTCAAAGTACGGCAACAAGCGTCCTAAAGCGGGAGCGGCGGCACCGGCAAAAAGCAAGTAAGGCCAGTCTAGGACTCGTGATATGCCACGACGTTACACCCCCACGCGGCGCCCAACGCCGCCAGACCTTCGTTACAACAGCCCGCTGGTTGCCGCTTTTGTGAACCGGATGATGCGCAACGGCAAGCGCAGCGTCGCCGT
>JAVQXV010000432.1:0-1221 GCA_033577755.1 Anaerolineales bacterium
GAACCTTGAAATCCTCTTTTTCTTGGCGCGCCTTTTGCGCAGCGATTTGCTCGAATTACGCGCGCAATGCGTATACTCAAGGTAACCGTATTCAAAACAACCTCACGCGCAATCAAAATGCCCAAAGGAAACCATCATAACAGCGCAAAGGATTCTGATTCTCAAAATCTAGCCTACTCGCTTTTTCAGAAAGGAACGACAATGGATATCCAAACTCTGGAAACATGGCTCTGGGATGCGGCCTGCGCGATTCGCGGCCCTGTGGATGCGCCCAAGTTCAAGGACTACATTTTGCCGTTTGTCTTTCTCGAGCGGCTGTCAGATGTGTTTGAAGATGAATTGAACGAAATGGGCGAGGTGGCTGCCAAGTATGTAGAGGAAGATCGCAAACTTGTGCGGTTCTATCTTCCCAAAGAAGCGCGCTGGTCTCATCTTAGAAGTCTGAACGCCAATCTTGGCGAGGCGCTCACGGACGCGGTTCGAGCCGTCGCACGACACAATCCCAAACTTCAAGGCGTCATTGACACCGTGGATTTCAACGCTACCGCCGCCGGGCAGCGGATTCTTTCGGACGGGCAACTGCGTGAGCTGGTGCAGGTGCTCTCGCGGCATCGCCTGGGTCTGTACGACGTCGAGCCAGACATCTCGAAGCCCCGAGTTTCTCGTCACAAATGCTGCAGCCAGAGCCATGATGGAGTGCATCGCATGGCTCATCCGTGGCCTTCCATGCAGCGATTTGCCAAAATGGGCGCAGTTAAGAAGGTCGGCTACTTTAGAGCGGCGCGCCGTGGCAATCGATCCCTACAAATCCAATCGAAGGCATGACCATGCAAGAAAAAATTCGGGACAAGTTTCTAAACCTTCTGCGCGAGCTGTTTGAGTTTGACTGCGCGGACTTAGACTTCGGTATTTACCGCATAATGAACTATAAGCGCGCGGTCATTGAACGCTTCATTACCAAAGACCTGCCTAAAACTATCACCGAGGAACTCCAGCATGGCGCACTAGCGGAACAGGGACAGGCGCAGAAAGCACTGAAGGAGGCGCGCCAAAAGGTGCTCGAAGCACTGGGCGAGGACGCGCTGGACGCCGATGGCAACCTAAACGAAAAATACCGAAACACGAAAGCAGGTAGGGAATATCTCGAAGCGTTGGCCAAAGCACAGGGCGCACGCTCAACCGAATCGCTGGAAACCGCCGTCTACAATCACCTCTACACTT
>JAVQXV010000433.1:0-1219 GCA_033577755.1 Anaerolineales bacterium
ACCTGCTGCGGGCGGTGCACCGTGACCGGCCCGGCCTGCCGGTCATCCTCATCACTGCCGAAGGCTCCGAAGTTATTGCCCAGCAGGCATTGCGGGCCGGCGCCGCCGATTACTTCATCAAGCCCTTTGACCCGGATGAGCTGCTGCAATCGGTAGAGCGCGCGCTGCGGCGAGCGGGTGCGGGTGCGCCGACTGTAGCCCAGAGCACTCCGCAAGCGCCGGCGCTGACCCCGGAAACTTGCCTACACGTCCTGACCGTGATGGACGATGCCGTGCTGCTGCTGGACGCCGCCGACCGCGTCATCTGGCAAAACGCGGCGGCTGTGGCGCTGAATCTTGCCTCTTCGGAAACGGGGGTGGTGACCAACCCGGATTTGGCGGCGCTGCTGGCGCGTCACCTCGACCGCGGGGAGATTGTGCTGGACGATGGCCGTAGCCTGGAAGCCCGCCTCACCCTGCTGCGCGACGGCGCACGTGTTGCCGTGTTGCGCGACGTGTCCGTGCTCAAGCAGCTGGAGCTGGCGAAGTCCGACTTCGTGGCCGGCGTCGCCCACGACCTGCGCACGCCGCTGACCACCATCCTCGGCTACATCGGACTGCTGGAGCGCGCCGGCCCGCTCAACGCTGCGCAAGCCGAGCACATCCGCCGCGCACGCTCCGCTGTTGACGAGATGGCGTCCATGCTGGACGATTTACTCAACCTCAAGCAACTGGAGAGCGGCCACACCGCCCAATATGCTGTGGTGGACATCGGCCGGCTGGCCACTCACGTGGTGGAGGGCTTTCGGCCTCAGGCCGCAGTGAAATCCATTTCCCTGACTAATGCTGCCGCTTCAGATCTACCGCCGGTCTTCGGCCATCCCACTCGACTGCGGCGCATGTTGAGCAATCTGGTGGAGAATGCCATCAAGTACACGCCGGATGGCGGCGCCGTTAGCGTGGTGACGCACGCTCAGGGAGAGTTTGTTGTCATCCAGGTCAGCGACTCAGGAGTGGGGATTGACCTTGCCGATCAGCCCAATCTGTTCGATGAGTTCTTCCGCGCCGAGGCGGTGCGTGAGAGCCACGGCGGCTTGGGGCTAGGCCTGTTCCTGGTCAAGCGCATCGTGGATGAGCACAACGGCCGCATCTGGGTCGAGTCGCGCCTCCACCAGGGCAGCCGCTTCACGGTGATGTTGCCGGTGAAATGAAACTTTGGAGTAACTGCTGCAGTTACGTT
>JAVQXV010000100.1:0-10826 GCA_033577755.1 Anaerolineales bacterium
GTTACGCCGGCTACCTGACGGTCTGGATCATCGGCCACGACTCGCGCTTCGCCTGCGCCTGGGCGCAACGCGGCCTGTATAACCTAACGTCGTTCTTCGGCACAAGCGATATACCGCAGCTCATCGAGCGTGAGTTCGAGAGTTACGGTTTTGATAACATCGAGAAGCTATGGCGTCAGTCGCCGCTGGCCTACGTCCGCAACATCCGCACGCCGTTGGCCATTGAGCATCAGGACAATGATTGGCGCTGCCCGCCTTCCGAGGCCGAACAGCTCTATACCGCGCTAAAACGCCTCAAGCGCGACGTAGTGCTTATCCGCTACCCGCGCGAAGGTCACGAGATGTCTCGCTCCGGCGAGCCGCAGCATCGTGTGGATCGGCTCAACCGACAGATAGCATGGTTTGATAAGTATTGCAGAGCAGGAATAAGGAAGAAGAGAGAAGAAGGAAGTAGGAAGTAGAAAGTGTTAGATGAGCTGCATCAGTTGGGAGAGGACTTGTCGCACGCTGGTTTTGCGTGTGGCCGTGCATGGGAGGATAAGCGTATCGCCGGATAGGCCGAGGGCCATGCGCAGCTTTTCCGGTTTAGCGGCGCCCGGCAGGTCTTGCTTGTTGGCGGCCACCACGAAGGGCGTGCGATGCCCGGCAGTGAACGCGCCGAGCAGGTCGCGGGCTTCGGCGAAGGTGTCGGGCGCGGCGGCATCCACCATTAGCACGAAGCCGGCCATCTCGCGTGCCAGAATGTCCCACATAAAGTCGAAGCGCGCCTGGCCGGGCGTGCCGTGCAGGTGCAGCACATCGTCCCCCAGGGTTAGGCGGCCGTAGTCCATAGCGACGGTGGTGTAGGGCTTGGCCGGCTGTCCGTGGGAGCGTAAACTTCGCGGCGCGGACACCGTAGAGTCAAAAGTTGCAGTGCTGATCCGCCGCTCTGTGGCGACGACGTCGATCTCGCTGATGGTGCGGATAAAGCTGGACTTGCCGGCGCCGAACGGCCCGGTCACGACGATTTTGAGGGAACGTGCCATGCGGCCTCCATATTTAGGAGAGGAAAGGATTGTTGAGTAGGCCTGGATTGTATCGGATTTCGTTCAAGCCAACCACAACGCTCCACGCTGGGTGTGCACGCAAAGGTTGTCAGGGAACTGGCCGCCCCTTCGTCCTTCGGCGGGCTTCGCAAAGCGAAGCCACGCTCAGGATGTCCTGCGCGGCGGGCATCCTGAGCGGACGCTGAGCGAAGCCGAAGGGTCAGGGTGCGGCTGACAGGTTTTGCGTATACACCGGTGAGTGAGCCTGTTGACGAAGCCTCCGACCTGCGATACCATCTTAGCCGTCCGGCGGGGCTTCTCCCGTTTGTTGAGAAGCCCTGCTTTTGTGTCGCAGCGGAGGGAATGGCATGGCGGAAGAGAATACTCGTCATGAAGCCGAAGCTCAGCACGTCACTGCCGAGACGGTCACGCTTGACGGCGGCAGCGCCTATGTGATCAAGGCCGGCAAGGCCGAGCTGAAGATGAGTGCGGCCAGCACCGTCTATGCCGAGACGGTGGATCTGCGTGAGAGCGTCGCCGCTTGGACGGAGAGCGACCTGGTGCGCGCCGACCTAGGCGCGCTGGGCGTCACCCGTGCCGAAACCGCAGCCACCGACCAGAGCCTTGTCGGCGTCCTGCGCGCCAACCATGCCGCGCTCAACAACTCGCTTGGCGGCGTCGTCGTGGCCGATAGGCTGGAGGTCAACAACTCGCGCACGGTGCTGCTGCTAGCGCGCGAGTTCGATGGCACCGTCTATACACTGCTCGACGCGCGCGGCGCTGCCCTGTTCGGTCTACTGGCCGGCGCGGCGCTCGGCCTGGTTTGGCTGCTGGGCGGGATGATGAGCCGTCGCAACAGCAGCTGAAGCGCATGTACACTCGGATGGATTAGAACCTCGGCCGGCTATAACCATCATCCGTTACATCCGTGAGTGCACTGTAAAAAAGGTCATGATTGGAACACTTGGCCGCCACATATGCCGCTTTGGTTGTAATCTCGACGCTATATATGATGGCGTTTGCGCCTGAAAAGTAGTTTTTTCAGTGGACTCATCCGTTACATCCGTTTCATCCGTTGCATTCGTTTCATCTGCTGCAAACATCCGTTTCATCCGTTGCATCTGTTTCATCCGCTGCAACCGTTGCATCCTTATGAGTGGAGCGAAGGTAACGTCGTGCCGACCTCAATCGGCGCTTGGCGTGAGAGGCGCTCCGGGAGAGAACTTCGATGTCTGAGTTAGTGTTGAACGCCGAGAGGCGAACGGTGACCGGCAAAAAGGTCAACGCGCTTCGCCGCGCGGGCTGGCTGCCCGCCGTGGTCTACGGCCCGGCCATGCCGCCGCAGGCCATTCAGCTCAATGCCCGTGAAGCATTGCGCATCATCCGCCGCATTCAGGGCACACAGCTGATTGATTTGAAGATAGATGGCCAGGCGCACAAAGTGCTGGTGCACGAACTCCAGCGCGACCCTATCCGCGGCGACATCACCCACGCCGACCTGTACGCGCCGGATATGAGCAAGACGCTGCGTGTGGCCATCCCCATTCACCTGATCGGCTCGTCGTACGCCGTGACCGGTCTCTCCGGCGTGCTGGTGCGCGGCCTCACCGAGCTGGTCATCGAATGTCTGCCTGCCGACCTTATCCCCTCGTTGGACGTGGACATCAGCCCGATCCAGCAAATCGGTCAGGCCATTTTCGTGCGCGACCTCAAGCTGCCGCCCAACATCAAGGTGCTCAGCGACCCGGATGAAATGGTGGTGCGTGTGACGCATCAGGCCAGAGAAGAGGACCTGACCGCTGCACCGACCGTTGTCTCCGCCGAAGTGGAAGTGGTGGAGAAGGGCAAGAAGGAAGAAGAGACCGCCGAAGGCGGAGCATCCCAGGCCAAAGCGCCCCAGGCCAAAAAGTAATCTCCGCAGTCAAAGCTCACGCTAAGACGCCGAGGCGCTGTGCCTCTCCGGCCGGCGCCTTTGCGGCTTTGTACAAGAGACCCATCAATTCGTTGAGGGTGCCTGCTTGAGACGCCGAGATATCGCAAGGAGACGCTAAGGCCGCGAAGGCGATGCATTACTTTGCATGCTTCGCGGCCTTGCGGGTTCGCTCACACTATCCCGGCAGCGCGCTCGGCGTCGGTGATGGCGAATTCGAAGATTTCCATCGCCTCGTCCACCTCGCGGCGACTGACGCACAGCGGCGGCGTCAGGCGGATGGTGTTACGCCCGCAGCCGAGCAGCAGCAGGCCGTGCTCGAAGGCGATGTGGATGACGTGGTTGCGTAGCTCCACGCCGCGCTCCTTCGTCGCCTTATCCTTGACGAACTCGACGCCGATCATCAGCCCTTTGCCACGCACATCGCCGATGCTTGGGTGGCGGGCCTGCATTTCCTCCAAAATGTCGAGCATATAGCGCCCGGTCTCGGCGGCGTTCGCCATGAATCCGGTCTCGATCAGGCGAATGGTCTCCAGCGCGGCGGTGCAGGAAAGCGGGTTGCCGCCGTAGGTGTTGCCGTGCGCGCCGGGCGGCCAGGTCATCACGCTCTTGCGCGCCACCATCGCGCCCAGCGGCATGCCGCTGGCGATGCCCTTGGCGATGCAGACGATGTCCGGCTCGACGCCCCAGTGCTGGATGGCCCACCACTTGCCGGTGCGCCCCATGCCGCTCTGCACCTCGTCGGCGATGAGCAGGATGCCGTACTTGTCGCACAGCGCGCGCAGACGCGGGAAGAACGAGTCCGGCGGGATGACGTAGCCGCCCTCGCCCTGGATCGGCTCGACGAGGATGCCGGCCACTTCCTCCGGCGGCGCCTCGTGTTGGAAGATGACGTCTTCGAGGTAATTGACGCAGGCGATGCCGTAGTCTTCTTTGGAAGCGTCGAACTGGAGGCGGGGCCGGTAGCTGTTGGGGAAGGGCACGAGCGTCACGCCGGGCATGGCCTGATTGAAGCCGCGCCGCTGCACGGCCTTGGACGAGGTGAAGGCCAGCGCGCCCATGGTGCGCCCGTGAAAGCCGCCGTGAAAGCCGATGAAGCGCGGGCGGCCCGTGTAATAGCGCGCCAGCTTGATGGCCGCCTCCACCGCCTCCGCGCCGGAGTTGGTCATGAAACAGAGCGCATCTTCCCGAAAAGGCGCAATCTCGTTCAGCTTCTCGCCGAGCTGCACCCACTTCTCGTGATAGAAGTCGGACGAGATGTGGATGAACTTCTCGGCCTGCTGCTGGATAGCGCGGACTACGTCCGGGTGGCTGTGGCCGGTGGAGCAGACGGCGATACCTGCGGCGAAGTCGAGATAGCGATTGCCGTCCACATCCCACACCTCCGTGCCACGCCCGTGATCCATCACGAACGGGTAATCACGTGGGTAGGACGGTGAGATGTATTTACGATCGCGTTCAAGGATATCTTTGGCCCTGGGGCCGGGCACGTTGAGTTTGGTGATCATAGATTTCTGAAATGGCAAAAGAGTAACAGAGCAGGCGAAAGAAATACGGTTCACCCGTTCTCTTTCTCCCTATCCGACCATAGACGGGGTAAAAACTACCGCGCTTCCCCCTAACGGTCTGGCACAACGAGCGCTCGGCTCTCCTCCATGGCCAGCGCGCCCGCGCCCACCAGCCCGGCGTCATCGCCGAGGGCCGCCGGGACGATGGGCACATCGCGCCAGTACATCTCGTGCATGGCGTAGCGGCGCACGGTCGCCCGCACCGGCTCGAAGAACAACTCGCCGACGAAGGATACGCCGCCGCCGAGGATGACGATGGAGGGGTTGTACAGATGCAACAGGCTGGCCAGGCCGTAGCCCAGATGCTCACCGGCTTCGCGGAACAGGCTGCGCGCAAAGGCATCGCCCTGCTGGGCCGCATGGCCGATGAGGGCCGTGGTGAGTTTGGAGAAATCGCCGTTGGTGAGCGCGCGCAGCGCGGAGTCTGCACCCTCGCCTCGGCTCAGCCGTTCCGCAGCATCGCGGGCGATGGCCGGGCCGGAGGCCAGCGCCTCCAGACAGCCACGCTGCCCGCAGCCGCAACGCGGGCCGTTCGGCCGGATGAGGATGTGGCCGACCTCCGCCGCCAGGCCGTGTGCGCCGAGCAGCAGCCGGTTGCCCGTCACCACGCCGCCGCCGATGCCGGTGCTGACGGTGAGGTAGAGGACATCTGCATGACCCCGTCCCGCGCCGAACTTCCACTCGCCCAGCGCTGCCAGGTTCGCGTCATTGCCTATGAACACCGGGCGCGCCAGCCGTTCTTCGAGGATTTGCCGCAACGGCAGATTCTTCCAGCCGGGGATGTTGGTGATGTTGATGACCACGCCGGTGTACGGGTTGACCGGGCCAGGGATGCCCACACCGATGCCCTCCACGCCGGCCAGGTCGGGCGGGGCAACCTCGCGGATGACGTGCTCCAGACGATCGAGCATTTGCCAGGCGTCGCCGGCGGGCTGTGTGGCGACCTTGATTTTCGCGTCCGGGGTGGGATTGTGGCCGATGAACCGCGCGGCCCGCAGGCTGGTTCCGCCTACGTCTACGCCGATGAAGATGGCTTTGCTCATGTGCCGATTTTAGCATGTGGCCTCGCGCTGGAACGCAAGGGCGCTAAAATGCAAAGGCGCAAGGACGCAAGGGGAAATGCTTTGCGGCTTGGCGCGAGATTTCCGTCACCGGCATATCACGGCGTGACCTGCACGGCCTTGAGCACCTGCAGGCCGATCCTCTCGGCAGCTGCCACGTCGCCGTCTTCAAGCAGGACGGCGATGGTGTAGCGCGTGTCGTCGTACGGCGCAAAGCCCAGATACCACGCGAGCGTGCGGCCCTCGGCCCCGGCGCGCGCTACCGCCGGATGCCCGTTGCGCATCAGCGCCTTCACCTGCTCGGCAACCGCCGGCGTGAAGGCCGCGACCGGGTTGCCGCTGCCGGTTACGGCTCGCCATTCGCCGTCCGCCCCCTCCACCTCGCGCAACAGTTGCGGGACCGGAAGCTGGCCGCGTCGCGCAATCGCCGCCGTCGCCAGCGCCAGGTGCAGCGGCGTCACCGTCACCGAGCCTTGCCCCACGCCGAGCGCTGCCGCCTCCGCCGCGAAGTCGGGCGCGCTCGCCGCCAGCGTCGGCAGGCCGATGTCCGGCGCAGTCAACAGCCGCAGGTCGCTGTGTAGTTGCTCCATCCGCCGCGCGCCGAGCGCCTCGCCAAGCGCGGCAAACGGCCCCGGGCAGCCGTAGCGAAAGGCCTCCGCCAGCGTCAGGGCCGGGCCGGGCGGGTCTGAGCGGCATGGCAGGACGAGCGCGCCGGATTGAAAGGTGTCGCCGGCTTTGGCGAGAGGAGACTGGAGATTGATGACCGAAGATTGGAGGCCGGCGGCGAGGACGAAGGGCTGCATTGCGCCGCCCGGCTGGTACAGGGCGAAGGTGGCGCGGTTGAGGAGCGGCGCGCCGGGGTCGGCGATGAGGGTCGCCCAGTCGGCTTCCAGCGTGTTGGAGTCGAAGCCGGGATGCGAGGCCAGCGCCAGAATCTCGCCGGTGATGGCATCGAGCAGCACCACTGCTCCGGTGCGTCGGCCCAGAGCTTCATCCACCTGTGCCTGTAGCCGCAGGTCGAGCGTCAGCCGGATGGCGCGGCCTGCCGGGCGAACGCCGGTGAGCGCCTGCCACCAGTTCTGCGGCTCCCCGCTGTGCAGGACGTTGTCCTCGGCAGCTTCGATACCTGCCAGCCCATAGAACGGCGACACGTAGCCGAGCACCGGGCTGAGGGCCGGGTAGGGATAGTAGCGGGTATATGCGCCGGGCCTGCCGCGCGTCTCGGCCAGCACCCGGCCGTTGCGGTCGTAGATGTTGCCGCGTGCGAAGCGCCGCTCCAGTAGGAGCCGGCGCGGGTTGTCGTTGCGCGCCCGCAACTGCTCCTGCACCGCCAGCGCCCAATAGCCACCGGCCAGCGCCAGCAGGAAGAAGCCGGCCATCAGGACGAGCGCGAGGCGGTTGAGGTGAGGGGGCATGGGGGAGGGAGTGGAGAGTGGGGACTGGAGATTGGGGAGTGGAGATTGGAGATTGAAGACTGAAGACTGAAGACTGAAGACTATAGGCCGCGTTTGGCTTGTGAACCCGATAGGCGCAGCAGCAGGCCGAGCATGATGAATTGCACCAGCAGCGATGAGCCGCCGTAGCTCATGAACGGCAGCGTGACCCCGGTGAGCGGCACGACTTTGATGACGCCGCCGATGATGAGAAGCGCCTGCAGGCCGGTGAGCGCAGAGAGGCCGGCGGCCAGAAGCTGGTCGAAGGCGTTGCGCGCGCGCGCGGCGATGTGCAGCCCGCGCAGGACGAAGGCGCCCAGCAGCGCCAACGCGCCGATCATGCCGAGCAGGCCCCACTCCTCCGCCAGCGCGGCGAAGAGGAAATCGGAGTGCGCCACCGGCACCAGGCCCGGAGCGCCCAGCCCCGGCCCGCGCCCGAACACGCCGCCCTCTGCGACCGCAATCAGCGATTGGACGATTTGAAACGAACGCCCACTCGGGTCGGCCCACGGGTCCCACCACGCCTCCACCCGCAAGCGCACCACGTCGAAGGCTGCGTAGGCAAACAGGCCGCCGAGCAGCAACAGCATCAGTCCTACCAGCACATAAGCCGCCTGGCCGGAGGCCAGATACACCATCACCAGAAAGACCAGAAAGAATAGCGTGCCCATGCCGAGGTCGCGCTGGGCCAGCAGGATGAGGAGCGAAAAGCCCCACATGATGAGCAACGGCAGAAAGTAAGGAAAGCGCGGGAAGGGCGCGGCCTGCGGCGCGAAAATCTGCTCGCGCCTATCGGCCAGGTAGGCCGCCAGAAAGACCACGAGCAGCAGTTTGAGCAGCTCCGCCGGTTGAAGAAAGACGCCGAACACGCCGCCCAGCCACAGCTCCGCGCCGAAGCCTTCCGGGTTGACGCCGATGAAGAGCGTCAGCGCCGTCAGCGCCAGGCCGAGCACGAACCAAGTGTAGCGGTAGCGGCGCAGCCAACGCAGGTCGCCGGCCAGCCAGACGACGCCGAGCATTGCGGCGGTAGCCACCGCCAGCCACAGCGTCTGTCGCAGGCCGAAGCGCGGCGCAAGCCGCCAGACGATGGCCAGGCCCCAGCCGCTCAACAGGTAGGCAATGGGGAGGAGATACGGGTCGTGCTGCGGCAGGAAGCGGCGCGCAACGAAGTGCGCACCGAGCGCACAGGCCAGCCACGTCCCCGGCAGCAGCCAGAATCTCAAATCTTCAATCTCCACCCCCCAGCTGTTCGCGCGCGCAAACGGCGCCAGTGTCAACGCCACGGTGCAGGCCAGCACGAACAGGCCCGCGAGAAGGAAGAGGGTCCCTTCGCGGCGGAGCATGGAGGAGAAAGTAGAAAGTAGAAAGTAGAGCCGCCTACTTTCTACTTTCTACTTGAGATATTTCCCCACCAGCAGCCGCAGCCGCTCTTTGGTTTCGGGCGGGATGCGTTCGGGGGCAGTGATGATGGCATTGGCCAGCGCGTTCTCGCAGGAGCAGGAGAATGACTCTTTCGTCAGCATGGCCACCAGGTTGACGATAGCCTGCTGCGCGTGCTCGGTGTTGGCGTTGAGGGTCTTGATGACCATCTCCACCGTCACCGGCTCGGCGGAGGTGTGCCAGACGTCGTAATCGGTGACGTGGGCCATGCAGGCGTAGCACATCTCGGCCTCGCGCGCCAGGAAGGCCTCAGGTGAGGCCGTCATGCCGATGATGCTGAAGCCCAGCTGGCGAAAGACGTGGCTCTCCGCCTTGGTGGAAAAGCGCGGCCCCTCGATGGTGACGAACGTGCCGCCGGTATGTACGGGCACGCGTGTTGCCTTAACCGCTTCGTGGAGGAGCGCCGAGAGCTGCGGGCAGAATGGCTCGGCTACGCCCACGTGCGCCACCAGTCCGTCGCCGAAGAAGGTGCGCTCGCGCAGGCGTGTGTTGTCATAGATTTGGTCGGGGATGACGATGTGGCCGGGCGCGTAGTCTTCGCGCAGCGAGCCGCAGGCGCTAATGGAGACGATGCGCCTCACGCCAAGGACCTTGAGAGCGTAAATGTTGGCGCGGTAGTTGACCTCGCTGGGCGTCAGGCGGTGGCCCTTGCCGTGTCGCGCCAGGAAGGCCACCCGCTGCCCGTTGAGCGTGCCGATGACCACCGGGTCGCTGGGCGCGCCGAACGGCGTGAGGATGTGACGCTCTTCAATGTGGGTCAGGCCACGTATGTTGTATAGGCCCGAGCCGCCGATGATGCCGAGGATGGGATTGTCAGGCATAGAGTTCGTTTACTCCATCTCAATCTTCAGTTTCACCCGGCCGATGCCGATGACGTCGCCGGGCAAGACGGGCGTGGGTGCAGTGATGGTCGTATGGTTCAGGCGTGTGCCGTTGCGGCTGTCCAGGTCCTCAAGCCACCATTGATTTTCTCTGTAATAGAGGAGCGCATGTTCCAGCGAGCAGGCCTCATCCGGCAGGGTGACGGTGTTGGTCGGTGCGCGGCCCAGTGAGGAGACCGGCAGCAGCGGGAAGGCCGCACCGGCGCTCACGTCCGGCGCTTCGGACTCCATCACCACGAGCCGGCCCAGCTTCTGCATTCGCACTTCGTGGGTGCGCGCCGCCGCACGCAGGTCGCGCCACAACAGCCAGAACAGCGCCGCGAGGAAGCCGTACAGCAGCACGGCCAGCGCCAGGCGGATGAAGAACATGACGGTGGCGGGGTCCATGTGGCTTCATTGACTCAGCGGCGGATGGGCTGGGTTGGGCTTGCATCGAACGGCAGGGTGGGCACGTCGGGCCGAGACGGGGCAGTCGGCGAGCCGCCGGGCTGCGGTGCCTCACCGGCGGGCGGCTCGAACGAGGCCTCGTCCTCGCCGTAGATAATCGGTACGCCGGCCAGCGAAATCACATCGCCGGGCCGCAGCACGCACTCCTGTACGCGCTGGCCGTTAACGAAGGTGCCGCCTGTCGAGCCGAGGTCGTAGAGTACGTAACGACCGAAGCGCAGGCGCAGCTGGGCGTGCGCGCGCGAGACGCGCGGATCGTCGAGGACGATGTGATTATCGAGGCGGCGGCCCAGGCTGATGATGGGCTGAGTGAGCGGGATGGTCTTTTCTCCGCGAATGATCAGGAAGGCGTTGGGCGGCGCGGCGGCAGTTGCCGACCCCGGCGGCAATGGCCCGGTGACGGGCTTGTAGGCTGCGGTCTGGTGGATCGGCGCGCTCTCGACGGCGACGGAGACGCTGCGCGGCTTGAGGGCCGGGTCAGCCAGAATCACAATCTCCGGTTGCTGGGGCAGGGTGATGTTGCCCTCGCGCGCAGCCGCCACCAGTTCCTGTGCCAGGATTTTGGCCAGGCGGGGCTGCTCGCCGAGCAGCGCCTGTGCGTCTTCCGGGTGCAGGTACAGGGTGTAGCGCAGCGCGGGCGCGCCGGCGGCAGCGCTGTCCTCCAGGGCGCGCGCCAGTTGCAGGGCAACATCGCGCGGCTGGAGCCGACCCCGGAACAACCGGGCCAGCGTGCCCTCCACCAGGTCTTCCATGCGCTGTTCGATTTTGGAAAGCTGGCCTTTCATGCTGGGGATTATACGCCCTTTTGTATGACCTGCTTCAAGTATGAGGGTTGGTATACTATGGGCGCAGCGGTTTCGGGAAGCCACGAATGAGCACGAATGAGTACGAATGGACACGAAACATTCGTGTCCATTCGTAGTTGAAAGGCGTGCTCTGTAGCCGCTGGGAACATATCGCCCGCATGGCCTGCAATCCGTTCCATAACGGATGAAACGGATGGGACGGATGGTATGGCCGGTGTCCTTCTCCGTTTCATCC
>JAVQXV010000101.1:0-10779 GCA_033577755.1 Anaerolineales bacterium
ATCACGCCGACACCGACCCGCACTTACACGCCGACCCGCCGGCCTACTCACACGCCGTTGCCCACCCGCACGCCAGTGCCTACGCGTACGCCGACGGCCACCGCCACGCCGCGACCCATTATCATCACCGTCGTCATCACGGCAACACCGGTGCTGCCAACGCCGACTCGCGAGACAGAGGTGACGCCATGAGGCCGGAGGGGATAATCGATAGGAGACAGGGAGCACGTATCGTGTCTGGCGTAGTACGTGTTGCGTATTGCGTATTGCGTATCATCAACGCCGCCCTGCGCATTATCCCTTTCTTCCTTCTCCCTTCTTTCTTCTCCCTTCTCCTTGCCGCCTGCACCGCTCCCGCGCCGACGTTAGTGCCCGAAGCACCGGTCGTGGAGCCTTCGCCCATGCCGCTGCTGGCGCAAGTCCAGGCCACGGCCAACGCTGCCGTCGCCCGGTACGTGGTTACGCCTGTCTCACCTTCGCCTACACCGGAGTTCATCGTGCCGACCCTGGTGCCGGATTTTCTCCAGCTGGTCGTCCCCACCCTCAATGCCGAAGACCCGCGGCGTCAGGTTTTCCCTACCCCGATCGTGCTGGCCACGCCGGAGGGCTGGCGCCCGCCGATGCAAAGCGTGCCGTTGGCCATCCGCCCGCAAGACCATTTCTGGTTTACGCGGCCCATTGCCTCGGACAACGTGAACTACCCACTCGGCACGTACCGCTACGGCACCGATTACTTTGGCCAAATGAACATCCACGCCGGCATTGATATTGACGCCCCGCGGGGTACGCCAATCCTCGCTGCCGGGTCAGGCCAGATCATCTGGGTCGGCTGGGGCCTGTTCAACTTCGACCCGCGCCGCACCGACGATCCTTACGGCATAGCCGTCGCCATCCGCCATGATTTCGGCTATAAAGGTCAGGCGTTATACACGCTCTACGCGCACATGGAGGCGGCCAACAGCTTCTTCCTCGGCCAGCGCGTGCGCACCGGCGACATCCTCGGCTGGGTGGGCAGCACCGGCAACTCCACCGGCCCGCACGTCCACTTCGAAGTACGCGTTGGCCAGAACGATTACTACCAGACGCGCAACCCGGAGTTGTGGATTGCGCCGTACACCGGCTGGGGCGTGCTGGCCGGCCAGGTGCTCGATAAAGCCGGGCGTTACGCCTACAGCGTGCCCATCGAGATTTACGACGCGAACAATCGCCTGCTCTACACGGTCTATACCTACGGCGACCGAGTGGCCCGCCCCGATGACGAATGGCGCGAGAACTTCGCCATCTCCGACCTGCCCGCCGGCCGTTACCGGTTGAAGGCCACGCTCGGGCTGATTCTGCCGGAGATTGAAGCGCCGCCCGCCCTGCCCACCACCGATCCCGGCGGCGTCGAAGGGGCAGCTGTTGCGCCGCCTCCCACGGCCTTCCCGCCCCTGCCCCGCCCCGTCCCCGGCGGCGAAATCAAAATCATGGAAGGCTTCGTGGACGTGCTGCCCGGTCAGACAACGTTCGTGATCCTGAAGGAAGACGTCGGCCTGATTACGAATGCGATGCCGGCGCAGACCGCCACGCCGCCCTATCCCACGCTCACCTTCACGCCTTCGCCGACCGCGACGCCGACCTTCACCCCAACCGCGACACGCACCCCACGCCCGACCCTCACGCCGTGGCCTACGCGCACGCCCATCCCCGGCGCCACGCCGCGGCCCACACGTACACCCTAACCTACGCTGCGCGCTTCAGCGTTTGGGCATCACCAGCCAGAGCAGTAGGTACAGGCCGACTCCGGGCACGCCGCCGGGCAGGGCTGCGATAAGAAAGCCCAGCCGGAACCAGAAAGCGCTGATGCCCGTGAACTCGGATAGGCCGCCGCATACGCCGAGCAGCATACGGTTGGAGCGCGAAATGCGCAACCGATGAGGTTGTGTCGTCATCTTTGCCATCTCCTTCAAGCAACTTGGGTACGTTCACATTTACAGACGCCGTTTCAATCTACGCATTCCCGAGAGTCGAGTTGCCGTTCACAATCGGGGATTTTGCGGACAAGACGGTTGTGTGCACTTTGCTCATAGAGCGCGCTTAGAGAAGCGGCGGTCGTCCGGCGATTGCCGCTTCGGCTTCGCTCAGCGTCCGCTCAGGATGCCCGCCGTGCAGGACATCCTGAGCGTGACTTCATATCATGAAGCCCACCGAAGGACGAAAGGGCGGCACGTTCCCCGACAACCTTGGCGTGCACACTCAGATAGGACTTACGCAGTTGGCGGGGGTTGTCGCCATATCTGGCGGACTTTCGGCGGGCATGACCGCCACATATGTGGCAGCACGGGTTCAACTGCGTAACTCCCCAAACAAGACGACCCCTCGCGTGAGGGGCCGTCCTGTTCTTCGTCGCTAGAGTGACCGGCGATTGCCGTTGACTAGAAGTCGCCGCCCATGCCGCCGCCCGGGGGCGTAGCCGAAGCCTTCTCCTTCTCCGGCACGTCGGTGATGAGCGCATCGGTGGTCAGGATCATGCCGGCGATGGAGGCGGCGTTCTCCAGCGCACCGCGGACGACCTTGACCGGGTCAATGATGCCGGCCTTGATCATGTCCACGTACTCGCCCGTCAGCACGTTGTAACCGATATTCTTGTTCTTTTGCTCCTTGGCCTGGCGGCGCACGGCGTCAATAACCACCGAACCATCCTGGCCGGCATTCTGCGCCAGCTTGCGGATGGGGGCCTCAAGCGCCTTGCGGACGATGTTGATGCCGACCTGCTCGTCCTCATTCTCAACCTTCATCTTCTCCAAGCTGGCACCGGCGTTCAGTAGCGAGATTTCGCCGCCGGGCACGATGCCTTCCTCCACTGCGGCGCGCGCGGCGGACAGGGCATCCTCAACGCGGTGCTTCTTCTCCTTCAACTCGGTCTCGGTCGCCGCGCCCACACGGATGACGGCCACGCCGCCGGAGAGCTTGGCCAGCCGCTCCTGAAGCTTCTCCTTGTCATAGTCGCTGGTGGACTTTTCGATCTCGACCTTGATTTCTTCGATGCGGCCCTTGATGGCCTTCGGCGAGCCGGCGCCGTCCACGATGGTGGTGTCATCCTTGGTGGCAACCACCTTCTTGGCGCGGCCCAGGTCGGCAATGGTAGCCGATTCGAGCTTCTTGCCCAACTCCTCGGTGATGACGGTACCGCCGGTCAGAATAGCGATGTCCTGCAGCATGGCCTTGCGGCGATCGCCGAAGCCGGGGGCCTTGACGGCCAGCACGTTGAGCATGCCGCGCAGCTTGTTCAGCACCAGCGTGGCCAGCGCTTCGCCGTCCACATCCTCGGCGATGATGACCAGGTCGCGCTTGCCGATCTGCACCAGCTTCTCGAGGATGGGCACGATGTCGGCGGCGGCGCTGATCTTCTTGTCATGGATGAGGATGTACGGCTCGTTGATGACCGCTTCCATCGCCTCGGGATTGGTGATGAAGTAGGGGCTGATGTAACCGCGGTCGAACTGCATACCCTCGACGTACTCGGTCTCGAACTGGAGGCTCTTGCTCTCCTCGACCGTAATCACGCCGTCCTTGCCGACCTTGTCCATCACTTCGGCGATCAGGTTGCCGATTTCGGGGTCGGCGGCGGAGTTGGTGGCGACGGAAGCAATTTCTTCCTTGGTGTCAATCTTGACCGCCATCTTGCGCAGGTTCTCGACCACCGCGTCGGTCGCCTTCTCAATGCCGCGCTTAAGCAGCATCGGGTTGTAACCGGCCGCCAAAGCCTTCAGGCCTTCGGTGACGATGGCGTGGGCCAGCACGGTGGAGGTAGTGGTGCCATCGCCGGCGATATCGTTGGTCTTGGTGGCCGCTTCCTTGAGCAGCTGGGCGCCCATGTTCTCATACGGGTCTTCCAGCTCGATCTCTTTGGCGACCGTCACGCCGTCATGGGTGATGGTAGGGGCGCCGAACTTCTTGTCCAGCGCAACGTTGCGGCCCTTGGGGCCGAGGGTGGTAGCCACAGCGTTTGCCAGGATGTCCACGCCGCGCTGCAATTTGCGGCGGGCTTCCTCGGAGAAAATGAGTTGCTTTGCAGCCATAGAATTGCTCCTCTCGATGAAAAATTATTAGTGAAGCGCAATCCGTAATGCGTAGTGCACACGGGACACGGACTACGTGAAACGCAATACGCGATATGCAATACGCGATACGCAATACGCCACTACGTTACTTCTTGCCCTTCTTCGGCTCGTCGTCCTCCACGATGGCCAGCAGGTCGCTCTCCTTGAGGATGAGCAGCTTCTTGCCGTCCACTTTGAACTCGGTGCCGGCGTACTTGGCGTACAGCACCACATCGCCGACTTTTACGTCCATCGCAATGCGATCTCCGTCTTCGTCGCGCGCGCCCGGCCCGGCGGCAATAATGGTGCCGCGCTGCGGCTTCTCCTTCGCCGTCTCGGGCAGGACGATGCCGCCGGCAGTCATCTCCTCCTGCTCGATCGGCTCGACGACCACACGGTCGCCCAGTGGCTTAAGGTTGATTGCCATAAGAATGCCTCCTGTTTAGGTCTTAGGATACACGGTGAAAAGTTAGCACTCGCGGGTTTTGAGTGCTAACCGACGCCGAGATATTACAAATTAGGCTGGGACTTGTCAAGTCCTAATTAGCACTTTTTAGATTAGAGTGCCAGGGGCTGCTCGTCGAGCCGGCGTTCCCCCTATCGTTCTTCCGAAATCCGCTGTGCGTACAGCGCCTTTAGTTCAAGGTCAATCTCCTCTTGTCGCTCGCGGATGTACCGATGAAGAATCCCAGGTCGAGACTGAGACGCGAACTGAATGCCAATCCGATTATGCTCCGAAAGGCCACTATCCGGCCGGATGGAGCGCACCGTCCCGGCCAGTCGCAGCTCGGTCTTCGGCTCAATCGGCAAAGTTAGCAAGACGGTGACCGCTGAACCGGAACGCAGCTGGACGGCTTCCGCCGACGGCACGGTCGCGCCCAAACCGACCATCGAGATGTCGGCCAGTTGCCCGGTCAAGGTATGCTCGCCGAAAATCACCTTCACCGTCACCGGAGCCTGAGGCGCAACTCGCGCAACCGTCCGGTCGCCCACGCGGGCGTGAGTGTATTGAAAGTTTCCCAAGGTGGCCTGCCCAAGACCCACGTCGCAGGCCAGCACGTCGGCATGCACCGGGTCTTCGAGCAACGGGCTGAGCAGGATGGTCATCGGCTCCAGCGCCAGACAGATGATTTGGTGACCGGAAACCTTGACCGTCAGGCTCGCTTCATCAACCTTTTCCGGGATGGCTGGGTACACGATAGGCACGCCCCGATAGGTATTGAGCAGCTCTAGCTTGGCAGATCGGAGCACAATCTGCTGCAAGGCAAATGCCGGACCGGTATTCATTGTTGAAAAAAGCCTCTGCTCTTTCCGACTTAACGCCTAGCGAATGATGATGGATACGGGTTGGCTCTCGGCGAAGTTGCCGGCAGCATCCACCACGCGCACGTGGAAACGGCGCGTCCCGCGAGCCGCCTCGGTGAGGCGCCAGCGCGTGGAATAAGGCGGCGCCGTCACCGTTTGGAACAGCGTCCCATCCACGTAAAACTCCACCTGTGCCACCGCCAAGTTATCCTGCACCTGCGGCTGAATCACTATCTCTTCGTCCTGCAAGGTATACGTCTGATTCGGCGCCGGGGCAAGGAGGGTGACGGTCGGAGGCCGGTTATCCACCGTCACCGGCACGGTCGCCGTCTCGAACTGGAACGGCCCGCCTTCTGGGTCATTCTTCACCGCGACCAGTTGCAGCGTATACAGGCCGTCCAGCCCCTCGGTATTCCAGAACTGGAGCCAGCCGTTTTCGATCTGTTCATAGCGGTCGCCTTCGATCTGGATGTACTCCGTCGGGTTCAGCCCCTTGCCGTACTGCAGGCGGAAGAAGGCAAAGTTTTCCACCTTGACCGTGCCCGTAATCTCGATGCGCCCGCGGATGTAGCTGAACGGAGCAGGGAATTGAATGGAGACGTTGCCGGAGGGCAGACACTCCGCGCCGATGGGGTCGTACTCGGTGGGCGGCTGCGGCAGGTTGGCGGTGCGCACCCACTCGGCGGCCTCGGGTGGCAAGATCTGAAAAACACGTGTCTCGGTGAGTTCGGGTGGTGTGCAGGCGGTGGCGCGCTTGCCGGTCTCGCGGTTGATGGTGACGGCCTGCCAGACGTTATCGGGCGCGAGCGGCTCCGTGCCGCGCAGGAAGATTTCCTCGCGCGTCTCCGGGCAATACTCGGTGGGCAAGAGGCCGGAGGGCACGCAAACGCGCACGCTGACAACGCCCTCAGGCCGGGGCCAGCCCTGCGGCGCAAGCGTCCGTGTAGCGTAGGCCATCACCGCATGCCAGATGGGCGCCGCCCCGGTCAGGCCGGAGACGCCGTCCATCGGAGAGTTATCGGCATTGCCCACCCAGACGCCTACAGCCAGGTGCGGCGTGTAGCCCACCGTCCAGTTATCGCGGAAGTCGTTGGTCGTGCCGGTCTTGACGGCGGCCCGATGGCCGGGGAGCACCAGCGCGCTCTCCCGCCCGAAGGCCGCTGCGCGCGCCTCGTTATCAGAGAGCACGTCGTTCATCAGGTAAGCCAGCTCCGGGCTGAGGATCGGTTGGGTGCGCGCCTCGGAAGCCGCGTCGTACAACACCGCGCCGTCGCGGGCGATAATCTTGAGCACGCTTACCGGATTGAGCTGGCGATAGCCGGGTCGTTGCTCCTCGGCGGGCACGGGCACGCCGGCCATCACGCCCATATTGGCGAAGACGCTGTAGGCGTAGGTCATGTCCAGCAGGGTCACCTCGCCGCCGCCCAGCGTCAGCGCCAGCCCGTAGTTGCCGGTCTCCAGCGTGTTGATGCCCAACTGGTGCGCGCGCCGGATGACGTTATCAATGCCGACGCGGTTGAGCACGTCCACTGCCGGGATGTTGTAACTGCGCGCCAGCGCCTGCCGCAGGCTGACCGGGCCGTGGAACTTGCGATCGTAGTTCTCCGGTTCGTAGGGCGCCTGCCCGGGAATAGGGAACTGCATCCTCACGTCGAGCAGCATCGTCGCCGGCGAGAAGCCTTGACGGAACGCTTCGAGATACGTGAACGGCTTGAAGACCGAACCCGGCTGGCGCAGGCCGTCTACGGCGATGTTGAAGTTGCCGGAGATGGCCCGGTTCCAGTAATCCACCGAGCCGACCATGGCACGGATCTCGCCGGTCTTCGGGTCAATGGCAATGATGGCGGCGTTGGTGACGTTACGGTTCCGACCGGAGTCGGCGGCGCGCGTTGGCGGGAAGAACCGAGCAGCCTCACATGGCGCGCCGCCCTCCGCCGGGATGACGGTGTCCGCCGGAGCGCCGCTCAAGCGCGCCACCTGAGTCCGTGCCACGCATTCGGCCTGCATCTGCAGGTCAAGGTCGAGCGTGGTGATGATTTTCAAACCGCCACGATTCACGTAGTCCTCGCCGTCCAGGCCGAGTCGGTTGAGGATTTCAACCGCCTGCCGGCGCGCGTACACGCTGAAGTGCGGGGCCTTGACGTCGAAACGCCGGGTCGGCGGCTGGATGACGAGTTCCTGCGCCGCGGCCTCGGCGGCCTGCGCCTGAGTGATGAAGCCTTCGCGGGCCATCACCTCCAGCACCAGCTCCTGCCGACGTTTGGCCTCGGCGAAGTTATCCACCGGGTTGAGGCCGGGGCTTTGCGGGATGGCGGCCAGCATGGCCGCCTCGGCCAGGTTTAGCTGCGTGGCGGGCTTGCCGAAGTACACGCGCGCGGCGGCGTCAATGCCGTAGGCCAGATTGCCGTAGAAGTTGGTGTTGAGATACCACTCAAGGACCTGCTCAGGCCGATAGGTGTTGCGAATTTCGGCGGCGAGCAAGATTTCGCGTACCTTGCGCTCATAGCTGCGCACCGCGCGCTGTTCGAGCGGGATGAGCGTGTTCTTGACGAGCTGCTGCGTGATGGAGCTGCCGCCCTGAATCGGCTCGCCGCGCAGGTTATTGATAAGGGCACGGGTGATGCCGAGCAGGTCGTAGCCGGGGTTGGTGAAGAAGGTCTTATCCTCCAGCGCAACCGTGGCACTGATGACCTCGGGCGGCAGGTCATTGTAGGCGATGTACTGGCGGTCGCCGCCGCGCGGGTCAATCACCTCCAGCAGCAGATGTTCGCCGGTGCGGTCATACAGGCGCGTGGTCTGGAAAAACTCCGGGTTGTTGGGGCTGAAGGCGAGCTGCAGGGCACTGGCCGGAGGCAGGTCGCGGGTGAAGTAAGCATACAGCGCGGCCAGCGCTGCGGCCAAGCCGATGACGACAACGGCCATAGCCATCACTGCGCTCAGCGCCAGCGCGCTCGCCAGGCGCAACGCGCGCCGTGAACCCTGGGCTGCGCGCAGCCGGCGCAACTGCCGGCGGCGGATGATGTCGGTAGCGGTGGGCATGGCCGGATTGTACCGGAGTTTGAAAAACGCCTATGCTAAAATCGCACCGGAGCATCGCCGTGGAAATCGCGGGCCTGATCTGGCTGGAGGATATTCGCGGACAAGCACCACGTTCGGGTAGAGGAAGTTCGCGAGTTGTTTGAGAACCAACCTTGGTTTCGCTATATCGAAAAAGGGCATCGCCCAGGAGAGGATGTCTACGCGGCTTTTGGACAAACGGATGCTGGCAGGCGACTGGTTGTTTTCTTTGTGCTCAAGCGCGATCGCCGAGCCTTGGTGGTTTCGGCGCGCGATATGACAATCGGCGAGAGGCAACGCTATGAGCGACGCTAAGAGTTCGATTTCGCAGGCGGAAACCTATCAGGCAATCGGCGAGTTCTGGGATACCCATGATTTGGCAGACTACTGGGATCAGACCGCCGAAGCGGACCTGCGCGTCAATTTGCGTCTGGAGACCACCTACTACCCCGTGGACCGCGAACTGGCCGTCCGGCTGGCAGAAGCCGCACGGCGACGCGGAATTTCCCCAGAAACACTGCTGAACCTGTGGGTGCAAGAGAAACTTCTTGAAGCAACGTCCATAGAGTAAAGCTCAAGGGGCACAAGTCTGACCTGAGAGGGAACGCAGACCTATCATTGCCCAGCCGACGAAGGACGGCCGCTCGGTGGTTCGCAAGTTATCTCGCCGGGGCGGGCCGCCCTCACACCTCTTTCTTCTCCACCACTAACCAGTGTGACAATCCAAGTACATTCAACGGTGTGCGCTCCAGCGCGTGCAGCGTGGCGCGGATGAGCCGACCCAATCCACCCAGTCGTACTACCAGGTTGTCATAGCCGCCGAAGATGCGCGTATGGGTCACAACCTTCAGCGGCAGGCCGTCGAGCAGGCGGAGCAAGCCACGCCGCGTGTAGGCGCGCACGTGCGGCGCAAGCCGGTTGCGCAGCGGGTCGGGCAGATAGTTGACGAGCGGGATGTTGCCGAAGAGATAGCGCCCGCGCCAGAAGATGCCGTGCGTCTCCACAGGATACCAGCGATTGGGGCAAAAAATGAGCGCGCGCCCGCCCGGTCGCAGCACGCGTGCCATCTCGGCCAGCGCAGCGCGGTCATCCTGCACATGCTCGATCACCTCGTTGGAGAGCACGGCACTGAAGGAGTGATCGGGGAACGGCAGGCGCTCGCCTGCGGCACAGACGATGATGCCGGCCCCCAATCGCCGCGCCGCCTCCGCCGCCCGTTCGCGCTCGTACTCCAGCCCGAACACGCACGGCGTAATCTCACGCAGACGGGCCACGTACACGCCCAGCCCGCAGCCGTTATCGAGGAGGAGCGGCTCACTCAACTCCGGCAGGGCGGCGCGGATGAGCGCCAGCCGCCGCGCCTGTCCGGCGCGCCACACGTACGAAGGCTCGCCACGCAGCGCGGCTTTTTCCGAATGCGGCATGGTGCGATTATAGCGGCGCGCAATGGGAGTTAATGCAATCGGCTACCGGCGCGGCTTGTCGGCATAATTTGAAGCCGGCCCGCCCGACCCTCACTGTCATCTTCAAGTTCTACTTCAACGTTTATCCGGCGAATTGTCCTCGCTTTGTCCTCCGATTGTCTTGTCTTCATGAAAACAGCCCTATCCCACCCTATTCCTAACTATCGGCAGCGGGGACTTTTCTCTATAATCAATGTAGTTCGGCGTTGAAACTTGTGGTGAGGCGATGCACACCTTCCTGAACCTGCTCAAACACCTTCACCGGCCGGGCCGTGCCAAATCTCGCGGTCAGAGCTTATTGGAGCTGGCTATCTTCCTGCCGCTCCTTCTTATGCTATTGGGCGGCCTAATCGAGTTTGGCTTTGCCCTGAACGAGTATGTTAATCTGGTTGAAGCCACACGCGAAGCGGCGCGCTTCGGTGTGGACCAGGACCCCGGCGAGCGCAACCTCATCCCCTACGGCACCGGACCTAACCCCCGCATGGTCTCGAATGCTCAATGCCGAGAAGACGGTTTGGACGTTGACGACGTGGACGCGGACGGCATCGTGTCGGAAACGATCCCCGTAACAACGGACTTTTATGCCCGCGTCGCTTGCCGCTTACAAGCTGCAGCTGCGCCCCTGACTTTCAACCGCGCAACAGACGACATCCTCATCACGGTAGTCGCAGCCTACCGCGATGAACGCTGCAGCCCGCAATTCACGGCTACGCCGCCGCCCATCGTGCCGGATTGTCGCTCCTACATCATGCCGCAGCCCACCGGCATTCAGCCGATGTTCACGCCGCGCCCGGGCATTGACCCGCCGCAAGGGCGCGCCGGCAGCCCCAGCCCGCGCGACATCGGCGGCGTGTGGCAGCGCTACGGCAACG
>JAVQXV010000001.1:0-65555 GCA_033577755.1 Anaerolineales bacterium
CGATGATCACCTACCGCGTGGACGATTACGACATCTTCGTCGGCGGGCTGGAGCGCGCCGGCATTGCTGTAGAGCGCGAGCTAACCGACTACGGCCGCTTCGCCCGGCTGCGCGACCCGGAGGGCAACCCCATCGAGCTGTACGCGCCGTTCGCCATCCCGCAGCCCGACCTGAGCCATCCGCCGTGCGAATGAGACGACGCGCCATCTGCCTGCGGCTGCTTGCTCTTGCCGTGCCGATCGGTCTGCTGACTGCCTGCGCAGCGGAAAGTGTTACCGTCCGCGCCGGTGAGACGCCGAGCGCGCCACCCGGCCTGACGCTGCTCCCCTCCGAGACGCCCACGGCCACACTCACGGCTGATCCCACAGACGCGCTGCCCTCGCCGACCTCGCCCGCCGCGACCGCCACCTCCGTCATCGCCCTTGCGCCAACGCCCACCGGCGAGGCCGGCGCCGTACCGACGCTGGCCACCGCTATCCTCGCGCCCACCACTCCCCCTGCTATGCTCCGGCCCAGCCCGACTCTCACCGCCCTCCCGCCGACGGCTACGCCCAGTCCCACGCCGACCGAGGGGCCTTGTGTGAACGACGCCGCGTTCATCGAAGACGTGACCGTGCCCGACGGCGCGCAGTTCCTGCCGACGCAGCCGTTCGTCAAGCGGTGGCGGGTGAAGAACACCGGGACGTGCGACTGGGGGCCGGGCTATCGCCTGGTGCTGGTGAGCGGCGATGCGCTGACTGCGCCGCCGGGCGTCAGGCCGCAGACCGAGTTCGCGCTCTACCCGGCTCGCGCCGGCACAGAAGCGATCTGGGAGATACCGATGCGCGCGCCGGACACACCGGGCACATACACCGGGCGCTGGGAAGCGCGCGACCCGCAGGGTAACCGGTTCGGCGCGCTGGTATTTGTGATGATTGAAGTGATTGCGTTGCCGGCTCAGTCGCCGTGAGCCAAAGCAGGGTTGAGAAGAACTGAAGCAGTGATAGAAAAAACTCGAGCCGCCGCCTGAGGGGATGGAGGCGGTGCACAGGACATCGAGAGGAGGCCGACGTTTAAAGCCAGGTCAGAACGGTATGAACAGGCCGCCGCTCCAATCATGCAGGCATCTTCAGGGCCAGGTTTTGCTCTCGAGCACTTCACCCACGACATTCAGCAACTCAATTCGTCTAACGTGAATTGTGTCCGGGCGCGTGAGAAGGAAGGAGTTGTTCTCTACAGGCGTGGACATGATCACACCATCTGACCATTCCACGCGAACGGTATCGCTCCCTCTAGCGATGCCATAAGCTATGCTCAATGGGGTGGAATTGCCGCCCACCGTGTAAGCCGCCACGAAGTCCTCCGCTTCACTAATGATGCAATCCGCAGGGGCTACGCCCACCGAGCCCGAAGACTGCGCGCGCCAGCCATAACCCTCCGACGCTACAAAGGTGGCTGCCAGACAGTACTGCTGTTTCTCAACCGATTTCGGCGTTTGCCACCGATAGAGTATTACGGTCCCCCCTGTCACATCTTGTTGTTGCAGTATCCGGACGGAGCTCTTTGTGAAAGCGCTGGCATTCTCCAGATAACCGGGGTATTCCGTCAGTGCATCGAGAGCGTTGGAATGATACGGGCGACAAGCCGAAAGAAACAACAGGCTCAAGACAACCGCAAAAACATGTGTAAGCCGCTGAAAAAAGGAACCGCAGAGTGTGGCCGACTTATCCCCACACACTCTGGGACGAACAGCGGGTTTGTTGCGGGAGAGCCACGCATCGATTCGCCAAAAGCTTCGGCAATGTGAGGGCAGAAGCTGCTTTAGCTTTGAGATGGCCGATCTCCTTTAGTGAAATGTCCTAAGTCTGACCTTCAGCTTACCATGCCAACATCACGGCAACATCACAGATTTGTAACAATCATGTAACAAGCAGATGAGAGTTTCCGAAATGAGCTGTGCAAATCGGGCAGTGGTTGATGCCTAACGCCATGAGGCCGCCTAGCCGGCCGCCATGCCAGCTCTTTTTGCCCGAACGGTAAGGCATTCATTCCACCAAGCGCAGTCCGCGCCCACCGGTCACACCGGCAATTGCGCTATGGCGTCGGCGTGGGGATGGGGATGGGGGTGGGGAAGCTGGGGCCGGAAGAGGAGATGAGCGCGAACTGCAGGAAGAAGCACAGGCCGAAGAAGGCCATAAAGGCCAGCACACTCAGGATGAAGACGCTGCCACCGGCCAGGCCCACCACACCCAACCAGCGCGCGCGACCGGGGTCATAGGCGTCTTTGGCCTGCAGCCAGGCAATCAGACCCAGCACCAGCGCAATCAGCGGCAGGAAGTAGTAGAAGCCGCCGCAGGAGAGCAGCGAGGCCAGGCCGGTGATGGCAGCGGCCAGCGCCATCACGTCGGTGCTGTTGCCCTTGTAGGGGAGATCGGGCCTGGGCGGCGCGGCGGCGGAGCGCTGGCTGTGGTGGATGCCCTCGGCGTAGCGCTCCGGCGGGGCGACGGCCTTCCCTGCCTGTAGCCACTCGGCCGCGTGGTCGGGGCACAGCCGTTCGCCGCTCTCCGCATACCACAGGCACGCGCCGCACACGGGCCGCTTGCACACCTCGCAGTGCTCAACGGCCAAACGGTCGGGGTGGCGAAAGCAGGCGGGGCTTGCTGGCGCGGACATGGGAAAGGCCGGCGAAGGAGGGAAAGGAAGGAAACGAGGGAAAAGAGGGAAAAGAAGGAAAATAGGGAAAGGAGGGAAGCGAACGGGCGATTTCCCGTTTTTCTTTCCTTTCCCTCTTTCCCAACAACTATGTTCCCTCTTCCCACGAACTCAGATACTTTTCCTGCTCCGGGGTGAGCGTGTCAATCGTCACGCCCATCGCCTGCAGCTTGAGCCGCGCGATTTCGCGGTCCACTTCTTCGGGGATGGTGTACACCTGCTTGTCCAGCTTCGCGGCGTTCTTGAGCATGTACTCCGCGCCCAACGCCTGATTGGCGAAGGACATGTCCATCACGCTGGCCGGATGGCCCTCGGCGGAGGCTAGGTTGATGAGGCGCCCCTCGCCGAGCAGGTTGAGGCGCCGCCCGTCGTTGAGCGTGTACTGGTCCACGAACTCGCGCACGCGCTTTTTGCCGATGGACATGGCCTCCAGCGCCGGGATGTTGATCTCCACATCGAAGTGGCCGGAGTTGGCGAGGATGGCCCCATCCTTCATCACGGCGAAGTGTTGCCGGTCGAGCACGTGGATGTCGCCGGTGACGGTGCAGAACACGTCGCCGACTTTAGCGGCCTCGTGCATTGGCAGCACGGTGTAGCCGTCCATCACCGCTTCGAGCGCCTTGAGCGGGTCCACTTCGGTGACGACGACGTTCGCGCCCATGCCGCGCGCGCGCGAGGCCAGGCCGCGCCCGCACCAGCCGTAGCCGGCGACGACGAAGGTCTTACCGGCCAGCAGCACGTTGGTGGCGCGCACGATGCCGTCAATGGTGCTCTGGCCGGTGCCGTAGCGGTTGTCGAAGAAGTGCTTGGTGGCCGAGTCGTTCACGGCCAGTACGGGGAAGCGGAGCACACCGTTGGTGGCCATGGCGCGCAGACGGATGACGCCGGTGGTGGTTTCCTCGGTGCCACCGATGATGTTATCAATCAGCTCGGTGCGGTTCTTGTGAAGCTCGCTCACCAGGTCGCAGCCATCGTCCATCGTCATGTGCGGCTTGTGGTCGAGCGCCGCCTGAATGTGCCTGAAGTAGGTGGCGCGGTCTTCGCCCTTGATGGCATAGACGGGGATTTCGTCGTGGAGCACCAGCGAGGCGGCCACGTCATCCTGTGTGCTGAGCGGGTTGCTGGCGCACAGCACCACGTCGGCACCGCCGGCCTGCAGCGTGCGCATCAGGTTGGCGGTCTCGGCGGTCACGTGCAGGCAGGCGCTGATGCGGATGCCCTTGAGCGGCTGCTCTTTTCGGAAGCGTTCGCGCACCTGACGCAGCACGGGCATCTCCTGCTCGGCCCACTCAATGCGGTAACGGCCGCCCTCGGCCAGGGAAGGGTTTTTGATGTCGCTCTCAATGGTCACTGAAGGTCTCCTGTTACTTTCTACTTTCTACTTGCTACTTGCTACTCGCGGCGACTGCAACAGCAAGTAGAAAGTAGAGAGTAGAAAGTAGATTGGGCTAAAACAACTCGTTCAATAGCTCGCTGTCATCGAAGTGCTGGCGGAAGCGCGTCAGGAACTCGGCTAGGGAGAAGTGATGGTTCTGCGTGCCGACCTGTTCCAGGCAGTACGTGGCGGCCAGCGCGCCCACCTGCCCGCACAACAGCCAGGGCCAACCGGCGGCCACGCCGCGCAGCAGGCCGGCGCGGAAGGCGTCGCCCACGCCGGTCGGGTCTTTGATTTCTTTGGCCGGCACAATTGCCACGTCGGTGCGCACGCCCTCGGCGAAGATGGTCGCGCCCTGTTCGCCGCGCGTAATCACCAGCACCTGCACGCGCTTCTGCAATTCGGCCTCGTCCCAGCCGAGCATCTTGTGGATCAGACCTGCTTCGTAATCGTTGACGGCCAACATCCATGCGCCGTCCACGCCTTCGCGCACGTCTTCCTTGCCGGCGCGCGCCAGCTGCTGGCCGGGGTCATAGACGTAGCGCCAGCCCAGCTCCTTGCACTCGCGCACGAACTTGCGCATGGCGTCCGGCGCATTAGGCGAAATCACCACCAAGTCGGGCTTGCGCTCCAGGTCATAGAGTGATTGCGCCGCCGCATACCTCATCGCCCCCGGATAGAAGGAGGCGATTTGGCAGTTGGCGCGGTCGGTGCTGGCGAAGAACGAGGCGGTAAAGGTGCCCGCGATGACCTTGACGGCGCTGCAATCCACGCCGTGCTTTTCGAGCCAGGCGCGGTACTCGGCGAAGTCCTCGCCGACGGTT
The DNA here is from genome assembly GCA_033577755.1 of Anaerolineales bacterium. GTDB lineage: Bacteria > Chloroflexota > Anaerolineae > Anaerolineales > UBA6663 > JANWXR01. The sequence goes on from JAVQXV010000001.1 coordinate 4,891, forward strand.
CCCATGATGGCCGCCTCGCCGCCGAGCAGCGCATGAGTGAAGGCGATGTTGGGCGCCGTGCCGCCGCGCTGACGCGTCATCGTCTCCACCAGAAAGCTCAGGCTGAGGTTGTCGAGCTTCTCCGGCAAGATGTGGTCTCTGAAGTAGCCGGGAAAGGTCATCAGATGATCGTAGGCGATGGAGCCGGTGAACAGGATACGCATTCGGGGCAGAGACGACTGAAGATTGAAGACTGAAGACCGATGATCGAGAGCCGGTCTTCGGTCAGTAATCTTCGGTCATAACTCATTCTTCACCGCGCGCGGCAGGTTCTTTGCGTACGGTGGGCGGACGATTCCATTCTCGGTGACGATGGCAGTCAGATAGCGGTGCGGCGTTACGTCGAAGGCCGGGTTGCGGGCGCTGACTCCCTCGGGCGTAGCCGGTTCGCCGGCTACGGCGATGTTTAATACTTCGGCGGGGCTGCGTTCTTCGATGGGAATCAGGTCGCCGTGCGCCAGCGCCAGGTCAACGGTCGAAGTGGGCGCGACGCAGTAGAACGGCACGCCGTTTTCCTTGGCCAGCACGGCAAGCATATACGTGCCGATTTTGTTGGCCACGTCGCCGTTGGCCGCGATACGATCGGCGCCGACGAGGCACAGGTTCACCTGGCCGCGTCGCATGAAGTAGCCGGCGGCGGAGTCGGAGATCAGGTCGAAAGGGATGCCGGCTTGCTTGAGTTCCCAGGCCGTTAGGCGCGCGCCCTGCAGGCGCGGGCGCGTCTCGTCCACCAGCACGTGAATCTTCTTGCCCTGAGCATGCGCGGTGAAGATGACGCCGAGCGCGGTGCCGAAATCCACCGTTGCCAGCGCGCCGGTGTTACAGTGGTGCAGGATGGTGTCGCCGTCCTCCACCAGAGTCGCGCCGAACGCGCCCAGGCGCTTGTTCACTTCCACGTCTTCATCGGCCAGCTTTTGTGCCTCGTTGAGCAGCGCCTGACGCACATCGTCGGCGCTCTCCAGGTCTTCGTTGACGGCGACGCGCATCAAACGGTCTACCGCCCAGGCCAGATTGACGGCGGTGGGCCGCGCTGCCTTGAGCACCTGTGCCGCCTCTTCGAGGTCGCGCAGCAGCTGGAGGCGGTTGGCGGCCTTGCTCTCGAAGCCGGCCAGTGCCAGCCCGAAGGCTGCCGCCGCGCCAATGGCGGGCGCGCCGCGCACCACCATCTCCTGAATGGCGCGGGCGACGTCGCGGTAGGAGTAGAAGACCGGCGTTTCGAAGCGACCGGGCAGAAGACGTTGGTCAATCATCCGCACGCCGTGGTTGTACCATTCGACGGTTCGCATCGGATATATCCTCGGCTCTCTCGAAGGGCAGGCGCATAAAAAACGCTCTCGCGTCGAGAGCGTGCTCCATTCGAGCGATGCCGATTATAACAGAGAGCAAGGCGAAACGGTCTTAAGTTTTGAAGGCGGTGATGAGGCAGAACGGCAGATGCGCTACGCGCGCCCGGCCGGAGTTTTGGGCGTCGGCGTGCGCGGCCTGTTCGACGCGGGTCTGCTCGCCTGCGGTGAGCGGCAGGCCGCGCAGGAAGTCGAAGCGGGCAGGGTCGGGAGGGCGCAGTTCGGGCAGCAGGTCTACGCGCACGCGGAAGCCGCGCGCCTCCAGCTGTCCGGGCAGCTTGCGCCCGATGAACGGGTCGGCGCCGGCACGCGCGAGGGCTGCGATCCATATGTCGCGCACGGCGATTTCCGGCGGATGTTCGATCAGGCCACCGTAATCCGGTTCCAGCGCCACCAGTGCGCCCTCGGCACGCAGCACGCGGGCGATTTCGTCCAGCACGACTTCTGCCGGTTGCATCCACAACAGCGCGCATTGACAAAAGACGAGGTCGAAGGTGAGGGAGGGGAAGGGGAGGCGCAGCGCATCCGCGCAGACGCGCCCTGCGCCGGCAAACGCTGCGGGGTCTGCGCGCAGCACGGCGAAGGCGAGGTCGAGCGCCGTGACCGCTCCGCCGGCGCGGCGCACCAGCTCGCCGGTGACTGCGCCGCTACCCGCACCGAGATCGAGCACGCGACCGCGTCGCGCGATGGCCGCCCGCCGCAGCAGACGCGCGCGGGCCGGCGCCAGCCATTTCGCCTGAATGCGGAGCAGATCGGCGCCCGGATTCGGGTAACGAAGGTTTGCAAGAGTCATTGCCGATTTCGAATGCATCCCGGCGGCAAGCGTCTTTGAGCGATCATAGCAGATCGGAAAAGCTCGTCGGAGAGCAAAGTTCTTCCTCGATTCTGAACTGCAAAAATATTGTGATGGGCGTCAAACCGGAACCGGTATTCACCGGGCAAAGTTGGGGTCAAAGGCAGCGTTGGCTTGAGCACACAGAGAAATCTAAAACACTACTCCGTGACTCTGTGTCTCTGTGACGAACCCCAAGAGCATAGTCAGTCGCCGGCAGCAAGGTGACAGGGCCGTTGGCCACAGAGAATGCGGAGCGCGCAGCGCTCTTTCTTGGATTATTTCTCCGCGCACTCTGCGATCTCGGCGGTGAAATAATTTATGCTTAGCTGCTCGGCTAAAGCATCAGGGTCGCTCGCCGCTCGCCAGCCGCTTCTCAATCTCATCCAGCACAGGCAGGCAATCGGCGACCGAATCCACGACGTAGTGCGCGCCGGCCTGATACAACTTTTGATAAATGGGTGTCAAGCGCCGGCGGCGCGCTTCGGGCGAGAGCGCAGCGACTTCGGCCTCCGTCAGGCCAAGCTCGTTGCCGGTCAGCGCCACGCCCACCGTCCACATCCCGGCATTCAGCCCTTCCTCGATGTCCGGCACAGTGTCGCCGATTTTGACCATTGCCTCCATCGGATAGACGTTCAAACGCATCGCGTTCTGAAAGGCCATCCACGGGTAAGGGCGACCGGCAGGGACATCCGTCGAGCAAACCCAGGCATCGGGGGCGTAGCCGCGCCGCGCTGCCTCGGGGGCGAGCACTTCCATCATCTCGCGTGTATAGCCCGTAGTCGAGCCGATCTTCAGGCCGCGCCGGCGCAGTTCCGCAACCGTCTCGACCACGCCGGGGATGGGTGCGGCATAGTCGGCCAGCACGGCGACCTGCAACGGCACGAACTCGGCGAACATGGCTTCGATGTCGGCTTCGGCGGGCGGGCGGCCGTGCACGGCCTGCCACTGCGCGGCTACTTCCGGCAGCTGCGTCAGCGCGCGGATGTGGTCGCGTTTCATCAACCCCATCGGGCCGCGTGCCTGTTCGATGGTGACGGTGACGCCGTGTGCGGCGAAGACACGGATGAACGGCGCGGTGGGCGAGAAGCAGCCGTAATCCACGGTGGTTCCGGCCCAATCGAAGAGGACGGCTTGGAGCGGGCCACAGTAGCTGCGGCGAAAATGGAAGTTCATAGAAGTGTTGCCTCAATTCGACAGTTGGCTGACGATTTCTTCGGCCAGACCGAAGGCCAGCGTCATGCCCAGGCCGTTGGTGTTCTGCACCAGCGTAATGCCCGGCTCGGGCTGAATGACCAGTTCGCTCTGTCCGGCCAATTTGGCATAGAAGCCGTGCCAGCGCTCGGCAATGGTGAGGTCCGGGACGCGCGCAAAGGTCGCCAGGTAGTTCAAGATTAGTTGATTGGCACGTTCGCTATCGAAAGGGTCGAAGGTCAGCCCGTACTCGTGCGTGTCGCCGATGACCAGCTCGCCGAGCGCGTTCTGCGCCAGCAAAACGTGGATGCCCCACTGCGTATGCTCGGGCAGCTCGCGCGCCAGCCGCTCGCGCAACGCGGTGACAGACGGGCAGGCGGCGAAATTATCGTAGCGTGCCAGAGTCAGCCCGGCGGCCAGCGTGGGGCCAAGCCGCCAGCCGGCCGGCTGCGGCACGGTGCGCATCATTTGCAGCTTACACCGGATGAGTCCACTCTCCGCCAGAACGCGGGGATAGAGCGTCTCGAAGTCCGGCCCACTGCACACGAAGACGTGCCCCACCGTCCAGCGTTCGGATGGCGTTTCCAGATGAGGGAAGGCCAGGCCGTTGATCGGGGCGCCGAAGCGCAGGATGACGCCGTACTCGCGCGCCAGCCAGTCCGGCAGCTTGCGAATGGCCTCGCGCGGATCAACGGTTAGCTCTGTGGCGCTAAACAGGCCGGCGCGCAGCCCTTCCGTCACGACGGCGGGGGAGCGCGCCGCACATTCATCCGGGGTCAGCAGTTCGTAAGGCCCCTTGGCCTGTGCAAAGAACTCTTGCAACACGGCCTCTTCGTCGGCGTGATAGGCGAGGAAGAGCGCGCCGTTCTCGGCGCAGGCAAAGCCCGCCCGCGCAGCCAGCTCGCGCCAGACCTGCCGGCTGAACAGGGCGCGCTCGTACAGCGGCGTCAGTGCCAGCGCGACAGGCCAGGGCAGGCCGAAGTTGCGCACCGAAGCGCCGACCGCACGCTGGTTGCGCTCGAACAGGACAACGCGCCGGCCGCGCCGGGCGGCGGCGTACGCATGGGCCAGCCCGAGGATGCCCGCGCCGATTACGGCCACATCGGCATGATGCTGTTTCACTTTGGCGACGGTCTTTCTGGGAAACGGGGCAACACGTGTTTCCTTGCCCGAAACGCGCGTCGGCGGAAGTTTACCATGTCACTGCGGGCCGGCCCCATTGGAATAGGCCATCACCCAACAAGCATGTGGCGGGAAGGAGATGGTGTGGGTCTGGCCGACCTCGGGCAGCTTGAGCTGTCGCTCGTTGAACAGGTCGAGGGTGAGGGTCGTATCCCCGTGACGCAGCTGCACGCGCACCACTGCACCTAGGAAGCTGACGCTTTGCACCGTGCCGATGAGCTGATTGGGGCCGCCATCCGCGCCCAGACGCAGTTCCTCCGGGCGGAGCATCAACATGACTTCCGTTCCGTTGGCCTCCGCCAGCGGCGCCGGCACACGGAACGTCTGGCCGTTGTGGCGCAGCAATCCGCCGGCGGCATCCACCACGGTACAACGCAGCCGGTTGAGCGTGCCGACGAACGAGGCCACGAACGGCGTGCGCGGGTAGTTGTAAATCTCGAAGGGCGGGCCGACCTGCTCGATGAGGCCCTTGCTCATCACCACCACCCGGTCGGAGATGGACATGGCCTCTTCCTGGTCGTGGGTGACGAAGACGGTGGTGATGCCAAGCTGACGCTGGATGCGGCGAATCTCGTCGCGCACTTCGGCGCGCACCTTGGCATCGAGTGCAGAGAGCGGCTCATCCAGCAGGAGCAGCTCCGGCTGAATGGCCAGCGCGCGGGCGAGCGCCACGCGCTGCTGCTGACCGCCGGAAAGCTGGTATGGGTAGCGCCCGCCAAGGCCGGTCAGGCGCACCAGCTCCAGCATCTCCTGCACGCGCGCCTCGACCTCCCGTTTGGGTTTGCCCGCCACGCGCAGCCCAAAGGCGATGTTGCCCGCTGCCGTCATGTTCGGGAAGAGCGCGTAACTCTGAAAGACCATGCCGATGTTGCGCTTGTTGGGCGGGACGCGTGTGACGTCGCGCCCGTTGATGATGATACGGCCGGCGGTCGGCGTCTCGAAGCCGGCAATCATGCGCAGCACAGTTGTCTTGCCGCAGCCGCTCGGCCCGAGCAACGAGACGAATTCGCCGCGTTGCAGGCTGAGCGAGAAATCCTGCACGGCCACCGTAACGCCGAAGGTTTTATGAACGTGGTCAAGCTGAAGCGATGTCATAGTTGCTTAGCGCACCGCCGCGGCCTGGCTGCGGTCGCGCGCGCCGCGGGCGAACACATCAATTAGGGCCAGCGAGGCCCAGGTGAGTGCATAGCTAATGATGGCGAGGGCCGCCGGCTCGTAGGCGCGGAATGCGCCCAGCTGCACCATGTACGGCCCGAAGGCGGGTCGCGCCAAGAACGCCGCCAAGATCAGTTCACCCACCACCATCGCAAAGGTGATGAGCGCGCCGCTGATAGCAGCGCCACGCAGGTTCGGGAAGATCACTTGCCACAGGATGGTCGGCCAGCCTGCGCCCAGGCTCTGCGCAGCCTCGGTCAACGTGCGCACGTCAATGGCGCGTAGGCCGGAGTCCACGGCACGGTACATGTAAGGCAAGGCCAGCACCATATAGCCGCCCACCAGCAGGATGTCGGTGGTGAACGGCGAGCCGGTGAGTGCCAGCGGCGGACGGCTGTAGGTGCGAATCAGGCCGAAGACCAGCACCACCGCCGGGATGACGAAGGGCAGCAGCGTAATCAACTCGATGATGGGCCGCCAGTGCGGCAGTTTCAGGTTCACCCAGTAGGCGGTCGGCATGATCAAGGCCAGGCTCAGGACAATGGTCAGCAGCGCGCGCTGGGTGGAAAACAGGAAGGTTTCGACAAAGCGCGTATCGGCGAAGACGCTTTCGTATGCCTTGAAGCCGATGACGCCGCGCTCGGCGCGCAGCGAGAAATCCAGCGTGCCGTAGATGGGCAGCAGGAAGAAAGCCGCTCCGAGAAGGACGATGACCCAGGCCAGCAAGTTAGGGCGACGGTTGGATGGCATACGGGTTTCTACCTGAGCCAGCGCTCGGCCTGTCGCTGCAGGACAGAGTAGGCGGCGATGCACACCGCCATGATGGCAATCATGCCCAGCACCAGCGCGTAGCCGAGGCCGGGATTGTTGAGCACGTCGCCGCGAATCTGCGCGCCGATGACGATGGTGACCAGCGTAATCGTCCCACCGGTCAGCGCTTGCGCTGTGGCATACGCGCCAAAAGCGTTGCCGAAGAGCAGGATGAGCGTGCCCAGCAACGTGGGCGTGAGGATAGGCAGGGCGACGTAGCGCCAGTATTGCCAGTTGGTCGCGCCCAGGCTCTCCGCCGCCTCGCGCCACTCGCGCTTCAGGCTCTCCAGGGCCGGGACCATAATCAGAACCATCAACGGCAATTGAAAGTACATGTACGCGGCCACGAGGCCGGGCAGCGTGTACAAGTTGAAACCCATCTGATAGATGTCCAGCCCAAAGGTATCTCGAAGGAAGCCGGTCACGAAACCGGTGCGGCCGATGGTGGCGATGATGGAGAAGGCCAGCGGCACGCCGCCGAAGTTGGCGGCCAGCCCGGAGAAGGTGAGAATGGCGCGGCGCACCGCCGGGTGAACGCCGCCCAGCGCAACGGCATAGGCCAGCAGGAACCCAAACAGGCCGCCGACTACGGCAGTAATTAGGCTAAGCACAATGCTGTTGCGATAGGCATTGATGATGAGGGGCGAGTTCAACGCGGCCACGTTATCCAGCGTGAACCGGCCTTGCGCGTCGGTGAAGCTGCCTGTGAACAGAGTGAGCGAAGGCAGCGCGATGAAGGCGAAGGCAAACAGGAAGAAAGGAATGAGTCCCAGCCAAGTCCAGGAGAAAGTAATGGTCGCGGGACGCAGGCGGGCTGGCGCTTCAGCAAGCGTAGTCATCAGCGGTTCTTTGGGGAAGCTCAACGGGCAGAGTCATCTTCTGCCCGTTGAGCCGGCTAGAGCAAGTAGAGCAGGACGATGATTACGGCGCGGCCTTGATGTCCAAACCGACCACTTTATCCCACTCATTCTTGATTTTCTCGCGCGCCGCCGAAAGCTGTTCCACGCTCGGGATGACAGCGTTCTCCATGACGCCCTTGGCCGGCATCTTCGCCAACAGGTCGGGCGGGACGACGCCGCGGGCCACCATGTCCGCAAAACGGGCCGGCACGCAGTAGCCCTTCATCCAAATCTTCTGGCCTTCATCGGAGTAGAGGAACTCCTGCCACAGGCGGGCCGCCGCCGGATTGGGCGCGTAGGCGCTAATGGCCTGCAGATACCAGCCACCCCATGAGCCGGAAGCGGGATAGACGATTTCCACGCCGGGGTTGCCGTTGAGGTTGTCGCGGGCGGCCAGCGCCAAGTAATTCCAGGCAAAGGTGATGGGCGTCTCGCCTTTGGCAAACGTGCCGCTGGTGGCGATAACGGGCAGCAAGTTGCCGACGGCATTCATCTCCTTGAAGTAGTTCAGGCCGGGGTCAATGTTATCCAGCGAGCCGCCGTTGGCCAGCGCTGCTGCATACACCGTCTGTGCCGCCTGGTTGCTGGCGCGCGGGTCGCCGGCGAGGGCGACCTGGCCCTTATATTTCTTATCGAGAAGGTCTTTCCAGTCCTTGGGGATGTCCTTCACTACGTCGGTGTTGATTTGGAAGACCAGCACACCGCCATAGTCGGCGTAGTAATAACCATCGGGGTCTTTGACGCCGGCAATGGTGTCGAAGCCCTGCACCTTGTAGGGCGCAAGCAGCCCTTCCTGCTTGGCGGGGGGGCCGAAGGCCACGCCGATATCAATCACGTCCGGCGCCTGCGGGCCGCCGCTCTCCTTGTTGGCGCGGATGGCCTCCAGCTCATCTGCCGAGCCGGCCTCCGGGTTCAACTCGTTAACGGCGATGCCGTACTTCGACTTGAAGGTGTCAATCATCTCGCCGTAGTTGCACCAATCGCGGGGTAGAGCGATGACGTGCAGGTTGCCCTCTTTCTTCGCCTGAGCGATGAGGGCTTCCATGCCACCGGCCTCTGCTGCCGAGCGCACCGTTCGCCAGTCCACGGAAGGGGTTGGAGCGGCTGTGGGCGCGGGCGTCGCAGCCGGGGCGCAGGCGGCGAGCAATAGCGCAGCAATGGTCAAGACCACGATGCTGCGAGCTACGAGACGTTGAGATAGGGACATAAGCTACTCCTTCTTGAGGGTGTGATGAATGCTCACGACTCACCGGTTGTGCTACCAGAACCGGGATGGCAATCGGTCGGCGAAGGGCACTATCCGGTTCGTCAAAGCGAGCTTGGCTGGCTAATTTCTCGCACTTTTCCCTCAAGGGGCTGTCATTTTCTCTATAAGAAAATTTTAATGTCCGATTAATCGGGTTTGAGCCGGCAACCAACCGGCGGACGTTGCAGCCATGACTCTTGACCAAAGTGGGCTGGCAGACGGGCGCAAGACAGGAGGGAATGAAACCGGCGTTGCCAGACCTGTATTTCGATATAGGGTAGAATATGTATTGCAATATAAACTCCAATAGGATTGCCGATATGGACAAAATCATTGGCGTCACCGAACTACAGCGCAAGTTCCGGTCTGTATTTGACGAGGTCGTGCAGAAGCATGTCCCCTACATCCTTACGCGCGGCAGCCGCCCGGAAGCAGTCCTGATCTCCTATGATCACTATGTCCGGTTGATGCGAGCCGATGAGGCCGGCGTGCTCAAGCGCTTTGATGCGCTCCTCGACCGGATGGCTCGCGTCAACGCCCATTATTCGGAGGAGGAAGTGGAAGCTGACCTGCGTGAAGCAATCAGACTTGTCCGGTCAGGGAAACGCAAGTAGTCCGGGCAAGCGATGTTGCGCGCCGTTGTTGATACCAACATTCTCATTCGGGCGGTAATCAAGTCAACCGGCACTGTCGGGCCGGTGATTCAACGGTTGCGCGATGGCGCCTATATGCTCGTATATTCCCAACCGCTTATTGATGAATTGCTGGAAACGCTGGCCCTACCCCAAATTCGTCAGAAGTATCACCTGGACGACCAAAGCGTTGACAACCTGCTGGCACTTATCGCCTTGCGCGGAGAGCTTGTTACGCCAACACGAACGATCAAGGTCTGCCGCGATCCGAAGGATGATATGTTCATTGAAGCGGCTGTCTCGGGGAAGGCAGAGTTCGTTGTGACCGGTGACCAGGACTTACTGGCCTTGAAGAAATATGAGGCCGTTCGTTTCGTCACGCCCCGCACTTTCATAGCATGCCTTGATGAAGGGCGGGAAGGGAATAGGTAGTTTAGAGCACACACAAAGGTTGTCGGCGAAGCGCCAAAATCGGCACACCAGACCTGACAGGTGTCGCACATGAAGCTATGCAACCACGAAATTTCTCGCAACACCTGTCAGGTTCTTTGACCTGGTGCGCAATATGTCAGGCGATTGGCGCGCCTGATGTTACGAAGAAGGAGGCTCAGCCTTGTGCCGGGGGAAGCAGGCCAGGGGATGGCCCGGCGTAAGCTCGACCGTCACCGCAGTGCCGGGCGCGTATTGCTCGAAGTGGGGGCCGAAGCAACGCACCGTGCGCCCGGAGGCCAGCCGCACCTGATACACATACACATCACCACGAAACACGCCGCTTTCGATGCGCGCCGTGCCGCCAGGCTCGACCCGCAACGTCAGGTCGTCGGGCCGAACCAGCATATCCACTTCCATGCCCGGCGGCCAGGCCGTGCCTTGTGCAGCGCAACCGATTTCGGTTTCCACGCCGCGCGAGGTGACCACCGCCGGCAGGAAGAACGACCCGCCGAGGAACTCCGCCACGAAGCGCGTGGCCGGCAGCGCGAACAACTCCACCGGCGTGCCGACCTGCTCGAGGGTGCCGGCGTTCATCACGGCCACAGTATCGGCCAGGCTCAGGGCTTCTTCCTGATCGTGGGTGACGAAGATGGCCGTCGCTCCGGCCTGCCGCAGGATGTCGCGCACTTCGGCGCGCATGGCCTGGCGGAGGCCAGCATCAAGATTCGAGAACGGCTCATCGAGCAGGACGATTTCCGGGCGCGGCGCCAGGGCGCGCGCCAGCGCCACCCGCTGCTGCTGCCCACCGGAGAGCTGATGTGGATAACGGTCACCCAGTCCGTCCAGCCCGACGAGCGCCATCAGCTCGGCGACCCGCACACGCCGGTCGGCGTTCGAGATGCCGTTGAGCGGGAAAGCGATGTTGGCCGCAACGGTCAGATGTGGGAAAAGCGCGTAATCCTGAAAGACCATGCCCACGCGCCGCGCTTCGGGCGGAACCCATACGCCCAGGCCGGCCACCGTGCGTCCATTCAGTTTCACTTCACCGCTGTCCGGCTTTTCCAATCCGGCCACCAGCCGCAGCACCGTCGTCTTACCGCAACCGCTCGCGCCCAGCAAGGCAAACAGGCTGCCGCGAGGCACGGCCAGCGACAGCTCACGCACCGCCTGAACCGAGCCGAAGCGTTTGCTTACTTTATGCAACTCAATGAGGAAGGTAGAAGCGGTCATTCGGGCAGATCGCGGACAGGCGTCGTCTGACGGGAGTACACCCAGGCGAGCGGAATCAGGGTCAACATGATGAGCAGCAGGGCAGGCGGCGCGGCCTGCGTGTACACGCGTTCATCAGCGGCAGACCAGATGCTAACGGGTAAGGTATCGAAGCCGGGCGGGCGCAGCAGAATGGCCGTCGGCAATTCCTTCATGGCAGCGATGAAGGCCAGCGCCCAGCTCGCGATCACGCCCGGCGCGGCCACCGGCAGAGTGACGCGCCGAAATGCCCCCCACCCGGTCTGGCCTAGCGTCCGCGCGGCCTGCTCCAATGAAGGCGGCACGCTCCGCAGAACGGCCTCGTTGGTGGCCAGGGCCTGCGGCATCAGCCGAAAGGTGAAGGCGAGGATGAGGGCAGCAACCGTGCCGTAAAGGAAATTGACCCATTGATTGAGAAACATGACGAAACTGAGGCCGGCGATGAGGCCCGGCAAGGCGTAGGGCATTTTACACGCAGCCAGCAGCAGGCGCGTCCAGCGCGAAGGGAAGCGCGCGTCCAGGTACACCGGCGCAAAGGCGAGCGCCAGCGCCAAGGTCGCCGCCGTGCCGGCCACCATGACGCTGTTCCGGCCATGCACCCACACCCCCTCGTTGCCCACCGACCAGATGCGGTCAACCTCTGTCGGGAAGAGAAGGCCCTGCAACGTCTGGCCGCTCAGCACCGCAAAGGGGAAGAACAAAGCAAAGCCCGCTACGAGCGTCACAGCGCCCAACGCCGGCCAGCGCCAGCCGTTCAGCCTGAGCACCTCCGGCGGCCTCCGGGTCTGGCCGACGTTCAGGCGGCGCTCGCGGCGGTTGAGGCGCAGCTCGCCGAGCACCAGTGGCAGCGTCAGGCCGATGAGCAGCAGGCTGAGGATGGAGGCCGCGGCACGGTCCGTCTGCCCGGCGAACTGACGGAAAATCGAGACCGTGAAGGTGCGATATTGCAGGAGCACTACCGTGCCGAAATCCGAAAGCACGTACAGCCCCACCAGCAAGGCGCCGGCGGTCACTGCCGGCAGGATGAGGGGCAGCGTGACCTCACGGAACGTCCCCCACGCCGAGCGGCCCGCCACCCGCGCAGCGTCCTCCAGTGAGCGGCTGATAGAACGCAACGCTGAGGCAGCCGGTAGATAGACGTAGGGGAAGACGCACAGGCTGATGATGAGCGCAGCGCCGGGGAGGGTGTACAAATCGGGCAACGGCAAGCTGCCGAGGGGCGCGCCCGTCCATTGGCGATAGACGGTCTCCAGCAGGCCGCCGCGCCGGAAGACGATGAGCCAGCACGCGGCCGCCACATAGGCCGGCACGGCAAGCGGCAGCGCCAGCAGCCAGCGCCATACGCTCCGGCCCGGTAAATCGGTGCGCTCCACCAGCCAGGCACAGCCCACACCTAGCAACGTACTCAGGGCCACCGCAGCCAGCAGCAGGGACAGCGTGCTGCTTATCAGTCCGGGCAGTTGACCCACCCACAGCCGCTGCCACACGCCGGCATCCGCGCCCAGCGCCCGCAGGACGATGTAGGCGAGCGGAATGAGCGTGAAGGCGGCAACGAGGATGGAGACAAAGGTTAGCCGGCGCATCACAACGGAGTGCGTCGTGCGTGTTCATCCTCACGCACTATCAGATTGCCCTTGAACGACCACATTGACCGCGAAGATTCTGAATCCACGAAGTCACACGAAGGAACACGAAGAAACATGAAGAAACTCATGGGCCTTTCGTGCAACTTCGTGTCCTTCGTGCCCTTCGTGGATTCCTTCAGTTGCGGCTGGGGGCCACGCGATGCATTTGCCTACGGCAGACCGGCTTTCTGCGCCAGTGCCCGCGTCGGCTCCAGCTCTTCCCACATCAACTTCAGCGAGATGCCGGCCAGCCTGAAGCTTTCCAGCGGCGGCACGCCGGGGGCCAGTGCGATGTCCTTCAGGATCGGATACTCATAGTTCCTCTCCGCATACACCCGCTGGCCACGCGGCGAGAGCATGAAGTCCACGAACACCCGCGCCAGGTCGGCGTGCGGCGCGCCCTTGAGGATTCCGGCGTTGGTGGAGTTGTAGATGAGGCCTATCTGGCCTTCGCCCTGGTCGGGCCAGACGATACCCACCGGCGCTCCCTCGGCCTTCGACAGGAAGTAGTAATAGTGATTGACAAGGCCCAGCTTTAGCTCGCCCGCGCCGACGGCTTTGCGGATGTCGGTGTGGCCGCCGAAGAAGCGGGTATCGTTCGCCACCAGCCCGGCGATGAACTCCTCGGCTTTCTTGTCGCCGGCCAGCTTACGAATGGCGGCCAGATTCGCCATCATCGCGCCGCTGGTGCTGTCCGTCGCCCCGACCTTTCCCTTCCATTTCGGGTCGGTCAGGTCGAAGATGGATTTCGGCGCTTCATCGGGCGAGACCAGCTCGGTGTTGTACATGATGACGCGGGCACGCAGGGTGAGCGCCACCCAGCTCCCGTCCTCGGCGCGGTAGTCCAGTGGCACCGCAGCCACTGCCGGCGAGTCGTTCGGCTGGAACACGCCCTGTGACGCCAGATTAATCATCGTCAGCGTGTCGCTGTTGATGAACACATCGGCCACCGGGTTCTTCTGTTCTTCGAGGATTTTCGCGGCCAGCTCGCTGTTGCTCCCGCTCAGCACCGTGACCTTGACCTTCGGATACGCGGCGTTGAAGGCTTCGATGACGGGCTTAAACAACGACTCGGCGCGAGTGGTGTAAACGGTGAGTTCGCCCTGCGGTTCGGGCCGGGCGGTCGGGGTCACTTCTACCACGACCGTTTCTTTGACGGTGACGGTTTGCTGTACCGGCACCTCGACCGTCTCTCGGACAATCTGCGGCGTTGGCGTCGCGGCCGGCGCACAGGCGCTGAACGCAAGTGCGGCCGCCATCAGGCCAGAGACTAGTGACAGGATACGTCGGAAGACCATAACAAGCTCCTTCTGTAAGGGGTGATTTACAGGGTGACTTTTGTATTGAGCGAAAGCCTCGCTCCAGCCAGGGTTACGCTATCGCTCGCTCCGGCAGCTCTCGCCCCGTTGAGCGGGCGGTGGCATGCGCCATTCTCTTGCTTTTCCGGTTTGTTCTCTGTGCAACACTCCTTTCCAAGCGCGAACCTCGCGGCGGATGGCAATCAATTGGCGCAGAAACTCGCCGGGGCAGAGTGAATCCGGCCGATGGCCGGTCCGAACTCGCTGGCGTCCATCGCGGACGACACTTCCATCTGAAGCCGAGCCTGGGAAAGCAGCGCCACGAAGCGCACAAACTCGCCGTAAGGGATTCCCAGAACGACAGTGTTCACCCGCAGGCGAAACCAGTAATGTGGGGCATGTTGCCCGATCGAAGCGTGTAATTCCCGCAGGGCCTTCTGCGTCTCATCGGCTAGAGCATGGAAACGTTCCTTTCTAAGGTGCAGGCCCAATCCATCCCACATCACGTGAACTGTGCCATGCTCACAAGAGCTGATATAGCGTGTACTCGACTGTTCTGCCAGAATGGTTTCATATTGGCACATGAGACCTCCGAACAACACTCTAGAAGATTGGCTGTGCGCCGGGATGTTCGCTTCAGCCCGATGAGCGAACAGTCGCACGGCCAGCCACGTGTGGCGTCCGCCGTTTCTGAAGATGCTCAGCAAGGTAATAACTGCCGATGACAAAAGCGGCGGCTGCAGCCTGCAGCCCCACGCCTTCCCATGTGGCGTACAGCCCGAACCACGTTCCCAGCCAGAACGGCAAACGCACGCCTTCGATCAGATGAATGGGCAGCCAGCCTACCACCTGAAGGAGGTGGACGGTGTTGCCCACCATCTGCAACAGCACCACGCCGATGAGGACGCCTGTGACGATAAGCATGTCCTTGTACGGAAGGCGCACCTGCAACCGGAAGGTGATGACGCCAACACCCACGACAGCAGCCAGTGCGACCGCCGCACCGATGAGCACAACGGCGGTGCCGCCTTCCAAAACCAGCGCCTGCAGGAAGAGCACCGTCTCAAACCCCTCGCGATACATACTGGTGAAACCCAGCGTAACCAGACCCAGCCACAGGCCGGTCTCGCCGCTGATCAGCCTGCGCTTGCGAGCATGGAACGCTGCAATCCAATCTGTCCAGTACGTCTTGTGGAAGAACCAGTTAAGAATCAGGAGCAGCACGCCGATGGCAATCAGCGATACGACTGCTTCGAGCTTTTCACCGTAGCGCGCCAGCGACTGCAGCACGCCGCGCGCCAGCAGCCATGTCGCCGCAGTCGCAAGCAGCGCCAGCCCGGCGCCCAGCCACATCGGACGCCGGTAGCGGCGCTCCTCGGGGCGCTTCATGCTGGACATCAGCGAGGCAAGGATAAGCACAGCTTCCAGGCCTTCGCGAAACACAATCACTCCGGCGTTGGCGGCAACCGCAGCAGGTGCGCTGCTTGCGCCGATGGCGGCCTGCGCCTCGGCCAGGGCAGCGTCGAGCGCCGCGCGGCTGGCCCTGATTTGACTGAAGGGCGCCCGTTCGCGCAGCAGATAGGCCAGCCCCTTGTGTTCACCTCGCCCGTTCCAAAACAGTTCCTCCAGCCTCAGCTTGAGTTCGGGCGCAAAGACAATCAGCTTTGCCTCCGGGCCAATCTCCAGCAGGGCATAGGCCTCCAGCCGTGCCGACTCGGCCAGGTCGTACTGTCCGGCCCGAGCGGCTTTCTCCATCTGGTCTAGCATGGACCGAATAACGTCAAAGTCGCCGCTGGTGCTGGCGGTCAACCACTCATCCGGCATCATCTTCGTCAGCAGCGTGCTAAGGCCTTCGCTCTTCGCCCGAATCTCCTCCGCCGAGGCGACGCGCGTCCGGGCGAGCGAGGCCTCAAGCTGAACATCCAGCTCGTTTAGCAGCTGCGCTGCCAGCGCGGTCTGTTCAGGGTCACGCGCTTCGAGCAGCGTTTGCAAATCGGCAAAGGCAGCGGCGGCGCCATCGCGGAAGGTGACGGCCTCCTGAATCTCCAGCTCGCGCGTCACGTGGCCGTTCGCTACGCCGCGACCATATTCAATGGGCACCAGGGCGAGGTAACGCAGGAGCTGATTGGCGCGCCGCACCTGCTCCTGCGGTGTCAGCGGCGCGGCGCGGAACCCTTTGAGCGCAGCCTGTACTTCGACCAGCGCGGCCTGAAGATCGCCCGCGCCGAGGGAGGCCTCAACCAGCCGCGTAAACGACTCTCGCGCCCCATCCAGCCGGCTGAGCGTCCGTTGCTCGGCATACGCCGGAGCAAGAATTTCAAAGTAGCCCTGCGCCAAGGCCGCGTGCTCGGCGCTGCGGGTGACGAATCCCCTGCTTTGCGCGGCGGCCAGATTGCTCAGCGCCTCGTTGAGCCGGGCCTGATAGGTATCGAACAAATCTGCGCGCAGGGTAGTGACTGTTTCCGCCGGCGTGACGGCGTTGCGACCGAGTCGCTCGATAGCGAGCGTGGCATCGGCGTCGGGGCGCGAGAAGCGTGTGGCCTGGCGGAACTCGCGCACCCCAAGCCACTCGCGGGCTGTGGCAGCATCGCCGCGCAAAACCGCTTGCTCGACGACGGCATAGCCACCGGCGAGGATGGCCGTCCACACTTGCGCACGAGCAGCGGCGAACTCAGCCGCTGTAGGCGCAGCCTGCAAACGGGAAAGTCCGGCCTCAGCACGCGCAGCGGCAGCTGGATCGGCGGCAGCGATCGGTTGTGCCAACACCGCGCGATAGCGCGCTTCGGCCTCGGTTATCAACGGCGCAACCGTTGACGCTCCGGCTGCATATTGCAGCTGCGCCCGGACCAGGGCGGCGCGAATGAACTCTGCCGCTTGTCCCGGCGTCTCGGCGGCAGCCAGGGCACGCAGAGGCGCAGTCAGCGCTATGCCTGCGAGGAACAGGGCGATTAATCGGCGCATCACTCGACAATCTGGATGTTAAGTTTGGCGGCGACTTGAGCGATGAGGCCGGCAATGGCCGTAGCGCGGTTCTGCGCCTCGGCGCCGAGCAGGTCAGCCTCTTCGGGGGTGAAGCGTTTACCGCTCTGCTCCTGCCGGTGCACCTCGGCGACGAAGGCTTTGAGATCGGCCAAGCCCTGTTTGATCTGCGCGTCCTGGCCGGCGTCAACAGAGACGATGAGGGGGCTGACGTTCGCGTGCACCACCTGCAGGCTGCTGAGGATGTCCTGAATATCGGCCAGGCGCGAGATGGCGACGAAGTCGCGCTGGGTCGAGGCCTCGCCGGCGACGAAGCGCGAGTTCTTCCATGAGTCGAAGTATTCGCTCATCGTCGGCACCATCACCACCAGCGCAGTGAAGGCATCGCTCTCGGTGGGCGTCCATGCCTGCGCTGCAGCCTGCAAATCGCCGACATAGCGGTCCAGCGCTTCGGCAGCGGCCTTGAGCACGTTGGCATCGGGCAGAGTCTCACTGAATTCGATTTGGCCATCGCCGTCCCAGTCGGCGGCGACAGGCGCGGCGAATTCCGCAAACGTCCCCCACAACGTCGCCTCGGTCACGCCGAACAGGTTGCCCGGCCGGGACAGGACACGGCCATCGGGCAGAGTAAGGTCGAACGGGGCAGCGCCCTCGGGGTCTTCCGCGCCTGAAGCGCCGGCATCCAGAATGACATCGAACTCGGACAGCGAGGGCGTGCCGGCCACAATGCCTTCAACCTGCTCGTAGAGCGGGCTGGCGACCTTCCAGGCTTCGCGCCCGGCCCCGATGAGCTGCTTGGCTTCATCGGCGCGGCTCGCCCAGAGCGCCGCATAGTCGAATTCATTGGCTTTCGCCAGTTCGTAGTATCGGTCGGCTTCAGCGCTCAGGGCGGATGTGGCGCTCTTAAGCGATCCCACTTTGTCGAGCAGATACGTCTTGATACCGCTCAAGTCAATCTGGGCAGGGGCTACAGTAGGGGAAGGCGTCGGAGCCGGCGTGCAGGCAGCCAGCAGACCAGCTGCCAGAACCAGCCTTGCAAGAGTCCGCTCTATCACCTGTTTCTCCGTATTGCGAATAATTTGCATCTGGATTATCATCATCCGCATCTACGAAATCAATCGTCCCGCGAAACTTGCGAATTTGGTCGGGTCGAGCGCGAAGTTAACCGAGGTCAACATTGAACATCAGTCCGATGATGCGCGAATACCTGGGGGAGATTTATCGGCTGCAATCCACGCCCGAAGGCGCGACCACTTCGCTGCTGGCTGAACGGCTTGAGGTCTCACCTTCTGCTGTAGTGCGGATGCTGCGCCGTCTTGCCGAGGCCAAGATGCTTACGCATGTGCCGTACAAGGGCGTGACGCTCACCCCCGCCGGCGAACGCGAGGCGCTCAAATCCATCCGGCGACACCGCCTGCTGGAGGTGTTCCTGGTAAAGGTGATGGGCTTTGGCTGGGAGGAAGTGCACGCGGAGTCGCACGGCCTGCAACTCACCATCAGCGAGGCCTTCGAGGACCGCATGGATGCGGTCTGCGGCTATCCCACCCACTGTCCGCACGGCGACCCCATTCCGACGAAGGATGGGCGCATCGCGCCGACTAATGATCAGCCGCTGACCGAGGTCGGCGTTGGCGCGTCCGCCGTGGTGCGCCGCGTCAAGACCGACGACGCCGGCAAGCTGCGCTATCTGGCCGAACTGGGGCTGGTTCCCGGCACCCCCATCCACGTCGTCAACCGCGCGCCGTTCAACGGGCCACTGCGGCTGCAAATCGGCGCCGGCGCGAAACCGACCGAGCACGTCATCGGGACAGAGATTGCACAGGTAGTGCGCGTGGAGGTGGTGAAATGACGCGCACCGACATCCTCGAGCGCCTGCGTGCTTCGGGCTATCGGCTCACCGGGCCGCGCCGCGCGCTGGTTGAGGCCCTGCTGCAGGCCGAGCGCCCTCTCACCGCCGACGAACTGTACCGGCGCGTGCGCCGCGCGGGCATGAACCTCTCCACCGTCTATCGCAACCTCTCGGCCTTTGTGGAGATGGGCTGGCTGACCGCCGTGCGCGGGGTGAACGGCAAGCAGCACTACTGCGTGCAGACCGGCGATGGGCCTTCGTTCTCCATCCTCTGTCTCGATTGCGGCAAGGTCAATCCGGTGGCCGCCGCACCCGACCCGGTGCTCAGCGACACGGTGCGCGGCCTGGGCTTCAAAGCCGAGTCGCTGCGCGTCACGCTGGCCGCGCACTGTGCGCACGTATGCGAGGGGCGCAGCGAAACCCGTTGAGCGCATTTTTATTCGCACCCATTCACACTCATTCGTGCCCATTCGCGTCCCTTCGTGCTCGTTCGTGTCCCTTTCGTGCTCATTCGTGTCCATTCGTGTTCATTCGTGTCCTCCAAAAGACCACGCTTTGGCACTGTAAAGAAACCGAGTTGACGCTCAGCCCTCCTTGCCTCTCCTCCCGCTATCCAACCCATAAGAAAAACCGATGCCACTGAATCTGGCCTAATCGCGGCGGTTCGCCTACAATCGCCGGCCAGACCATGCTTGTGCGGAAAGGCTTTGTTGTCATGGCGGTGAACCGTTTTGCGAAATACGCCTGGGGCGTGCTGGCGTTCAACCTGCTGGTGATTGTGTGGGGCGCGGTCGTTAGCGCCACCGGCTCCGGCGCAGGCTGCGGCGAACACTGGCCTACCTGTAACGGCGAGGTCATCCCGATGGCCCCGGCGGTCGAGACGCTGATTGAGTTCTCACACCGCGCCACGAGCGGCATCGCGCTCTTGCTGGTGTTCGGCATGGCAATCTGGGCGTTCCGCGCCTACCCGGCAGGCCACCTGGTGCGCAAGGCAGCGGTGGCCTCGGTGGTGGTCATCATCGTCGAGTCGCTGCTGGGTGCCTCGCTGGTGCTCTTCGGCTGGACGGCGCTGGACACCTCCGCGATGCGGGTGGTCATCCAGCCGATTCACATGCTCAACACCCTCATCCTGATCGGGACGATCCTGTTCACGGCGTGGTGGGCGTCCGGCGGGCCGCCGGTGCAATTGCGCGGGCAGGGCCGGCGGCTATGGTGGTTCGTGCTCGGTGGCCTGGGCATCTGGCTGACGAGCGCCACCGGCGCCGTGATTTCGCTGGGCGACCTGCTGGCGATCCGGCTCGGCGAGAACTACAACGAGCTGGTGACTTTGCTGGTGCAGTTGCGGCTCGGCCATCCGGCAGTATCTATCCTGGCCGGCCTGTTTCTCATCTGGCTGGCACTGCGCCCGGATACGACGCCCACACCGCTCGCGCAGCGCTTCGCCTGGGCCGTCGGCGGGCTGGTCGTCGCCCAGTGGGCCGTCGGCCTGACGAACGTGGTGCTGCGCGTGCCGCTGTGGACACAGCTCCTGCACCTCTTCCTGGCCGATTTGCTCTGGCTTGCGACTCTGCTGTGGGCGGCCACGGCGCTGGCGCATCGCGAAGCGCCGATAGCCGCGCCGCATCCCGTCCCCTCGGCGGCGAGTACAGACTGAGCTATGAGCAACGGGGGCGTCGGTTAGCGCCGCGTGATTTGCGCCTCGAGCGCGGCATTACGCAACGCAGCGACTTCCACATAACGGCGCAGCCACATGCTCAGGCCGGAGTCGGGCGAATCGAGCAGAGCGGCCAGCAGATGCAGCACGTTGATGTTGGCCGAGCCGCAGATGGCGGCAAACTCACCGGCGCGCGCAAAGGCTGCCTTGCTGGCAGGGGAACGATGGATCACCGCCGAGTCGCCTTCCTGCGCCGAGGACTGCAGAATGCCTGTGCGGAGTGAATTGATCAGGCTGAGCATGCCCGAGGATTTGCGATGACGCAGTTTGCGGCGCAACGTAGCCGGGCTTAGGTTGAATTGATAAAAGACGGCGTTGAGCGCGCCGATCTCAGGTTGCATCGCCTCGGCATCGGCGACGTCGTAGCCAAGGTCAATCAGCGGTGTGACAGTCGCAAAATCCTCCAGCTTGCATAAGCCGATAAACAGATGCTCCGGTTCGATCATCCGGCTTCGGGCCCGCCCGGCTTCATTGGCTGCAATATCCCAGGCCAGCAGAAGGGGCATAGAGAAGTTCGTCATGGAGGAGCCCGATGCGCTTCGTAACGGAAAAGGCAGCGTTAACGTAACGTGTCCGGCGCAATCGGACAAGCAGCCGTCAGGGTCGCTCTCAACTTTTCTACAACCGAGAATTGCGCGTGCTATACTCGCGTTGATGAGAGTACAGATGGCTGCGCGGGAAGAAGTGCGCGCCCTGCTTCAACCCTTGCTCGACCCACGCTCGCCGGCGGACGCGCTGGCGGTGTACTACGCCCTGTATCATCCCCTGGAGCGCACCACGCTGATGACCGCATCGGAAGCGAGCGGGCGTTTGACCGGCTTCCTCGTCCGGGCACGCACCGGCCTCGACCTGTTCCGGCCGCTCGTTACACTACGCGCTCAGGACGAGGCCACCGTGGCCGCCCTGGTGCGCGAAGGCTTGCCGGTTGGGCAGCCCGTGTATCTCACCGTGCCGCTCGCGCTCGGGCCGTGGCTGAACAAACATCTCGCCGTCTCGGAGGCCGAAGTTCATCGCCTTTACCGTTTGCGCGCAGAGCGCCACCAGCCGATCATCAACGTGCTCACCCTCACCGGCCACGACGCCACCGGTGCGCCGCGCTGCGAAATTCGGCCCGGCGGTGAACTCGGCGCAGTTGCCGGCATCAATTGGCAATCGCCCGACTATGCCGAAATCTATGTGTACACAGACCCGGCGGCGCGGGGCCGGGGCTGGGGCAAGTCGGTCGTTTCCACGCTGGCCGGCCTGCTGCTGAAGTCGGGCCGCACGCCACTGTACGTCGTCGCCGAGTCCAACGACTATTCCATCCGCCTGGCCGAAGCGGTCGGTTTTGAAGACACCGGCTTTCGCGAATACGTGGCGCAGGCGGTTCGCAACGAGGCATAAACGATGGCGCGCGCCACTCACTCCTTCCCGGACTCTTTCCTGTGGGGCACGGCTACCTCCGGCTATCAGGTCGAGGGCCAAAGCACGAACACCGACTTTTGGCAATGGGAGCAGTTGCCGGGCCGCATCGCGCAGGGGCACAAGTCGGGGCGGGCGTGCGACTGGTGGGAGGGCGGGCGCTGGCGCGAGGACTTCGACCGCGCCGCCAACGACGGCCACAGTGCGCACCGGCTTTCGGTGGAGTGGAGCCGCGTGCAGCCTGCGCCGGACCGCTGGGACGACGCCGCGCTCGACCACTACCGGCAAATGGTACAAGGCCTGCGCGAGCGCGGCCTGACGCCGCTGGTCACCCTGCATCACTTCGTCAACCCGCTCTGGGTTGCGGACACGCAGCGCAATTTGTGGGAAAGCGCGGAGATTGTGCCGCTGTTCGCCGCGTACGTGCGCAAAGTCGTCGGCGCGCTGGGCGAGTTCGTCAACCTGTGGGCCACCATCAACGAGCCGAACGTCTACATGGTCTTCGGCTGGGTGAACGGCATCTTCCCGCCCGGCAAGAAAAATATCTTTGCAGCGATGCGCGTCGCCGCCAACCTACTGCGCGCGCACGCCGCCGCCTACCGCGTCATCCACGAGCTGCAACCGCAGGCGCTTGTCGGCCTGCCGATCCACTTCCGGCCTATCTTCCCCGCCCACCCCGATTTCTGGCCAGACCGCTGGGCGGCGCAGACACAGTTCAACCTCTTCAGCAGCCTGTTCCCGGACGCGGTGCGCACCGGCCGGCTGCGGCAGGTGTTGCGCCCCTCCCTCCCCATCTTCGAGGCCAGAGGCACGCTCGATTACTTTGCGCTCAACTACTATTCCGCCGACGTGACGCGCTTTGACCTGACCAACCCGGGGGAGCTGTTCGGGCGGCGGTCGTTCCCTGCCGGCGCGGAGCCCGATAGCTCCGGCCTGTACGCCTCCTATCCGCCCGGATTTTACGAAGCGCTCAAGTGGGCGCGCGGCCTGCGGTTGCCCATCTATGTAACGGAGAATGGGATTGGGGATGAGGCTGACGGGTTACGCCGGCGTTACCTCGTGACGCACCTGCGCCAGTTGTGGCGCGCAGTGAACTTCAACTGGGACGTGCGCGGCTACTTCCACTGGTCGCTGGTGGACAACTTCGAGTGGGAACGCGGTTGGACGCACCGCTTCGGCCTGTACGCGCTGGACACGGAAACTCAGGTGCGCACGCCGCGACCTTCGGCCCGCCTATACGCCGAGATCTGCAAATCGCGCGCCCTGTCCTCCGACGTAGTGGCGCAGTACACGCCGGAATTGCTGGAGACGCTGTTCCCGTAGCGCAACCGGGCAGATCGCGTCAGGGCCGGATCACCAGGTTATCCCAGAATAAGATTCGCCCGTCGCGTTCGCGGCAGAGGTCAACGCGCTGAGCGTTCTGGGCGGCTTCCACGTACTCGTCCTCGGAGAGCGGTGGATATTCGACTCCGGTGCGGTACACGGTGAAGCCCATGCGCTTCATCATGCGGTACTGCTCGCGGACAGCGGACTCATGCGCTGTATCCATAAGTATCCTTCACCAGGCCGAACTTTACACGTGCCACTGTCAACCCATTCTGGGCGCCGTGAAGAGCCTCGGACACTGCCAGGGCAGTGGGCAAGGCTTCACGCGTTTCGGTGCCGTCGGTGAGCGTGCGAATCAGCGTCACCGGTGGCCCGAAGAAGCCAGGGGCAAAGGAGGGCCTCCACACAGTGTGCACGCAAAGGTTGTCAGGTAACGTGCCGCCCCCTTCGACTGCCGCTACGCTTCGCTCAGCGTCCGCTCAGGGTGCGGCTGACATGTTTTGCGTGCACACTCCACACGCGGAAGAGAAAGAAAAGCACTCAGAAGAGACCTCGCTCTAAACGCGCGCGGCAGCCGGACGCTGTCTCAAGGGTGCCCAAACTGCCGCTCAATACCTTTTGATATTTTTTATACGCCGATTTCCCGCCGGAGTGCAGATTGGTTTTGTTGGATAGTGTTGGGAGGATTAAGGTTTGCGCGACCGATAATCGGAACGGCCGCTCATGCCGGCGAAGAGAAAGCTACGGCTCTCCCTGCCCCGACAGATTTATCCCCAAACGGCGTAGGCCTCGTTTCACGCCAAGATGCCGGCTCGCCGGGAGGGTGTGCACGCAAAGGCGGTCAGGGAACGTGCCGCCGTCTTGGGGTGAGCCTCCCGGTAAACTTTTGAGAGCCGGATTTGCTATAATCAGACTTGCCGATTGGAGAGGTCGCCTAGTCTGG
Organism: Anaerolineales bacterium; assembly: GCA_033577755.1. Lineage (GTDB taxonomy): Bacteria > Chloroflexota > Anaerolineae > Anaerolineales > UBA6663 > JANWXR01. The sequence goes on from JAVQXV010000001.1 coordinate 29,038, forward strand.
TCTATGGCGCGCGTCTGGAAAGCGCGTATGGGTAACACCATCGTGGGTTCAAATCCCACCCTCTCCGCCAGACGCGAAAACACCGCCTCGCGAGGCGGTGTTTTGCTTTTCAGCTGAGCGGCACGGCGCAGATGACCGGAGGACGTGCCCAAGCCGGCCCGTAAGCCGCGTTCTGTTTTAGGCTATCATCTCTCTGGGCGACGCATTACTGCGGCGCTCTAGCGGCCGACCCGGGGCTCAGACGGTGCGAGCAACACCTCGCCCCTGCTTGGCCTTGCTCCCGGCGGGGGTTGCCTGGCCGCGACTGTTACCAGCCGCGCCGGTAGGCTCTTACCCTACCGTTTCACCCTCGCTCCCCTCACCCCACCCTCTCTCCCCGGGGGAAGGAGGGGGGCAATACGCTTCTCTGTGGCCCTCTTCCAACAGGTCACCCCGTTCCGGGCGTTACCCGGCGCCGTGCTCTGTGGAGCGCGGACTTTCCTCGATCGAAAAAGCTCGGCTTCTTCGACCGCGATAGCCCGGCCGGCTTGGACACACCTACACTATATCACAAACCTTAACGACTCAGCAGCGAGCGCGCCGGCGGCCCGTCCCTTCCGCTTTCGCGCCTCACGCTTTAGGATTGGGCATCCATGCGCCGCCTGCGTCCCCTGTTGCCCTTCGTCATCCTGGCCGTATTTGCAGCACTTGCCGCCGAACCGCTGGCCCGCGAGCAGATGACCTGCTCGGATGACGGGCCGTTTCACCTGTATCGTGCGGTACAGCTGGGCGCATTGCTCGAAGCCGGTCACTGGTTCCCGCGTTGGGCGCCGCACATGGCGCAGGGCTACGGCTTCCCCTTCTTCAACTTCTACGCGCCGCTCTCCTCGTACTTTGTCGTCCTGCTGCACCGGCTGGGGCTGGAATATCCGGCTGCGCTCAAGGTGGCTTTCGCGCTGGCGATCTGGCTGGCGGGCTGTGCGGCCTTCCTGTCGGCGCGCACGCACTGGGGCGAGCGCGCGGGGCTGGTCGCCGGCGTGGCCTACCTCTTCGCGCCCTATCTGGCCTACGATGTGCTCTTTCGCGCCAACTTCGCCGAGACGCTGGCATTCGTCTGGCCGCCGCTGATTTTGTGGGCTTTGCAAAAGCTGGCGGAGGCAGGCGAGAGGATGAACCGGCGCCTTCCTTCTTCTTTCCTGTTGCTGCCTTTCTGTTACGCTGCCCTCATCCTCACCCACAACATCTTTGCGCTGATCGCTTCGCCGCTATTCGCCGGCTACTTGGCACTGCAAGCCTGGCAACGACGTTCATGGGTCGTGCTGATTCAAGGTGGGCCGGCGCTGGCGCTCGGCATCGGGCTGACGACCTACTTCTGGTTACCCGCCCTCGCCGAACGCGGCCTCGTCCACTCCGACCGGCTGCTGGTCCCGCCCATCTTCACCTGGTACACCAACTTCATCACCATTGGTGAGCTGCTGGCCTGGCCGCGCGCCGCTGACCCGCTGCTCATCAACCCTTCGCCCGCGCGGACGATTGGGCCGGTGACCGTGCTGTTCGGGCTGCCGGCGCTGATCGGTTTGGCGTGGAGAGCGGGGAGAAGTGATTGGAGATTAGAGATTGGGGACTGGGAGATTGTATTTTTTGCGCCGGCATTGAGCGGCTACTGCTTTCTAACTCTGCAAGCTTCTGAGCCAATCTGGCGACTCATTAGCCCGCTGGAGCTGGTGCAATTCCCGTGGCGGATGCTCGGCCCGGCGTCACTGTGCGCGGCGCTACTGGCCGGCGCCGGTGTGCACACCCTCGAACGAGCGCTGCCGTCGCCCATTTCACGTTTCAGCGCCCCGCTCGCAGCGACGCTCATCATCCTCGCCGCGCTCTCCTACTGGTCGCCGCGCTATTGCGCTTCGCCCGCAACGGCCACACTGAGCGAAATGGTCGGCTATGAACGCGCCACCCATACCATCGGCACGACGGCCAAGGGCGAGTACCTGCCGCGCACGGTGGAGAGGCTGCCCGATGATCCATCACTGGCCGAGGCATTGATGCGTGGCGAGGAGCCGGTGCGGTTGCAACTGCTCATCGGCGAAGCCGAATGGCAGCCGCTCGCTGCCGTCACCGACCCCCTGAACGCAACTTTCACCATCACGGCCCACACGTCGGCCACATTCGTCTATCGCCAGTTTCTCTATCCCGGCTGGCAGGCCACCGCAAATGAACAGCCGCTTGCGCTGCGCGCCACGCCGGGCACGGGCCTCATTGCTTTCGACCTCCCGCCCGGCCGGCATCGCTTGCATATCTCTTTCGGCTCCACACCGCTCCGAACGACGGCCGGTGTCACTTCTATCGCTACGTTGCTTGTTTTGCTGGGATTGGGGATTGGAAGTCGGGGATTGACACCCTCATCTACCTCTCCTGCCACCCTCACCTTGTCACCCCTTCTCGATTTAGGCCTCCTCGCCCTCGCCCTGCTCACCCTCAAGCTGGCCGTGATTGACCGCACGACCAACCCACTGCGACATTCAGCGTTCGACGGAGAAAGCGTAGCCGGTGTGCAAACTCCACTGCGGCTGGACTTTGCGGGCGGGCTGAGGCTGTACGGTTACGACCTCTCCACGCGCACCCTCCCGGCAGATGAGGGCGTGGAGACCCTCGTCTACGTTTCGATGCCCGCGCCGGCGCTGCGCCACTTCTGGCCGCTCTTCTTCGTCAAGGATGCCGCCGGGCTGGATTGGACCGGGCCGGACTCGTACCTCACGCCGCGCTGGCACCGTGAGCCGCCGCCCACTTCCGAATGGCCGCCTGAAGCATATGCGCAATGGGCGCGGCGCGTGGTGGTGTTGCCCGGCACGCCGCCCGGCGAGTACGAACTGTGGGGCGAGGTGATTGACCGCGAGACCGCCGCCATCCAGTCCGTGCTCGATGCACAGGGCAACGCCGTCCAGCCGCGCTACTCGCTCGGCGCGTTGACGGTAACTCGCCCGCGCCGGCCCTTTCGACTTCAGCCGGAGGTCGTTGCCGAGCGCCGCTTCGGCCTGCTCACCTTCCTCGGCTATCACTTCGACCGCAACGAGGCGATGGCGGGCGACTCGCTCAACTTGACGTGGTACTGGCGCAGCGAGGCGGAGACACAGGATGACGTGATGGCGACGCTGCAACTGCGCGACAGCAGCGGCAATGTAGCCTTGAGCGTGGCGCTGGAGCCCGCAAACGGCTACCCGGTCAGCCGATGGCAAGCGGGCGATGAGTGGCGCGGCCAGCACCGTGTGGTGCTCCCGGCGGCGCTGCCCGGCGGCGACTACCGCTGGTTCGTCTCGCTTGCGGGCGAGGCGGGAGAACAGGCGCTGGGCGCGGTGCGGGTCCGCGCGCCGGAGCGTGTCTTTGAGCCACCTGCCTTTGAGCAGGCAAGCGGCGCGCGGTTTGCCGGCGTAGGTGAGCTGGCCGGCTATTCGCTTCAGCGACAAGGAGAAACGCTGCGCGTGCAACTCGTGTGGCATGCGACGGCGACCCCGGCGCAAAGTTATCAGGTCTTTGTCCATCTCGGCGACGAGACGCGCGTGCTGGCGCAGAGCGTGGCGATACCTGCCGGCGGCGCGCGGCCTACCACCGGCTGGCTGGCCGGCGAGTACGTGGTGGACACACACACCCTTGTTCTGCCCGGTGGCGAGTGGCCTGCGGATGTAGCGGTGTACGTCGGGATGTTCGACCCGCTGTCCGGAACACGCGTAGCGGTAAGCGGCACGGGGGCGGGCACGGATCAGCGCGTGCGGCTAAGATTCAGGCGATGATGGTTATGAATAAGGCTATAGCGTCAGCCGGTGATGTGCCTCGACCGCTTCCGAGACGGTCTCGAAGATGGGCAACACGGTGTCCAGCAAGGTGAGCTTCAGCGCAGCGCGCGCCTGAGGGGCCACATTCGCCAGGTTGAGATCTCCGCCTGCCTGCCGCAGCGCCTTCAGGCCGGAGATGAGCGCGGAGAGGCCGGACGAATCAATGAAAGCCACCTGACTCATCTCTACGGTGATGTATCGTGTGCCGGCGGCTACCTGATCTTGAAACAAGCGCTTGAGGGTGTTGCAGGTTTCCGCGTCCAGGCGGCCTTCCACATGTAGCACCAGCTGACCGGGTTCAACGGGGTGGATCGAAATCTTCATATTTTATGAGTCCGCTGCAAATAAAGATGTTTCACCGCTGAGCACGCGGAGAAAATAACTATAAAGAACTCTGCGGCCTCCGCGTTCTCCGCGGAGCGTTTTTTCAGTGCACTCAGTGTGCACGCAAAGAGGTTGTCAGGGAACATGCCACCCCTTCGTCCTTCGGCAGGCTTTGCTAAGCGAAGCCAAGCTCAGGTTGTCCTGCGCGGCAGGCATCTTGAGCGGACGCCGAGCGAAGCCGAAGCGGCAATCGAATAACGCCCGCCGCTTCCCTGAGCGCGCTCTATGAGCGAAGCCGAAGGGTCAGGCTGACATGTTTTGCGTGCACACATACACTCAGGTAGGCAACCGGGAACAATCGGCCCGGATTATACTTGTCGCCTCCGATGTGTTAGGGCAACTTGCGCTCCAGACGCCAGTAGTTGCTGCCTGTGGTACGCCGCTCGTAGTACATCTCATCCATCACGGCGCGGATGAGCGGCAGGCCATAGCCGCCCTCCGGCAAATCCTGCCAGCGGGTGTGATGCCGGGGTCTATCCGGCCAGTGCTTCAGGTCAAAGGGCCGACCCAGGTCTATCGTCTCAAGCACTACTCGGTCGTTATGACGGCTGAGCAGGCCGTAGATGCGTCCTGGGGTGTGCAGACCATAAGCATGCCGCATGATGTTCGAGACATGCTCGGTCATTGCCAGGTGATACTCGATTTGCCAGTTAGCCAGGGCCGGATCGGTTGTCGGCTCGCCCAAGACGGTATGCAACACTCCTTCCAATTGCCTGAGGCAGCTCATCTCCACCGGAAAGACGAACGAGCGCTGCGCTTTCAGGTCGGAGGGCCGGTCGTACTTGAGCACCAGCAACGTCAAATCATCGCTGAGTGGGCGGCCCCGGCGGTGCAAGTCGGTGGCCTGCAATACGGCCTGTACGATCGTCTCGGCGGAGGCGGTGTGTACCGCCTGCAACACCTCTTTTAGGCCATTCCAGCCGAAGATGCTGCCATCCGGGTCGAGCGCTTCGGTGACGCCGTCGCTATAAAACACCAGCAAGTCGCCGGGCTGTAGGATGAGGGTCTGCTCAGCCTGAAGCGAATCCTGAAAGATGCCGAGCGGCAATGTAGTGCTCAGCAGTTCTTCTGCCGATTGCAGCGCGGCACGCCAGTAGAAGCTGGCGGTGTGACCGGCGCTGGCAAATGTCAGTCGCTGTTGATACGGTTGCAGGCGCGCGACGAGGGCAGTGGCAAACGTATCCAACCGATTGAGGTCCGGCTCCAGGTTGGCGTTGGCGCGAGCGATGGCCGTGCCGGGGGAGGCGCCGCCCAGCACCTGCCCGCGCAGTTCTGCCCGGATGAGGGTGGTCAGCATCGCCGCCGGGATGCCTTTGCCGACCACGTCGCCCATCAGGATTGCCAGGCCGTCCTCGCCCAGGTCCACCACATCGTAAAAGTCGCCGCCCACTTGGTAAGCAGGGACGACGACGCCGGCGAGGTCAAAGCCAGCCAGCCGGGGAAGGCGCGCGGGCAACAGGCTCGATTGAATCTGCGCGGCGATCTCCAGCTCCTGCTCCAGGCGCAGGCTGGCGGTGCGCTGGCGCTGTAGCGCCAGATTGTCCAGCACGGTGCCGATTTGCTCGGCCAGGCTCTCCGCCAGTTGCCGGTCGCGCGCTTTGAACTCGCCCTGCTCCGCCCCCAGCATGCCGAGGATGGCCTCGCCCGCAGTAGTGAGCGGGATGCGCACGCCCAAGAAGGTCGGCGCCCTGTCGTTGAAGGCCAGCACCGGTGTGTGCTTCAGCAATTCAAAGTACTCATTCACCCGTTCGACGACCAGCGAGCGCACCGAGCGATACACCTGATGTGAACCGTCACGGAACGCAAGGAAGGCGTTCTCACAGCGAAAGATGCCCTGCGCTAGCGCGCTGATTTTTTCGGCGATGTCCTCGATGGAGGCACGGGCAGCGTTGACTTTGAGAATCTCGTAGAGGAACGACTGCTGGTTCCAGGAGGCGAGCACCTCATCGGCCAAGCCGGCGGCTACGCTAGCTTCGCCCAGTGCTTCGGCCAGCAGCTGCGCGCACAGCGTCAGCCAGCCCACCATCTCGCTTTCGGTCAGCTCGGCGGCGGGCCGCTCTACGCTCAGCCAGCCGAGCGACTCGCCGTCATGTTCTAGTGGGACTCGCCAAGCGGCATCGGGCGGCGGGGCGCTGGGAGGTGTGTAAAGCAGTGACGTGTGCGTCAGCTCTTCCCACGCGCTGCGCACCCGCTCAATCAGCGCGAGGTTCATGAGCGGCTGCGTCAAGGGCCTTTCGAATCGTGGACAGAAACTCGTGGATGGAGAACGGCTTGAAGAGGCAGGCGGCAGCACCATGCTCGAGGACGTGTTCCACCTGATGCTGCTGGCCACCGGCCGTGAGAATGATAACCGGGATGTGCGCCAGCGTCGGCGCTTCCTTCATCATGAGGAGCAGCTGAAAGCCGTCCATCTCCGGCATCGTCAGGTCACAGATAACCACATCGGGCGGATCGGCCTCCATTAGCTCGATCGCGCGCAAACCGTTGGCAGCCAAGCTGTAGCGATAGCCACCCTTGCGAAGGATTAGCTCAATCAAACGCCGAATGGCAGGGTCATCGTCAACAATCAAAATGTGAGGCGCAGATAAGTTCATCTTGAGTCGCCCGGAGCCGACCTTGCTCAAGAGCGCTTCAGGCCGGGCCGGTTGAAGTGCAGATAGAGTGATAGCGCCAGGTAATAGGCCGGATAAGCGAGCGACAGCCAGGCCAGCGTGACGTTCAGCGCTTCGAGAGTATAAACCAGCCAGGCCAGCACCAGCGCCCAGAGTGCACCTAAAGCCAGCGTCAGCGGTTGCCAGAACTTCGTCTTGGAAGGATAGACGTAACGCAGCGGCACGAATACCAGCAGCGCCAACACGAACAGGATGAGGGCATTGACCTCCGCCGGCAGACGCAGCACATAGAAGTAAAAGACGACCACGTTCCAGTACGAGGGGAAGCCGGTGAAGAAGCCATCCTCCGTCTTAGCCCAGTCCTGGCAAAAGCCGAAGGCGGAGGCCAACAGCACCAGCCCGATCACCGGCGTCCAGGGCGCTTCCACCAACTTGAACTCATAGGCAAAAAACATGGGGATGAAGACGTAGGTCAGGTAGTCGGTGATATCGTCCAGCTTGCGCCCGTCGAAGGTGGGCGTCCAACGCGAGACGTTCCAAGCGCGGGCCAGCGCACCATCGGTCGAGTCAATTAGGATGGCCAGCGCCATGAAGAAGAAAACGGCGCGCGGCTGGCCGTTGGTGATGGCGATGAGGGCGAGGAAGGCGGCGATATTGCCTAACGCCGTGTAGAGGTGCACGGCCCAGGCGCGCAGGGTATGGAGGCGGGGATGAGTGAGGCTTTCCGAGAGAGAGGACATGACCGAACCTCTATCGCTGTGAATCAACTGCTACGTGCCGGCAAGTATCCCCGCGAAACGAGCGGGCGTCAACCGAAGGAGCAAGCTTGGGTTACCGGCTATAGAATGCGCCGCTTCTCCCGCACTATTCTGCGCTGTCTGAGCGCGCTGCTCTCACTGCGCTAATTCGACCGGGTTTCGGCCCAACGCCCGGCGCTTTCTGCCGGCCACGGTCATCAACGTAATCTCCCTCTTCGATTTTCAGCGGAAGCCCGGCCACAGGCGGCTGCCTGCTAAGCCCATGATACAATCCCGGCATAAGGCGAACGCAATCACCCTCGGCCGGGGCCGAGGGTTTCTTGTGTAGAGCATGTCGCGGATTGTAGATATCACCCAGGGCCGGGTCATGGTCGTCACCGATCTGCACGGCGACTGGCTGGCGTATTGGCGCTACATCAAGCGCTTTCTCGAACTGCACGCCAGCGGCCGGGCAGACTATCTGCTCTTGTGCGGCGACCTGATCCACAGCTACGGCTCGGAAGCCGGCGACTACTCGCTGGAAATCGTCCTCGACGTGTTGAACCTGCGTGAGGAGCTGGGCGACCGGCTGATCGTCCTGCTCGGCAACCATGAGGTTCCACATCTGTACGGGTTTCCGCTGCGCAAAGGTGGCATAAGTTTCACGCCGCGCTTTGAGCGCGCGCTGGGCGAGCACCGCGCCAGGGTGTTGGAGTTTTTCGATTCGCTGCCGCTGTTTGTGCGCACCGCGGCGGGTGTGGCAGTGTCTCACAGTGGCGCCTCGCGGGCCGGCTCATCGTCGGCGGGGTTCCGGGCGCTGGCGCAATATTCGCACAGCCGCGAAGTCAACGAAGTGGAGCAGCGGCTGCAGGGTCAGGAGCGTGCCGCTTTGCGCGCCGCCGTCGTCGCTGAAGAGAAGCTCACCTACGACCAGATGGCCGTCGCCGAGCTGGCCGTGTCAGGCCCGTCTGACCCACGTTACGACCATCTGCTACGCGGACTGCTGATGTTGCATTGGTCTGAGAACTTCCCTCACTTATGGGATGCGCTCTTCAATCGGAACGAAGAAGAGTACGGTCGGCGTGAGTATCGCTTGGCTTTGACGGGGTTCCTCAACAATCTGTCTGACGGCTTTGTGCCGCAGCGCTACCTGGTCAGCGGTCACATTCCCGTGCGCGGCGGATCGCAGGTCGTTGCGGAGAAGCAGCTGCGATTGGCGAGCTGGGCTCATGCCCAACCGTCCGAGGCCGGCCAGTATCTGCTGTTTGACGCCGGCAAACCGATCGAGAGCCTGGAGGCGCTGCGGGCCGGGCTGGCCTCGGTCTGGACATGAGCAGCTTGCCCTTCTCTTCACCTCGAATGGCACGAATTAGGCGAATGCTTTGCGCCGTTTACGCAAACTCAATGAGGGCGAACGGCGCACTTGCTTGTCGCCGATGAAGTCTTTAGGGCCGGCAACTGCGGCAGAGATGCACAGCGGCCACAGCTTTCAAGCTGTGGCCGCTGCGTTGAGTCCGTCGAGCAGGGTCATTCAGCGCTTTGCCAGCAGGTCACGGATTTCGGTGAGTAGCTTTTCCTCAGGCGTGGAACCGGGCGGCGGGGGCTTTAACCGGTTCGCCGTTCGCACCAGCAGGAAGATGACGAAAGCGATGATCAAGAAGTTGACGACGGTCTGAACAAAGTTGCCCCAGGCAAGCACTGCGCCGGCCTTGCGAGCCTCTTCGAGCGGCAGCCCGGCAGCCTGCCCGGCCAGTGGGAGGTAGTAGTTGGTGAAGCTCAAGCCGCCCAGTGCCAGTCCGACGGTCGGCATGAGGATGTCGTTCACCAGCGAGGTGACGATAAGGCCAAAGGCTCCGCCGATGATGACGGCCACGGCCAGGTTGAGCACGTTGCCTTTGTTGATGAAATCAACAAATTCTTTGAACTTTGAACATAGTCAGAAAGTCTCCTGAGACGAGAACAGGGTCTGCCCGGACGGACTGCCCTGATTATCCCCTGCTTCCTGAAGATTGTACTAACGTCAGTTCGGGATAAGCGCCGCCGCTTTGATTTACCGCAGAGCGCGCAGAGATATTTTCTCTTGGCTCTGCCGCGTGTGGTGGGAAAGGCGCGCACCGATGAGTACTAGCGCGCTGCCGTGGAGTTGGGGCGAATCAGGTCACGCTCACCGGCGCGCTCGGCGCGGCGGATGGCGGTGGCTGCCAGCTGCGCAATCACCAGCATCAGGTCGAGGTCGTCCTGAGTGAATTGCCGGTCAGAGACTTTGTTGAGTATCTGAATCACGCCGAGCGTGCGCCCGTTATCCAGGGTAATGGGCACACAGACCATCGAGCGCGTCTTGAAACCGGTGGTTTCGTCTATGAGCGAGTAGAAGCGCGGGTCTTGGCGCACGTCGAGGATAATCTCTGGGCGGCCGTGGGCGGCTACCGCGCCGGCGATGCCCTGGCCAGGCGGCAAGCGGTAGCCGACGAGCGAGTTGGAGGCCGCGCCGCGCACAACGGTGAAGACTAACTCTCCGGTCGTCTCATCCATCAACAAGAGTGAGCCGTCCGACGCTTTCAGGGCTGCCAGCGCCGAGTCGAGGATGTTGGAGAGCAACCGATAGACGTCAGTGTCGGCGTCAATCGCCTGCGAGAGGTAGTACAAGGCCGAGAGCGCATGCACGGATTCGCGCAGTGCACGCAGCTCGTCGCGCAGATCGCGATTTTCTTCGGTCAGCCGCTTGCACTCCTCGCGCAGAAAGCGCATGCTTTCGTCGGTCATCGTTCATCGTTGCGTGGCTAAACCTTCGGCTCGGACAACTCCGAGCCGAAGGATAGGAACGCTTACTCTTCGCCGGCTTCACGGCGGCGGCGCTTGTTGAGGCGGCGGATCGCCTTCTTCTTCTCAATCCGGCGCACTTCGCTCTTCGAGACAAACCAGCGCTTGTTACGCAGTTGTGTCAGGATGCCGCTGCGCATCACCTTCTTCTTGAAGCGTTTGAACAGCTGGTCCTGCGTCTCGTTCGGTCGCAGCACGACCTTGGTCATCGGTTTCACCTCCCTTCTCAGTCAGTCTCTCCATATCTTTCCTTGCGTGTTCGTGTAAGCGTTGGTCGGTTTGCTAACGTTGGATGGCGATGAACGTCCGAGAGTGTACCGTGAGGCCGGAAGGCTGTCAATTACTCGGGCACCACGTCGGACGGCTGAGCCTTCCACACCTTCGTGGCGCGATCAATGAACAACACACCGTCGAGATGGTCAATTTCATGCTGAAAAATCCGGGCCAGCCAGCCCTGCGCCTTAATCTTGATGGGGCGACCCTGGCGATTGAAGGCCTTGACGGTGACGGCGCGATGGCGCAGGACGTTGCCAAAGTAGCCGGGTAGGGAGAGACACCCTTCCACGCCTTCGACCTGTTCCTCTGACCGGGCGGTGATTTCCGGGTTGATGACCACGTACAACTTAGGGGGCGGCGGCTCAGCGTCCTCAGGCAGGTCTTCCGAGCCGGGGGCATACTCGACCACAGCCACGCGCTGGCTCACGGCCACCTGCGGCGCGGCCAGCCCCACGCCCGGCGCAGCGCGCATCGTCTCAATCATGTCATCAATCAGTTGCTGTAGGGCCGGGTCTTTGAAGTCCCTCACGGGATGGGCTTTGCGCCGAAGCACCGGGTTATCGGGGGTGATGATGGTACGAATCGGCATGAGCGCGGTTCGGGTCGGTTCGGTCACCGGTGCGCCTGATTTTGCTGCAAGTCTTGCACGGCGAGGTAGTAAGCGCTCAACACGTCGGTGAGTTCTTCACGGCGGCGGAGTGCCTCCTGCCGTGCCAGGCGGGCCTTGAAGGCCTCAATGCGGCGCTGGATATCTTCCTGCACATTGAGCGGGTCATACACGTCAATAAAATAGAATTCCTTGCCGGGGATGGTGGCGACGACGTTGCCGAAGTTGAGCAGCCGGCCAATCAGGTTGACACGGTCGGAGCGCAGGCCCTGGATGTGGGTCAGCAGGGCCGAGTCGCGCGTTTCGCGGCCCAGTGGTGTGCGGTGAATGCTGACAATTTGATCCGGCCTGACCTGATACAAGTCGTTGCGCCAGTCCTGAAACTCGTACAGCCACCAGCCAAAGGAGAAAATGAAGAGAACCGCGCCGATCAGCAGCGTGACCTCCAACGTCAATGGTTCGGGTAGCCTGAGTTGGCCGATGATGGAGAACACTCCGACTGCCGCCGCACCCAGCAACACCACCGAGGGCCAGAAGACGTGAGTCAACAATCTCCACCAGTGTTTGCGATAGATGATCGTATCGCCCTCTTCGTAGCGCAGCTGAAGCGAAAAGAACTGCTGTAGCTGCCGACCCAGCGGCGCGCTGCGGCGCTCCCGGCTGCTTTGGACTGCGAGCCGCTCCGGCTTTGGCTCGGCCACCGGCGGCTGAATGCGATCACGGATGGCCGCGCGCAACATCTCGACCTCGGACTGCCGCGCGCGTTGCCTTGCCCGGATAATCTGCTCCTCAATCAGCGCAGCCACAATCTGCGGATAAGCAATCGCCTGAAGCGTCATCGGCTTGGCCAGGGTGTACACCGAGACATCACCGTACTCGAGCAGCCGGTCTGCAAAGCCGGCGGTCTCCACGCCAACGGACGTAAGCTCACCCATTCTCAAGATGAGCCGGCTGTCGTACAGCAGCACTACCTTCTCCACGTACACCACGCGCTGGTTCGTGACCACGTAGAAATCATTGCCCCAGTCCACATAAACCAGCGCCATCCAGGCAACGGTCAGGGCGGCCAGAAACAGCAGGGGGCCGATGAGAAAACCCAACCCCAGGTACCAGGCCGGTGCCGCACCCAGTAGGATGAACAGCAGCACTGCGCCGGGTAGCAGTTGCCGTTGCCATAAAACCCAATCATGGCGACGGATAATCAGGGCAACCGACTCGTTCGGAGCAATCCACTCCCAGGGACGGCTCTGCAACCACCGGCGTGTCTCGGTCATCAGGCGCAGACCCTCGCGCACATATGGCTGCTGCTCGGCCAGCTTCTTCAACTCTTCGCCGCTCAGGCGCAGCAGGGACACGTCCTTACCTATCGCATTGGCGGTGTAAGGATGCAGGCCGTCTTCCAGCAGAGCCTCCGCACCGAAAAAATCGCCCGGCTCCAGAATCACATCACGGCGGCCCTGTGACCAGGAAAGACGTACCTTGCCCTTGTCCACCACGTAGAACCACTTGCCGGTTTCGCCTTCGATGCAGATGGGGACGACAGGGTCAGGCGTTTCACGTTCAAACAGGCGCGTCAGTTCGGCCAGCTCCATGTCCGACAGGCTCTTGAAGAGGTACATCGGGCGGAGGCGGTTATAGACCAACAGCGCGCGCCGATCGAGCGGAATGGCTTCCATAGCACAAGCATTCTAGCACGCGGCAGAGTCCATTGCAAAAAATGGTGTGCACGCAAAGGTTGTCAGGAAACCGGCCACCCCTTCGTCCTGCGGAGGCTTCGCTTCGCGAAGCCATGCTCAGGATGTCCTGCGCGACAGGTACCCTGAGCGGACGCTGAGCGAAGCCAAAGCGGTAGTCATCGCTAAGCTCCGGTGCCATGAGCCGGGCGAGCAGGTTTTAGCGCGAGAAGAAGCGATGCGCCGGCGAATTGATCCCGGTCTGCAACGCGAACTGGGCCGCTTTCAACTCGGCCCCCGCCGGTTGAAGCGCTGCCTTTCCACCTCCTCGCTTTGTTACCGGTTTTCCCGGCGCGCATATTGCCCTTGAGACATTTCAAAGTGGGTTGTTACAGTGCTTCTTTAAGTGTAAGGGAAGCAGTTCACACTCCACAAAACCGGCAAGTTGAGCGAGGCCGAGGAGCGCCTGCTCTTCCCAAGCGTCATTATGATGTTGATGCTCAAGCGCTTACGTGGGTAACGCGCGCGGTTATGCGTATAATCAGGCACATGCCGACCTTTTACGACGACGCCCACGCCCACTACTTCACCGAACTTTTCGCTCCGCATGACGCAGTCCTTCAGCACATCTACGATAACATCCCCAAACGCGGCCTACCGGCCATCACCATTCGGCCAGAGGAGGGTCGCTTTCTTCAATTTCTGGCTCGGGCCTGCGGCGCACGCCTGGCGGTGGAGATTGGGACGCTGGGCGGTTACAGCGGTGTGTGGATCGCGCGGGGCCTGCTGCCGGGCGGCAGGCTGATCACGCTGGAGAAAGAGCCGCATCACGCCGAAGTCGCCTGCGAGCACTTTGCGCTGGCCGGCCTGAGCGACCGGGTCGAACTCCGATTGGGCGATGCGCATGAACTGCTGCCCACCTTGTCCGCTGAAGGCCCGTTCGACTTCTGCTTCATTGATGCCGAGAAGAGCGGCTACGATGCCTATCTCAACTGGGCGCTGGCGAACGTGCGGCCGGGGGGCGTTATCGCCGCGCACAACGCCTTCCGGCACGGCGCCATCGTTGACGCCAAGAACGAAGAGCCGGAAACGCTGGCCATGCGCGCCTTCATCCGGCGCTGGGCTACCGAGCATCGGCTCCTCAGCACTCTCTATCCTGCCGGCGACGGCACCCTCATCGGGATAGTAACCTTTGATGCTGGTTTTTAGAGAGTGAACTCGGCAATGGACATCTGGTGAGGCATGGCGTGTGCGTGTGGATGGAGAGAGTGGAATAAATCCAGGAGCACATTGAACATCGCCGAGATGAAGGCCAAACGAGATTGAAGGTATTCCGCCAGGCGATGACGGGTTTTCTTCAGGCCGCAGACCACCGTCAGTAACAAAAAAGCGGTTTCCGGGCACATCCGCTCATTCCGGGTTCTCCGCTTGCAAATCTTCCTGTTCTCCGGAATGCCGTACCCATGCCATTTCAAATCAACTCATTGCCAGAGAGTTATGAAGGTGCCACAAGCGCATGCTAGCACACGAACGCAAAGCCCGGTCAGCGGCCCTACTAAAATCTACACAAACCTACATAGACGAACCGGCAGGTGTTAAGTACATTCTGGGAGATTACGGAGTGAGTTCGGAAACACACAGCGATTGGCTGGGTCTGAGTGAAGCGGCAGCGCTTTTGGGTGTCCATCCTTCCACGCTGCGTCTCTGGGCGGACCGAGGTGATGTGCCGGCGCATCGCACCAACGGTCGCCACCGGCGCTTCCGGCGCGCGGATATTGAAGCCCTAGCCGCAGTGCGCAGCGAAGCTCGCCCGTTATCCGGGCAGCTCGTTGTTCAGCATGCGCTGGGCCGGACGCGGATGCAGTTGGCCGAGGGACGGCTGAGGCAGGCTGACTGGTACCGGCGGCTCGACGAACCACGGCGGCACGCTTTCCGCGAGGCGGGCCGGCGCTTGTTGAGTGCACTGCTGCGCTATCTCGATGATGAGAGCGAGGCCGCCTTAGCCGAAGGCGTGGAGATCGGCCGGGAGTACGAGCGGCTGGGACGCGCCGCCGGTTTATCGCTGACCGAGAAGGTGCGCATGTATCAGTATTTCCGCGACTTTCTTTACGACAGCGTGGTGGATGTGTATCAGGCCATCGGGCAGCGCATCCCTCGTGAGTGGGCGCGTATGCATCATCGTCTCTCGGCGTTTACGAACGCGGTGCTGATTGCTGTGGTGGAGGCGCACGAGCAGGCCGAGCGGCCAGGGTAGCACCGTGCCCCAATTTGCTTGTAACAAAACGGACGGCCTAGCCCAACGTTGCAACACCGTCGCCTCTGCACGGTTATGCCGGCGATGGTTGCAATGAAATTCGTCTTCATTGCCGCCGGGACTTTGCCCAGCTTCGCGCTGCATCGCTAATCCCCTTTCGCTGGAGCAGTCTGCATGCCTCTGAATTTCATCCTGCCCTTTCTTGCTTCCATCATCATGTTTGCTTTTACTGTGATTGTGATTCGGCGTTATCTCAAACGCCGGACGCTGCATCTTCTCTTCTGGGGCCTCGGTCTGGCAATGTTCGGCGTGGCCACGTTTGCCGAGGCATATCTCGCCCTGGCCTGGAACCCCTGGATGTTCTTCACTTGGTATCTGTTCGGCGCGGCGCTCACTGCCGGCTGGATCGGTCAGGGAACGGTGTATCTTCTCCTCCATAAACGCTGGGCGCATGCGCTTACCGCAGTCCTTATCCTCGGCAGCCTCATCACGACTGCGCTGATGCTGCAGGTGATGCCCAAGCTGGACGCTTCGCGCTTCATACCCGCACATCCCATCAGCGAGCAATACCGCACCATCATGCCTCCTATTGAGGCTGGCGCGACGGTGCGGCTGACGACGCCCTTTTTCAACATCTACGGCCTGATCACGCTGGGCGGCGGAGCGCTTTGGTCGGCGTATCTTCTCTGGCGCAAGCGCGCGCTGCCCAGCCGCGTCATCGCCAACGTGCTCATCGCGGCCGGCGCTTTCTCCGTCGGCCTTACCGGAACCCTCACGCGCCTGGGCTATGGCTCGCTGCTCTACCTGGGTGAGCTATTTGCTGCGACGCTGATGTTTGCCGGCTTCATGCTGGCCGCCCGTCCTCAACCACAGGGAGCTGCTTCACCTGCGCCGGCCCGGCAGATGTCACCCAACGCGTGAGTGTGCTGCCATGAAAGTCAAAACCGCCATCGTCATGCTCAACCTGGGCGGGCCACAGAATCTGCAAGCGGTCGGCCCCTTCCTGCGCAACCTGTTTGCCGACCGTGAAATCATCCCGCTGCCTGCTCAGAGCGTGCTCGGTCCACTCCTCGCCCGCCTGCGCACCCGGCGGGTGCAGGAAAACTATCGCGCCATCGGCGGCGGTTCGCCCCTGCTACATTGGACGGAAATCCAGGGACGCGGCCTGGTGGCCTGGCTCGATCGGCTCTCGCCCGAGACTGCACCCCACCAGTTCTATGTGGCGTTTCGCTACGTCGAGCCGTACAGCGAAGACGCGCTGCGCCGAATGCAGGCCGACGGCGTGCAGCGCGCCGTCGCATTCACACAATATCCTCACTTCTCCTGCGCTACCACCGGCTCAAGCCTGAATGAACTTTGGCGCGCTGCCCAGCGCCTTGGTCTGGAGAACGCCTTTCGTTGGAGCGTAATTGACCGCTGGCACAACCATCCCGGCTTCATTGCCGCCATGGCGCGCGCCGTTCGGGCCGGGCTGGCGCAATACGCGGAGGACGTCCGCGACGAAGTGGTGCTGCTGTTCAGCGCACATTCACTGCCGCTCAGCATCATCAACCGCGGCGATCCCTATCCGGCAGAGATCGGCGCGAGCGTACAGGCGGTGATGGAGCAGCTCGGCTTCTCGCATCGCTATCTGCTGTCCTACCAGTCATCGGTGGGGCCGGTGCAGTGGCTGGGGCCTTCCACGGAAACGATGATTGCGCGACTGGGAGCGCGCGGCCACAAGCACGTCCTGGTCGTCCCGATTGCGTTCACCAGCGATCACATCGAGACGCTATCAGAAATTGACCGGGAATACGGGGAACTGGCGCATAGGGTGGGCATCACCCATTTCAAGCGCGCCCCTGCACTCAACGGCGATGAGGGATTTCAGCGCGCATTGGCCGATATTGTCTATAGCCATCTCCGGAACGGTGAAATCTGTTCGCGCCAATACCGCTTGCATTGTCCCGGCTGTGCCAATTCACAGTGCCGGCAAATCCTCAACCCCGCCGGGGGAGCCTCTGCGTGGGGCGCGCCGGCGGCGGCCTGATGCGGGCTGCGCCTCGCCGGGCGGCGCCCGCGCCGCTACTCCAGCGCCAGCACCTTGCCGGGGTTGAGAATGTTGTTGGGATCGAGCAGCCGCTTGATCTGGCGCATCACGTTCAGCGCGCCGGGGCCGTGCTCCAACTCCATGAACTTCTGCTTGCCCAAGCCCACGCCGTGCTCGCCGGTGGAGGTGCCGCCCAGCTCGATGGCGCGCCGCACCAGCCGCGCATTGAAATCCTGCACGCGCTCGTACAGGGCTGCATCGTCCGGCGGATAAAAGACGGCAACATGCGCGTTGCCGTCTCCCGCATGGCTAATGATGCTGCCCTTGAAACCCAGCTGCGCCATCGTATCGGAAGCGTAGGCCACCAGCGCCGGGTACTGCGAGATGGGTACGGCAAAATCGGTGACGATGTAGTCCTGGCCGGGGAAGTAACGCAAATGCGCCTCGAAGGCGTGATGGCGCGCCTCCCATAAACGGGCGCGCTCGTCACGACCTATGCCGGCCCGAAAGCTCAGACAGCCGTGTGAGCGGCAGATGTCCGCTACCGCCGCCATCCGCTCCTCCAGCGCCGTCGCGCCGGCGCCGGTAAACTCCAGAAACAGATTCGGCGCAACCGGCAGGTTGAAACCGGAGGCAGCGTTGATAATCTCCACGGCAGTCGCATCCAACAGCTCCAGCGCGCTCGGTTCCAACCCCGCGCCGATGACCTCATATACCACGTCGGCGGCCTGTTTTACGGTGGGGAAAGCGGCCGTTGCCGCGCTGAAATGTTCGGGCAGGGGGTAGAGCTTGAGCGTTGCTTCGGTGATGAGGCCCAACGTCCCCTCGGAGCCGACAAACAGATGCGTCAGGTCATAGCCGGAGGACTGCTTCACCGAGCGCGAGCCGGTGCGGATCACTTCGCCGCTCGCCAGCACCACCTCCAGCGCAAGCACGTTGTCGCGCGTCGCACCGTACTTCACCGTGCGTGTGCCGGCGGCGTTATTCGCCAGCATCCCGCCGAGGCTGGCGTTGGCGCCGGGGTCGGGCGGAAAAAACAGGCCGTGCTTTGCCAATTCCCGGTTCATGTCTTTGTAGAACAGGCCCGGCTGCACCGTCACCTGAAAGTCGGCGGCGTGAATGGCGAGGATGCGGTTCATGCGGGTGAAGTCGAGCACGATGCCGCCACGCACCGGGATCGGGTTGCCTTCCAGGCTGGAGCCCGCGCCCCAGGCCGTGACCGGCACGCCGCGCGCGTTCGCGTACTTCAACACGGCGCTGACTTCGGCGGTGGACTCCGGCCAGACCACGACATCGGGGAGGACGGCGTGGTGAGCGGATTGGTCTTTGGAGTGTTGAGCACGGTCGGCCTGTGTGGCGGAGAGACGGTCGGCGGGGAGGATTTGTTGCAGGTCGGCAAGCAGCGTCATGGCTAGGACTCCTGATGCCACAAGTCTTTCACAGAGAGGCTACTACCTTCGCTCCGCCCTTACCTGGTGTGCACGCAAAACATGTCAGCCGCACCCTGAGCGGACGCTGAGCGAAGCCGAAGCGGCAGTCGAAGGGGCGGCACGTTCCTGACAACCTTTGCGTGCACACCTTGCCTGAAAAGGCTACAGCTATCCGCTTGGGAGCGGTAAAATCCTTTCGCTGCGGAGCGTTGGTCTGGCCGCAGGCTATACAATCCCGGAGTAACCAGAACGTGATCAATTCCGAAACATCTCTCAACGAAACGACCCGGGCGGAACTCAAGAACGACGCCGTCGTCGGCGGTGTGATGCTATGGGCGGCGCTGCGCTGCACCGCGCAGTACGTGCTCCTGCCGTTCATCCTGCCGCTGATAGGCTTGAGCAGCGCGGTCTCTCTCTGGCTCAGCGCCACCATCAGCCTGTTCGCCCTGGGAGTGATGCTCTTCAACCTGAAGCGGCTGTGGCACAGCCGCTGGCGCCGGCGTTATCTGGCGTTGAGTCTGGTCGCCGGCAGCGCCATTGTGCTGTTCCTGTATCTGGATTTGACCGAGCTGCTCGGCGCCTAAGCAGCGCTGCTGCATCAGGAGGAGGCGCCAGCCCTGTCAGCTGCTTTTTTCGGTTCGAATGACGACGGTCATCACGACCGTGGCGGCCACGGCCAGGGCCGCCACGCTGATCTGGGCAGCGAGTGAAGCCTCACTATAAAACGTAAACAGGTAGGAAGCCCAGGCCACGCTCAACGCCAACAGCTTCACCTTAAGTGGCAGCGCCCGTTTGGCCTTGAACTCAAAGGCCGTGCGGAGATAAGGTTGCAGCCATGGGCGCGTTAGCATCCAGCGGTACAACCGGTCGGAGCTGCGCACGTAACAGCCAGCGGCCAGCAACAGGAATGGCGTGGTCGGCAGGCCGGGCAGGAAAATGCCCAGTACGGCCAACCCCAGCGCCAGTGTACCTAACCCGATCAGAGCCGCCTGCTTTACCAGGGAAAGAGGCTTAGGGTCAGTCCAATTGGCTTCACTATGGCTCATGGCAAAAAATTACTTTCGCCGGGTTTGCGCACCATTATACACTCCGGCTACAATCGCCTCGATGCGTCTCTCCCGCGAACGCTTCGAAGAACTGGTCTTCGACATCGCCGAGGAGGTGATGGCGAAATTGCCGGACGACCTGCGCGCCGAGGCGGCCACGGTGATGTTGGACATCGCCGACCGCCCACCCAACGACGACCCTGACCTGCTCGGCCTGTACGAGGGCGTGCCGCTGGTGGAGCGGGGCGCGGACGACTTCCGCCTGCAGCCCGACCGAATCACGCTGTACTACCTGCCGCTGCTTGCCGCCAGCCGGAATGAAGATGAGCTGCGTCATGAAATCCGTGTCACCCTCATTCATGAACTCGGCCACTTTTTCGGCTTCAACGAGGACGAGCTGGAGCAACGGGGGTGGGCATAGTCAGGTAGTCGAGTGGTCGAGTAGTCGGCTGGTCAGATGGTCGAGTAGTTGGATGGTCATGTGGTCAGTAAGGTGATGAGACCTCCGCTCTATGGCGTGTTTACGCAGGTTCGCCAGAATCAAACCGAAATGATCACCTTGTAGAGGAGTGGACCTGTGAAAAACATCTGTGTCATTGGGGCAGGCTATGTGGGGCTGGTGACCGGCACCTGCTTCGCCGACCTGGGCAATAATGTGATTGCGCTCGACATCAGCGAAGAGCGCATTGAAAACCTCAAGAAGGGCATTCTGCCGATTTACGAACCGGGCCTGGAGGAGATGGTGAAGCGCAACGTGGCCGCCGGGCGGCTGAGCTTCACCACCTCGTACGCCGAAGCGCTGGAAAAGGCCGAGTTCGCCTTTATCGCCGTCGGCACACCGGAGGGCGTGGACGGCGAGGCCGACCTGAAGTACGTGCGCGCCGCCGCCGAGTCCATCGCCGAGCACATGCACCAGCCGCTCATCATCGTCAACAAGTCCACCGTGCCGGTGGGCACCGGCGACTGGGTGGCGGACATCGTGCGTGCCAAGCAGCCCCGGCCTATTCCCTTCAGCGTGGTCTCCTGCCCCGAATTTCTGGCCGAAGGCTCGGCGCTGGCCGACTTCATGAACCCGGCCCGCATCGTCCTCGGCTCCACCGACCGCGAGGCCGCCAACAAGGTGGCCGACCTGCACCTGCCGCTGCGCGCGCCCATCGTCATCACCGACCTTCGCACGGCGGAGATGATTAAGTACGCCTCCAACGCCTTCCTGGCGACCAAAATCTCCTTCATCAACGAGATCGCCAACATCTGTGAGGCGCTGGGCGCCGATGTGAAGGAAGTGGCCGCCGGCATGGGCTACGACCCGCGCATCGGCAAGCAGTTCCTCAACGCCGGCCTGGGGTGGGGCGGCTCGTGCTTCCCGAAGGACGTGAAGGCACTGGCCTACATGGCAATGGTGCAGGGCAAACATCCGCAACTGTTGCAGGCCGTCATGGACATCAACAAGTATCAGCGGCGGCAGGTGGTGCTCAAGCTACGCGAAATGCTCGGCACGCTCAAGGGCAAGCACATCGGCCTGCTCGGCCTGGCCTTCAAGCCGAACACCGATGACATGCGCGAGGCGCCCTCGGTGGAGATCGCCCGCGCCGTGCAGGCCGAAGGCGGCATCGTCAGAGGCTACGACCCGGTGGCGAGGCACACAGCTGAGCGTGTGATGCCGGGTGTCAAGCTGTGCGCCAGCGCCTACGAAGTGGCCGAGGGCGCGGATGCGCTTGTCGTTTGCACAGAGTGGAACGAGTTCAAACAATTAGACCTGGCGCGCATCAAGAGTGTGATGCGGCAGCCCGTCATGGTGGACGGACGCAATGTGTACGAGCCGGAGCAGATGGCGGCACTGGGCTTCAAGTATCGCGGCATGGGCCGCGGCCTCAACGGCAGCCGCGGCCTGTAGGCCTCGGCGAGAGTTTTTGCAAAGGTGAGTGCACTGAAAAAAACGCATCGCGGAGAACATGGAGAGCGCAGAATTCTTCCTTCATTCTCTCCGCGTGCCCTGCGATCTCAGCGGTGAAACATCCTTTTTGCAGTGGTCTCAAAGGTGTGCACGCAAAACATGTTAGCCACACCTTGAACGAACGCTGAGCGAAGCTGAAGCGGCAGTTGAAGGGGCGGCACCTTCCCTGGCAACCTTTGCGTGCACACAGTCGGTGATCGGCAACGCCCGCCGATTGCTTTTATAATGGAGCCGAGCCGGGATCGGAAACGTAGAAAGTGAAGGCCGGCAGGGGAACATCGAACATTTTCCTTCTTCAGTTTTCCTTTCCCTCCTGCCGTGCCGACCCGGCGGCTTTTTACCCGGTTTGTGGACCAAAGCGAGGAGGCATGCGAAAGTCGAACGCTGTCTTCAAGACCAAACTCAAAAACGGTCTGACCGTCCTGCTTAAGGAAGTTCATGTCGCGCCGGTCATCTCGTGGTGGCTGTGGTATCGTGTCGGCTCACGGCATGAGAGGCCGGGCACCACCGGCGTCAGCCATTGGGTGGAGCACATGTTGTTCAAGGGCACGCGGAAGTTCCCCGGCAACCTCGCCGACCGGCAAATCGCCCGCGACGGCGGCGTGCGCAACGCCATGACCTGGATGGATTACACGGCTTACTTCGAGACCCTGCCCGCCGACAAGATTGACTTCGCCCTGCAACTGGAGGCCGACCGGATGCGCCGGGCGCTGTTCCCGCCCAAAGAGGTCGAGTCAGAGCGCACCGTCATCATCTCCGAGCGGCAGATGTATGAGAACGAGCCGACCTTCCGCCTGAGCGAAGAGGTACAAAGCGCCGCGTTCCGCGTCCACCCCTACCATCACGAAGTCATTGGCGATCTGGCCGACCTGCGCACGATGACGCGCGATGACTTGTACAATCACTACCGGCGTTACTATGCACCCAACAACGCCATCGCCGTCGCGGTAGGGGATTTCGACCGGAGGCAGATGCTGGCACGCATCGAGCAGCTCTTCGGCAGGTATAAACCGGTGGCGCTACCGGAGCTACGCCCGCGGCCTGAGCCGGAGCAGCGGGGTGAGCGCCGCATCAGCCTGAGCGGCGAGGGCGAAACGGCCTACGTGCAAATCGCCTACCACGCGCCCGCAGCCACCGACCCAGACTTCTTCCCCATGGTTGCGCTCGACAGCATCCTGGCCGGGGCCTCGTCCTTCAACGTCTTCGGCAGCGGCGGAACCAGCAATCGCTCATCGCGGCTGTACCGGGCGCTGGTACAAACCGGCCTGGCCGCCAGCGTGGGCGGCAACTTCGCGCCGACTGTGGATCCGTATCTGTACACGTTCTATGCAACGGTGCGCGCCGGGCAAACGCCACAAGCCGTGGAGCAGGCCCTCAACGCCGAGATCGAGCGCGTGCGCAGTGAACCGGTGAGCGAGGCCGAACTTCACAAAGCCATCAAGCAGGCCAAGGCGCTGTTCGCCTACGGCGCGGAGAGCGTCACCAACCAGGGCTTCTGGCTGGGCTTTAGTGAGATATTGCAGGATTACACCTGGTTCGAGAACTACCTGCCCCGCTTGGAGGCCGTCACCGTGACCGACATCCAGCGCGTCGCGCAAAAATACTTCGCGCCGACCAACCGCACCGTCGGTTACTTTACGCCCGAACAAAAATAGAAAGGAGCAAGAGAGAAGCTGGAGGAAGCGGATGAAAACCGACTTCTTCCTTCTTCCTTCTTCCTTTGGAATGCCCAAAGTTCAATCCAAAACGAAAGCCGCTCCCCCTTCTATTCCCGGCCCCGAGAACATCACCCGCCGTGTGCTGAACAACGGCATCGTCGTGCTGGCGCGCGAGAACTTCACCAGCCCGTCCATCGTAGTGGATGCCGACCTGCGCGTGGGCGCGCTTTGGCACGGGCGAGAGCAGGCCGGCCTCGCAGACTTCACCGCTGCGGCCCTGATGCGCGGCACCGAGTATCATTCCTTCGAAGAGATTTATGAGCAGATCGAATCCGTCGGCGCCAGCCTGAGCGTCTCCGGCGGCACACACACCTCCGGCTTCTATGCCAAGTGCCTGGCCGAAGACCTCGACCTCATCCTCGGACTGGCCGCCGACGCGCTGCGCCGCCCGACATTCCCGGAAGACGAGATCGAGCGCCTGCGCGGGCAAATCATCACCCGGCTCCAGATCGAAGCCAACGACACACGCACGCGTGCCAGCCAGGCCTTCTACGAGCTGGCTTACCCCGAGCATCCGTACAGCATCGAAGAGTCCGGTTACCCTGAGACGATTGCGGCGCTCACCCGCGACGACCTGGTTCGCTTTCATCGCAACCACTGGGGGCCGCGCGGCATGGTCGTGACCGTAGTGGGAGCGCTGCCCGCCGAAGCCGCCGTGGCGCTGGTCGAAAAACACTTCGGCGATTGGAGCAACCCGGCGCAGACCGACCAGCCGCCGCTGCCGCCGCTTAAGCCGCTCAACGGCCTGACCCGCCGACATGTGCCGATGCCCGGCAAACAACAGAGCGATATCGTCCTGGGCGTGCCCGGCCCCGCGCGCAAGCACCCGCGCTTCTTCGCCGCGCTGTTGGCCAACAACATCCTGGGCGTCTTCGGCATGGGCGGGCGCATCGGCCATCAGGTGCGTGAGAAAAACGGCCTAGCCTACTATGCCGCCAGCAGCCTGAGCGGCGGGTTCGGCCCGGGCGCCTGGTACGCCTACGCCGGCGTCAACCCCGCCAACGTCCCGCGCGCCATCGAGCTGATGCAGGCCGAGATACGCAAGTTGACGACCAAAAGAGTCACGCCCGCCGAGCTGGCCGACAATCAGGCTCAGTTCATCGGCCGCCTGCCTCTGCGGCTGGAGACCAACGAAGGAGTCGCCAACATCCTCAGCACCATCGAGCTGTTCGACCTCGGCCTGGACTACGTTCAACGTTACCCCGATCTGATCCGCAGCGTCACCCGCGATGACATCCTCGAGGTCGCGCGCGAGTTTCTGAATGTGGAGAATATGGCGCTGGCGGTGGCGGGGCCGGAGGAGTCATCAGTTATCAGTCATGACTGATGACCGAAGACTAATGGCTGAAGACTGAATGTTACGCACCGGCGTTGACCTGATCGAAGTGGCGCGGGTGGAGGCGGCGCTGACGCGGCACGGTGAGCGTTTTTTGCAGCGCTGTTTCACGGCGCAGGAACGGGCAGATTGCGCCGGCCGGCCGGCCTCACTGGCGGCGCGCTTTGCCGCTAAAGAGGCCGTCGCCAAAGCGCTGGGCTGTGGCATCGGCGCCGTCGGCTGGCTGGATATTGAAATTGTCAACGGCCCGGAACGCGAACCGCAGCTGCGCCTGCACGGGACGGCGCGAGAACGCGCCGCGCGGTTGGGATTGAATCGGTGGGCCATCAGCCTGAGCCACACCCACGAGCACGCCATCGCTGTGGCCGTGGCGCAGGGCAGGCAAGGAGAATGATGAGCAATTCGCGTGCATGCTCAGGCAGCAACTACAATCAGGGCACGTTCAAACTTCATTTCGCCGGCTAAAATCCCCGTTTTTTCAGAGCACTCAACTCTGGTTTCAAAGTGAGCCGTGCGCACGCAGAAGTTGTCGGACTACCAGAGGGGGTATGGCACGTTGAGTACAAAGGGCATAACAACCCGCACCGCCTCACTCTTTCCGTTCCGGCCAAGCCTCCTTCAGTCGCTGCCAGGTCACGCGCAGGTCTTCGGGAATGACGCGCGTATTGGCGGCCACGGTCATGAAGTTGGTGTCGCCCGTCCAGCGCGGCACGACGTGTAAATGCACATGTTCGGCGATGCCGGCTCCCGCCGCCACACCGATGTTCATGCCCACGTTGAAGGCCTGCGGATTATAGAGCGTGCGCAGCGCCGCCAGCCCTTCGTTGAGCAGCAGCATCAGCTCGGTCAGCGTGGGCGTGTCCAGCTGCTCGGGGCTGGGCGTGTGGGCGTACGGCACCACCATGAAGTGACCGTTGTTGTAAGGATACCGGTTGAGGATGACGTAGGCGTAGCGGCCCCGCCGAACGATCAAATTCTCGGCGTCGCGCTCCTCGCGCGGCTTATCGCAAAAGATGCAGCCGGTGCTCTTGAGCAGGCCGGTTGCCGGCGACTGGGAGTTGCTTTGCAGGTAGGTCATGCGCCAGGGAGACCAGAGGTGTTCCACGTTGCGGATTGTAACAGACTCGGCGGCGGATGGAGTAAAATACTTCCGTGCTCCATGCGCAAGAGCTGCTCCATCAACTCAACGGCTGCCGGTTCGGCCATCCGCTCTACGTCTATCAGCAGATCGGCTCGACCAGCGACCGGGCCAAGCTGCTGGCCGAGAACGGCGCGCCGGAGGGCCTGCTGATCGTGGCCGAGGAACAGACGGCGGGCCGGGGCCGGGGCGGGCGTGCCTGGCTCACGCCGCCCGACAGCGCGCTGGCCTTCAGCCTGGTGCTGCGACCGGCGCTCACTGCGGAACAGGCCGCGCGTCTGGTCATGCTCGCTGGCGTGGCCGTGTGCGAGGCGGTGGAGCAAGTCGCCGAAGTGCAGCCGCGACTCAAGTGGCCCAACGACGTGTTGCTCAACGGCAGGAAGTTCGCCGGTCTGCTGGCCGAATCGGCGCTGCGCGGCGAAGCGCTGGAGTACGTGGTGCTGGGCATCGGGCTGAACGTGAGCTGGGCGCCCGCGCCGGAGCAGGTGGACTTCCCGGCGACCTGCCTGCAGGCCGAGGCCGGACGCGAGGTGGATCGTGCCGGGCTGCTGCGCGCCATTCTGCTACGGCTAGAGGCCCGCTATGGGCAATTGAGCGACGAGGCGGCGTTCCCGACCCTGTTCGCCGATTGGCGGGCGCGGCTGGTGATGCTGGGCGAGCCGGCGGAGCTACGGCTGGAGACGGAGACGCTGGCGGGCGTGGCCGAAGACGTGGCGGCGGACGGCGCGCTGCTCTTCCGCCTGCCCTCGGGCGAGGTGCGGCGCGTGCTGGCCGGCAACTTGCACCTGCGTCCGGCGAGTGCGGTTTGACGTCCGCTCAAATCGGGCTAGACTTCCGCCCAGGTCATCACTGGAGGGCTGTGCGATGTTCGACAACCTGCGCCAACCGGAAAGCAACCGCGACGACGACCTGTACGGGGTCTATAACCTGTCGCGCACCGGCTCGGCCGGCGCCGGAGGGCGTATCCTCGGCCTGACCCCGGCACAGTTGTTCATCATCTCGGTGGTGCTTTTCGTCAACGTTGCGCTGCTGAGTTGTTTTGCGCTGGTTGTCTTCGAGAAGATTGACCTGGCGAAGCTGTTCTAGAGCTTATCGGCGGCGCTGCCCGCCTGACCCTCCGCAATCCTTCGTCGCATCCGGGCGATGAAGACCTCCCACACCGGATAGTGGCTGCCCGCCCAAAGGGTGGCGCGGAACTTTTCTGCCTTGGCCTCCGACCAGCCCAGGTGCTTCTGAGCGTAAAGCGAATAGAAAGCCGTCACGCGGAAGTTGGCCGCGCAGTGGATGAGCGTCTTGCCGGGCGGGAGGCCGGCCAGCGTCGCCTCGAAGTCGCTTTCTTTAGGATTGTCTCACGCCACCGGGATGTGAAAGTGTAGTTCAGGCCGAGCGCGCGGGCCAGCCTGGCTTCGTCCTCCGGCGAGTGCGGCGGGTTGTCGGTGGCGAGGTTGATGACGTTGACCACGCCCTCCTTCGCCGCGGCGCGCAACTGCTCCGCCGTTGGCTGGCCGGCGGTGAGGATGTCTTCGCTCACCTTGAGGTAGTTGTAGATTTCTTCGGAACTCATATCAGGCCGCTTTCCGCTTCATTCCTTGATAAGCGCTGCAATGGCTTCGCGGATGATGCCGGCGCTGCGGGTTAGCGCGGCCTGCTCATCGGCGTTGAGCGGCAAGGAGAGCGTACCGAGGATGCCGCGCCCGCCGACCAGATGCGGCACCGAGACGGTCACGTCGCGCACGCCGGCGACTTCCTCCAGCGGCGTGCACACGCTCAGTATCGCGCGCTGGTCGCCGAGGATGGCCTGCACGATGCGGGCCAGCGCGCTGCCGATGCCGTAGTACGTCGCCCGTTTACCGGCGATGATGTGATACGCCGCGCGGCGCACGCCCTCGTCAATCCGCTGCCGGTCGGTCTCGTCCACCGTCACGCCGGTCTCGCGGCAATACTCCGCCAGCGGGATGCCGCCCACCATCGCCGCCGACCAGGCCAGCACCTCGCTGTCGCCGTGCTCGCCCAGCACATAGGCGTGGATGTGCTGCGGGTCTACGCCGAGGTGACGGCCGAGCAGCGCGCGGAAGCGGGCGGTATCCAGCGTGGTGCCGGAGCCGATGACGCGATAGCTCGGCACGCCGAACGGCGCGGCGTAGTGCGCGGTGAGGTGCGTCATCACGTCCACGGGGTTGGTGGCCACGAGCAGCACGGCCTCAGGCGCGTGTTGCAGCACGCTGGGCACCACAGAGCGAAAGACTGCCGCGTTGCGCTCGAGCAGTTGCAGGCGCGTCTCGCCCGGCTGCTGGTTGACGCCGGCGGTGAGGATGACGACGCGGCAGCCGGCCAGGTCGGGGTAGTCGCCGGCGCGCACGTCGAGCGGGTGCGCGAAGGGCACGGCGTGGAACAGGTCGTCGGCCTCGGCCTGCGCGCGGGCGGTGTTCAAGTCCACCAGCACAATCTCGCGCCCGATGCCGCGCATGACTAGCGCGTACGCCGCCGTCGCCCCCACAAAGCCGCTGCCGACAATGCCGATCTTCATGTTGAAACTCCTTTGCTGTGAGATGAAGTGAGTCCACTACAAAAAGGATGTTTCACCGCTGAGATTGCAGAGCACGCGGAGAAAGAAATAATCAAGGAAGTACTCTGCGCTCTCCCTGTTCTCTCTGCGGTGCGTTTTTTCAGTGCACTCATGAAGTGCAGTGTGCACGCAAAACATATCAGCCGCACCCTGAGCGGACGCTGAGCGAAGCGAGGCGGTAGTCGAAGGGGCGGCACGTTCCCTGACAATCTTTGCGTGCATACGAAGTGTAACCGCGAAGGCGCGAAGCGCGCAAAGGCCGGTACAATTGGGGTGCCTTCCTGGATTTCGACTAGGCCGCTTCCTGAGCAGAGGCCCGCAGTTTTCTGTGGGCCGCAGTCGAAGGAGCGGCCAATACTCTGGAATGCACCCTGCAATTGGAGTGAAGGCGCCGGTTGAGCGAAGGCAGTCTGGTTGAGCGAAAGCATAGCCTTCGCTCAACCAGGCAGCCCCCTGTGATGAGACGGCTTACTCTCAAACTCACGCTGGCCTCGCTGATGCTGGGAGTTGCAGCGGCGTGCGGTTCGCCGACGGCTACGCCCGTCCCTCCCACCTCCGCGCCGACGCTGCCGGCCGTGGCCACCGAAAACGCGCTGCCCGCATCGGCAAGCGCCACGGCAACTGTCGCGGCAACCGCCGCGGCAACCGTCGCAGCAACTGCCGCGCCGACCGACCCGGCGCCGCTGCCCACGGTGACCTCACCGCCCGCAGGTTACCCGGTCAGCGCCCCTCTGCCCACCTCCCCGCCGGGCGGTTATCCACCGGGCGGATACCCTGCACCTACTCCCATCATTCTGCCCTCCCCGACCGCTATTCCTACGTTGAGCATCGCGCCGACCGTGCCGGTTGCGCCCAACGCCATCGCGCCGGAGAATGCCGCGCAGCTGCGGCCGGTGGGGCGAATCACGCCCACGAGCCGCGAGATATACGCAGATGGCATCTTTCCCCCCGGCCCGATCTGGTATGTGGCTCTCTCCAAAGACCAAGCGCGCCTCGCCGTTGCCAAGCCGGACGGCGTGCATGTCTATGACCTTGCCGGCCTCCGGCCACTGAATTACATTGACACCGGTTCGGCGCTACCACTTCGGGTCTTCTTTCTAGACGACGGCCGCACGCTGATGACGTCTTCGGCGGCGGATGCTGTGCCGCTCGGCGCGACGTTCTTCGATGTCGCCACCGGGCAGCGCAGAGGCCTGCTCCGCGTACCATGGGGAGTATTTCCCAACCTGGGCACGTGGGCTTATCCCTCGCCTTCTGAGCAAACGCTTGTGATCCATCAAGGCAATAGCGCACGCTTCTATGACCTGCGAACGCTCCAGCCGCTCATTACCTGGCCCGACCGCTGGTTCCCGGCGACGGCGGTTGTGTTCTCGCCGGATAGCCGGCTGGCAGCGATTTCGTTCAGCGGCGTGGCGGTGTGGGAGGTTGAGACGGGCCGGCTGTTGTTCAGGCCGACGCCGGCCAACACCTCGACGACGATGCAGCCATTGGCCGCTTTCTCTCCCGACGGGCAGCTGCTGGCGACGGCGGATGGGCGGACGCTGCGCCTGTGGGAAGTCTCGCCGCCCCGGCAAAGATTCGAGGCTGCGCTCGGCGAATTCCATGCCACTCGCCTCGTCTTCTCGCCGGATGGACAGAAGCTGGCCGTCGCAACGGAGTCACAGGTGTCCGTCTGGTCAGCGCAGACGGGGGAACGCCTGCTGGCGACCGGCGGGTATGCGCCCCAGTTCTCGCCCGATAGCGCCGGCCTGGTGGTGCAATCCGGCGAAGACCGAGTCGGCGTGTGGGGCCTCCCCGGCCGGCAGGCCCGCTTCACGCTCACCGGAACAGAGCCGCAGTTCATGCCCGATGGCCGGCTGCTGATTCGGGTGATGACCGACACCTACGCCTTTGCGGATGCAAACAGCGGCAACCTCGGCCCCACCTTTGCAGCGCAACGCCTACGGGTGCTGAGCGATGGCCGCCTAGTGGACGTGCGCGATGATGGCTCGATTCGAGTCCTTGATGGCACTTCCGGGCAGCCCCTCGCGTCGCTGGCCATTCGGGCCAGACCTGCCCCGGCCACCAGCGTGGCGTTTCGGGCCGATGGGCGAATCCTCATCGCCTCGGGCAACGCCACCGTGCGCCTCGACGCGCTGGTGGACCCGGACCCGTACAACCTGCCGCCCACCGCCGAGCAGGGTGGCTGGATTTAC
Source organism: Anaerolineales bacterium (assembly GCA_033577755.1). Classification (GTDB taxonomy): domain Bacteria; phylum Chloroflexota; class Anaerolineae; order Anaerolineales; family UBA6663; genus JANWXR01. The sequence goes on from JAVQXV010000001.1 coordinate 59,619, forward strand.
CAGATCGCCCTCGCACCCGATGGCAAGACCGTCGGCTCGGCCTCCAAGGACGGGCGACTGGCGCTCTTCGATTCGGATGACCTGTACGCCTTGTATTTAGAGACGAATGAGCGCGTGAGCGAGCCGGGCGCGGGCGAACTCACCAGCGTGGCCTTCTCGCCCGACGGCGCGCGTGTCGCCGCCGGCAGCAGCGAAGGCAGCGTGAAGGTCTGGTCAACGGCCTCGTCCCTGCGCAGCGCACCCTTGCAGACGTTCACCGGCCACACGAACTGGGTGTGGGGCGTGGCCTACTCGCCGGATGGCCGGCAGTTGGCCTCGGCCTCGGCAGATCGAACCGTGCGCATCTGGGACGCGGCGAGCGGCCGAACGCTCTTCACGTTGCGCGGCCACATGGACACGGTCCGCAGCGTGGCCTACTCGCCCGACGGCGCGCTGCTCGTTTCAGCCGGCTGGGACGGCGCGTTGAAGGTATGGGACACGCGCACCGGCGAGCTGCGCCGCACGCTTACCGGTCATGCCGGCGGAGTGAATCAAGCCGTGTTCTCGCGGGATGGGCGGCTGATTGCTTCGGCGTCGCGTGATGGCACGGTGCGGCTGTGGGAGACGGCGACCGGGCGCGAGCTGGCCGTGCTTAGGCCGGAGGGCGGCAACGTGTGGGCGGTGGCCTTCTCGCCGGATGGCCGGCAACTGGCCGCCGCGCTGAACGACGGCGCAGTGCAGGTGTGGGAGGCGCCGTAAATGCCGTAAATGAAGCAACGATGCCCGGAGCATGACCTTCACAGCGCCACCCTTGATTGCTGAGAGAGATGACCGTTCTTCAACCGCCGCTTGATTTCGGAAGCTGAGGCTACCTCGAAAAAGCCTTCCACCGCCTCCAGCAAATTCAAATGAATACGGTTTCTATCTGGCCTTCTTCACCGGCCTGCGTGCGGGCTTCGCTTTCGCCGCCGCCTTCGACTTTGCTTTCGCGGCCTTCGGCGCTCGCTTGGTCGCCACCTTCTTTTTCGTCGGGGCCTTCTTCGCCGCCGGCTTCCTAACTGCCTTGCCTGCCCGCGTACCGACTGCGATTCGCGCCTTTGGCCTGGCCGCCTTCTTACCTCCACCTTCTTCCTTGCTGACCTTCACCAGCCCCAGCCGCAGCGTCTCGCCGTCGAAACTATCCTCCGCCGTCGCCGCGCCGTCTGGCCAATCTCCGCTCTCCAATCTCACACTCAACGTCTCGGTCTTGATGTAATCTGCCCATTTGTCCACGGCGGCAGCCAGCGCCTCGCTGGCGCGGTAGTGCGTGACGATGCGGTCGGCGATGTCGAAGCCGGCGGTCTTGCGCAGGTCTTGCACGCGGCGCACGAACTCGCGGGCCAGTCCCTCGGCGCGCAGCTCCGGCGTCACCGTCGTATCCAGCGCCACCACGTACTCGCCCTCAGCCTTCACCGCAAAGCCGGACTTCGGCTGCGGGGTGATGATGACCTCGCCGGAAACGAGTTCAACCTCCTGGCCTTCAACCTGCAAACGCAACGGCTGACCGGAGCGCAGCGTCGCCACGGCGGCGTTCGGGTCGGCGGCGGCCAGGGCGGCGCGCACTTTGGGGAACAGCGGGCCGAAGCGGGGGCCGAGCGCGCGGTTATCGGGCAGCAGCCGGTAGGTCACCAGCTCGGCTTCGTTTTGCGCGAACTCCAGCGTCTTGACGTTCAGCTCGTCGGTGATGAGGATGGCGTTGCGCCGCAGTCGCTCGCGCTGCTCCGGCGGGGCGACAACGACCACGCGGCTCAACGGCTGGCGCACCTTCAGATTAGAGGCGGCGCGCACCGCATGGCCTAGCGTCACCACAGTGCGCGCGGCCTCCATCTCGGCCAGCAGCGCCTCGTCGAGCAGCGCGGGGTCTGCCACAGGCCAGTCGCAATGATGCACGCTCTGGGGAGATACGCCGCTTTGTGAAGATGCGCTGCGGCGCGTCTCTACAGAACGCACCAGATTCTGGTACATGTGCTCGGTAATGAACGGCGTCATCGGCGCGAGCAGCTTCGTCAGCGTCACCAGCACTTCGTACAGGGTTGCGTAGGCGGCCTGTTTGTCGGCGTCAGCCTCGCTCTTCCAGAAGCGGCGGCGCGAGCGGCGCACGTACCAGTTGCTCAGGTCATCGAGGAACGTCTCGATCGGCTTCGTCGCCTTGTAAACGTGATAGTCATCCAGCGCTTCGGTGACCTGCACGATGAGCTGTTGCAGGCGGGCGAGGATCCAGCGATCGAGTTCCGACCGTTGCTCGCCTTCACCCCTCACCTCTTTCCCGTTGGGAGCGGGGGACCAGCCATCCAGCCGCGCGTAGGTTACGAAGAAGGCATACACATTCCACAGCGGCAGCAGGAAGCGCCGCCGGGTTTCATTCGCGCCGTGATAGCCGAAGAGGATGTCCACGTCGTACTTCTGGCTACAGAACATCCAGCGCATTACATCTGCGCCGATGTTGTCGGCGGCCTCGTTGAACTCGATGGCGTTGCCCCATGATTTGTGCATCGGGCGGCCGTCCTCGCCCAGCAGCGTGGCGAAGCCGAGGATGGTGCGCGTCGCCGGCTTGTTTTCGAGCGCGGCGGCCATGGTGAGCAGGGAGTAGAACCAGTTACGGAACTGGCCGGGGAAGCTTTCGGTGATGAAATCTGCCGGGAACCATTTGCGCCAGTAGTCCATGTCCTCGCCATAGCGCAGCGTCGAGAACGAGACGATGCCGGCGTCGAGCCAGGGGTTGCCCACATCGGCGATGCGGCTCACCTTGCTCCCGCACTTGCTGCAAGCGATCTTCACTTCGTCAATGTAGGGGCGGTGCGGGGTGTGGCCGTCGAACTTCTCCCAGCCCTCCACGGCGCGCTCCTGCAATTCCTCCCGGCTACCGATGACGTCGAAGTGGCCGCAGTTCTTGCACTCCCAGATGGGCAGGGCCAGGCCCCAGTAGCGCTTCTTGGAGATCATCCAGTCGTGCATGTTGCGCAGCCAGTCCAGCTCGCGGTCCCTGCCGAAGTCCGGAATCCAGCGGATCTGGTTGGTGATGTCCATGAGCGGCTTGCGCAGGCCGTCCATGCCGATGTACCACTCGTCCACCAGCCGGAAGACGAGCGGCGTGGCGCAACGCCAGCACTGCGGGTAGCGGTGCGTGTACGGCTCCAGGCGATAGAAGCGGCCCTTCTCCTTGAGGTCGGCCACGATGGCGTCCGTGACCTCGGAGACGTGCCGGCCTGTGAGCCAGCCGAAGCCTTCGAGGTACACGCCGTTTTCGTCCAGCGGCGCGACGACGGGCAGGTTGTGCTGCTTGTGAAGTTGATAGTCTTCCGCGCCGCAGCCGGGGGCGATGTGGACGATGCCGGTGCCCTCCGCCTCGCCGACCCCGTCCCAAAGAATCAGGCGATGCGCTTGCGCGGCACTCTCCGGGATGTGGGCGAACAGCCGCCGCAGGCCCGGCTCGGCCCAGCCGCCCGGATTCCGGTTAGCGGGAAGCTCATCGAACGGGCCGAGGTACTTCCAGCCCTCCATCTCTTTGCCGCTCAGTTCACCCAGCACCTCGAACGGGCCTTTGAGCATCTTCGTCGTGCCCTTCGAGAGATAGAAGATTTCCTCTCCCTGTTTGACTTTGACGTAGGTGAGTTCCGGCCCAACGGCAGCGGCGACATTGGAGGTCAGGGTCCATGGCGTGGTCGTCCACACGAGCAGGGATTCGCCGGGGCGGTCCGCGAGCGGAAAGCGCACGGTCAGGCCGGGGTCGGTCTTCTCGACGTAGCCTTCGGTGACGATTTCGTGCTGGCTGATGCCGGTGCCGCAGCGCCAGCACCAGGGCATCACATCGGTGCCCTTGTACAGCCAGCCGTGCTCATGGCAGGTCTTGAGGAAGCGCCAGATGTCGTAGTTGTTCTTGTCGCTGAAGGTGAAATACGAGCCGCCGAGGTGCGGCAGGCCGAGCTGCCCGACGATCTGCTCGACCGTGCCGGTGACTTTTCCGAGCGGCCCGTCCACCGTGATCGTCGCGTTCGGGTCTTCGCCGAGCCGGTCGCGCAGAAAGCGCAGCATCTCCGGGTCGTTCCAGTCCATCCACATTCCCAGGCGGATGGACTGCTCAGTCTGCACGGCGGCGAAGTTGAGCACGCGCTGCTTGCACAGGATGACGAACGGGGCGAGGCCGTACTCTTCGATATCCTTCTTGCTCTTGAATCCCAGGTCCTTCTCAACGTTGACCTCCACCCACAGGCCCTGACAGTCGAAGCCGTTCTGCCAGCGCTGGTTGTAGCCGCGCATGGCTTTGTAGCGCTGGAAGAGGTCTTTGTAGGTGCGGCCCCAGGCGTGGTGGACGCCCATCGGGTTGTTGGCGGTGATGGGGCCGTCCATGAACGACCAGGTTTTGTCGCTGTTGGCGCGCAACCGGCGCAGAGTGTTGAAGGCATCGGTCTCCTTCCACCACTGCAAGATGGCACGCTCCAGCTCGGGGAAGTTGGGATTGGTAGGGACGGGTTGGAACATTCGCATGGCCTTTCTGTACACGGATTACGCAGATGAGACGGATTGCACGGACTCTGAAGAAGAACTAGTTGATGACACGAATGATTTCCAGTTTATCAGAGCCAAAATTGACTAACAGACCCAGCCGCAACCCGGAAGCCTTCAAGTACGAAAACAGTTGGGCGCGGTGGCGGCGGATGTAATTCATCTGCGGCCTTTAATTCAAGAATGACTTTGTCCTCAACGACGATGTCGAGCCGATACTTGTCGATTATTTCGCCTTTGAACTTGATTTCTATCTCTATCTCACGAATCGCTTTTATGCCACGGCGACGCATTTCTGCCAGCGTTGCTATCTTGTAAGTCTCCTCGCGGAAGCCCGGCCCTAGCGTGTTATAGACCTCGAATAGCACAGCACGGATTCGATACGTCAGGTCTTCGTATAAAAGTTTCCCCATCTTTTTCTTCCGTGCTATCCCTTCTGTGGCTCCGCTGCAAAAACTATGATCTCACCGCGAAGAGCGCGGCGAAGAGCGCAAAGGATATTCGCCCTTGTTTTCCTTAGCGTTCTTGGCATCTTCGCGGTTCAGAAAGGACCTTTTTCAGTAGAGCCTTCCGTGAAATCTGTCCTCTCCGTGATATCCGTGTACCGGTTTTACTCCACGGCAACTTCAATTCGCTTGTTAATCCGGCCCTTGCTCTTGTAATCCGCAATCCGAATGCGCCCGACTTCGCGCGTGTTGGCAACGTGCGTGCCGCCGTCGGCCTGCAGGTCGAGGCCGACGATCTCGACGATGCGCACTTCGGTGATGCCTTCGGGCAACAGGTTGATCTTGGTGCGGATGAGGTCAGGGATTTGGAAGGCCTCGGCGCGCGGCAGCACCTTCACCCGCACTTCACGCGCTGCAGCGACCTCGGCGTTGATCTTCTCTTCGATCTCGCGCACAAGCTCCTGCCGCATCGTCTCGAACTCGAAGTCCATCCGCCCGCGCAGCGGCTCCATGTTGCCGCCGGTCACGCTCGCGCCGTAGTCGCGGAAGATGACGCCGCACAGGATGTGCATGGCCGTGTGCGTGCGCATCAGCTGATAGCGACGCTGCCAGTCAAGCGCGCCGCGCACGCGCGAACCCATCAGGCTTTGTAAACCCGTCGGGTCACCTTCGAGCTCGTGCCAGACGGTATCGCCCGCCTTGCGCACCCTGACCACATTCAACGTATAACCTGCAACCTCCAACCTGCCAATATCATGCGGCTGGCCGCCCCCGCCGGGATAGAAGGCGGTGCGGTCGAGCGCTATGGCGTTGCCGTCCACGGCGGTCACCACGGCATCGAACTCGCGCAGATAGGCGTCGGTGTGGTAGAGCAGTTCGGTCATCACATGATCTGTCAAACGAAAACTCCCGTCCCATTGTCGGGACGGGAGCAGGTTTCTCCCGCGGTACCACCCGCATTGTTGACTCG